>CAVLBI010000101.1:0-33287 GCA_963661295.1 bacterium
TGAGCGGAGAAACAACACTCAAAAAATTACAAGAAATAAACAATTTTAAAACTCCAGTAATTGCCTTAACCGCAGATACTTTAAAAGGAGCCAAAGAAAGGTATACAAGTGAAGGTTTTATAGACTACATTTCAAAACCATTTTCAAGAGATCAAATAAAAGAAAAATTAGACTATGTTTTTAAAAATATTAGTTCATCTCCACAATCAGATAGTAGTAAAGAAATAATGCCAGAGGTAGTAGAAGATGTACCTAGGTGTGATCCAAATGTTGATAGATTAGCTGGAGGAGATACGTATATCATTGTAGATAATTGTAAGAGTGATGATGAAATAATTTAAAAATTATATTTTTCATCTACTTCTTTAGGTAACATGTAATTTACAAATAATTACTTTTGTACTATAATATGTGGAAGTTGAGGTGATATATATGGGGCTTTGGTGTTGGATATTTTATGTAGTAGCTGGAATAGGGGCTTATTTCATACTTGATTTAATTAATTCTAGATATGAACTTAATAAGGGACAGAAAATTATATTTTCTCTTATTATTATGATGGTAGTAGCTGGTATTTGTTTTGAGTTGGCTTTTAATGTTACTGATAATATATTTTTAATGTTTGTATTTATGATGATTACTGATATCTTTTATAATAGTTATGTAGTTGAGAGAGATTTCTTTAATAAAGATGAAAAGAATATTTATTACTATATATTACTTGTGTTGATAGGATTTTTTATAAATCAGGATTTTATAAATAAAGTTACTAAAGTATTTTTGACGGGAGAGGACCTAAGATTAATACTATGGTCATTAACAATGTTATTTATTTATAATTTTTGTAGGGAAAAGAATATTCTTACTAGTGTTTCTAAGAGTACTGATAAGTATATGAGTGTAGATAGTTGTCTTGTTTCGTATGCTAAGCTTAAGCATAAGTTTTATGATGATTGTGATTTTAGTAATAGAGAGTTATCTAATATGATTTATGCTATTATGATATATGAGAATTCTAAAAGAAGTAAGTTATATAGAAAGTATGATTATTTTATGTTTAGACTTAATGGTGAGAGGAGAAAGCTTGGTATTATGCAGGTTGAGTCTAATAAGTTTATTACTGATAGTGAGAGTATTAATATTGTATATAAAAAGATAAGTAAATTATATGATAAAGAGAAGGATAAGAAGAGTAAGAATATTTGTGATATTGTTTTTGATAAGTATCTAGGAGAAGAGAGTAAGGCAGTTAAATATATTTTTGATATTATAAAGAAATTTTAGTTTTAAATTTTTACCATTTGTGGTATTCTTTTATTAAAGGTAGGGATATAGATGAATGGTAAAAATAAATTAAAATTTCTTTTTTTGATTGGTATTTGTTGTTTTCTTTGTACTGCTTGTGATGGTGATGTGACTCGTGATATTAGACATGATGGTTTTAGTTATGGAACTGAGTTTAATTGTGATTATTTTTTTCCTAAAGATAAGGAAGATACAAGTTATAAGAAAATTAAGTATTTAACAGGTACTCATATTATTGATGAAGATGGTAAGCTTTACGAGATTAGTTTAGGTCAAGCTTATTCTAATGATAAAAATTGTAGGAAGGCTGATACTAAGATTGTTGTGGATGCTATTATGGATGGTAGTATTGCTAGGGGTAGTGATGGAAAGTATTATTATTTAACTTCTTCTAATAATGTTGTTCAATATAGCGAGGTTACTAGTAGTGATAATAATTATTATATTTATGATTTATTATTAAAAGATAAAGAAGCTATTAAGGTTACTACGGCTGATAGTAGTAGTGGATTATATTATGTTTTGAAAAAAGATGGTAATGTTTATGGTTATATTGTTTCAAAGGCTGATAGTAAGTCTGAGCCTACAATTACTAGTAGTAAGATAGTTTATGGTAGTGATAATTATGGTGGGGACATAATTGATTATAATTATGCAGGTAACTCTGTTAGTACTTTTGTAAGAACAGCTAATAAAATATATAAAGTATATACTACTAATGGTACTGAGTGTAGCAAGTATGCTGATGTTGATTGTGAGTATGCAATGAAGAGTTCTGATACTTTGACTGAGTATAAAGATAGGATTATTGCTTATAATGGTAGTACTTTGATTACTGATTATAAAAGAATATTTACTGCGACTAATTAAAAGACTTAGGTCTTTTTTCTTTTAATATTTTATGATACAATAAGCGGGAATATGAGGTGGTTTTTTTGAGACTTTGTAATGATTGGAAAGATTATGAATTAATTGATGCATCTAAGGGACAGAAATATGAAAGATGGGGTAATGTTTATTTACTTAGACCGGATCCTCAAGCTGTTTGGGATAATGGTGATTTAGAGGATAAGTATTCTTCTAAAATTGATGCGATATATTATAGAAGTAAGAGTGGTGGAGGTCACTGGGAAAATATAAGAGATGTTCCTGGTGCTTGGACAATTAATTATAAGAATTTAACTTTTAATATTAAACAGATGGGATTTAAACATACTGGGTTATTTCCAGAACAAGCAGTTAATTGGGATTATATGATTGATAAAATAAAAAGAAGTAATAGAAAAATTAAGGTTCTTAATTTATTTGCTTATACTGGAGGAGCAACAATTGCATGTATGTCAGCTGGGGCTCATGTTACTCATGTTGATTCATCTCGTGGTATGATTGACTGGTGTAAAGAAAATGTAAAATCTAGTAAATTACCAGTTGAGAATGTAAGATATTTAGTAGATGACGTTGTCAAGTTTGTGCAAAGAGAAATTAGACGTGGAAATAAATATGAAGCTATTATAATGGACCCACCAAGTTATGGTAGAGGGGCTAATGGTGAAGTTTGGGATATTGAGAAGAATTTAAATTATTTAGTTCAGTTATGTAGTGAAATTCTTAGTGATGATCCATTATTTTTCTTGATTAATTCTTATACTACGGGGCTTTCTTCTTATGTTCTTTCTAATATACTTAATCTTACTGTTAATAAGAAGTATAGTGGTACTATTACTTGTGGTGAGGTTGGTATTCCAATTAAAAATAGTAATTTAGTATTACCTTGTGGTATTTATGGAAGATGGGAAAAAGATGAGTAAGTTAAATATTTTATATGAAGATAATCATATTATTGTAGTTATTAAACCTTATAATGTTTTAAGTCAAGGGGACTCTACTGGGGATAAATCTATCATGGATGATATAAAGGCTTATATTAAAGTAAAGTATCATAAACCAGGTAATGTTTATTTGGGACTTGTTCATAGACTTGATAGACCTGTTTCTGGAATAATGGTATTTGCTCGTAGTAGTAAGGCTGCTAGTAGACTTACTAAGGCATTTAATGAGCATAGTATTACTAAGAAGTATTTAGCTATTGTTCATGGTAAAGTTGATAATAGTGGAGAATATATTGATTATATTGATAAAGATAGTAATGGTAACAGTTTTATATGTGAAAATGGTAAGAAGGCTATTCTTGATTATGAGTTATTAGATTATAATAGGGAACATGATTGTAGTTTAGTTTCTATTACTTTAAAAACTGGTAGACATCATCAGATTCGTGTTCAATTTGCAAGTAGAGGTCACTATTTATTAGGAGATCAAAGATATGGAGTTCAAGATAATAAGCAAATTAGTTTATTTTCATACTATTTATCTTTTGAACATCCTGTTACTCATGAACGCTTGGAATTTAAGGCTTTGCCAGAGTCAAAAAATTATTGGACATTATTTACACTGTAAAAGTTTTGTATATGACGTAAAAGTATTTGCAATTGCAAATATTTTTTGTTATCATAGTATTAGATTATAGAATAAAGGGAGTAGATTTTAATGAATTTTGATTTAGGTTGGTTTGCAACTGTTCCTGGTATGTTTATTACTGGAGGAGTTGTATTATTAATTATTGCGTTAATTATTTTGATAGTGACTGGAAAGAAGTCTAAGAAAGAGAAGAAAGAAAAAGAAGCAGCAGATGCGAATGCTGGTATAAATGCGAATACTGCTCCTGATGTGAATAATGGTCCTGTAGCTGTTAATCCACAACAACCAATGGCTGATACTTTAAATACTCAACCAATGGGAGTTGATCCAATGGCTCAACCTGTTAATATGAATGGTGCTACACCAATTTCTCCAGATGCTGTTGCTGCAGCGGCAGCTCCTAATAATTTTATGGGACAAGGAATGGCTAATGATCCTATGATGCAGAGTGCGGCAATGCCTACTGCTATGCCAGAGGTTGCACCAATGCCTGATGTTAATGCTGCACCAGTTGATATGATGCAACAACCAATGGGAGTTGATTCAATGATGCAACAAGCTCCAACTGTTTCACCAGTTGCTCCAGAAGTTGTTCAACCAGCAATGCCAGAGGTTGCCCCAATGTCTGATGTTAATATGGCACCAGTTGATATGATGCAACAACCAATGGGAGTTGATCCAATGATGCAACAAGCTCCAACTGTTTCACCAGTTGCTCCAGAAGTTGTTCAACCAGCAATGCCAGAGGTTGCCCCAATGTCTGATGTTAATATGGCACCAGTTGATATGATGCAACAACCAATGGGAGTTGACCCAATGATGCAACAGGCTCCAACTGTTTCACCAGTTGTTACTCCTGCACCAGAAATTAGTCAACCAGCTGTTGATAGTTTTTCTCAACCTGCACCACAACCTGAGGAACATGTAATTTATGGTGGTGCTAGTCCAGTTGTTTCTGATTTGAACGTTAATCAAGAAAGTCATCAAATTTATGGTGGAGCTGATCCTCTTGCAAATACACAAACAATTCCAACAATTACAAGTAGTACTGTTGCTCCAACTGAGCCAGTAAATGAAGTACCTGTAATTCAACCAGTTGCTCCAGTAGCGCCTGAAGTACAAGCTGTACCTGATATTCAAGTTACACCTGTTTCTCCAGTAAATGGAGATGTTACTAATCAAATGGTAACTCCAGTTGCTCCAGTAGCACCAGTTGAAGGTATTTCACAAGTTGGTCCAGTACAACAATAATTTGTTATTATAAAAAGTATTAGAAATAATACTTTTTTTTGTGTTTTTATGTTTTTCTCTATGTAAATTAATGTTATAATTGGAATAGGGTGGTATTATGAAAAAAATATCAATTTTAGCTTTACATTTAGGATATGGTGGTATTGAAAAGTGCATAGTTAATTTAGCAAATACATTATGTGAACGTTATAGTGTAGAAATAGCTGTTTGTTATAAACTATTGGATGAACCTGCTTTTGAATTAGATAAGAGAGTTAAAGTTAAATACTTGAATAAAGATATTAAACCAAATAAGAATAAATTTATGGATGCGGTAAAGAAGAAAAATATTTTTAAAATACTAAAAGAAGGATTTTATTCAGTAAAAGTACTTTATTTACGAAGAAAGAAAATGATTGATTATATTTCTAATAAAAAATGTGATGTAATGATTAGTACTAGAGATTTATTTAATTTTTGGGTAAATTCTTTTGGAAGAGAAGGCACTTTAAAGATTGCTTGGGAACATAATCATTATCATGGTGATTATAAGTATGCGACTAATGTTATAAATAGTTGTAAAAATTTAGATTATTTAATTGTTGTTTCTAATGATTTACAAATGTTTTATTCAGAGAAACTTAAAAATAATAAGTGTATGTGTATTTATATTCCTAATTCTATTGATAAGTTACCTGCAAAGTGTGCGAAGCTTGAGAATAAAAGATTTGTTAGTGTAGGTAGACTTTCTCCTGAAAAGGGATTTATGGATTTACTTAAAATATATAAAAGAGTATTAAGAGAATATCCTGACTGGACATTAGATATTATTGGTGATGGAGTTGAACGAGGAAATCTTGAAAATTATATTGAAAAAAACAATTTGAATGAAATGGTTACTTTACATGGTTTTCAGGGAAAGGATTATATTGATAAAATATTAGATGAGTCTTCAATTTATTTAATGACTTCTTATACTGAGTCGTTTGGTATTGTTCTTATTGAGGCGATGAGTCATGGTGTTCCATGTATTGCGTATAATTCTGCTGAGGGAGCACGTGAAATAATTAATAGTGGTGAAAATGGATATTTAATAAAAAATAGAAATAGAAATGCTATGATAAAGAAGATTAAAGATTTAGTTGAGAGTAAGGATGAAAGATTAAGGCTTGGTAGGGCTGCAAGAAAAGGTGTAAAAAGGTATACTAGTGATGTGGTTAGTGAAGAGTGGTTTACATTAATAGAAGAGAGTGAAGTTTATGAGTAAAGATAAAAAAGAAAAGAGACGTGTTTTATTTATTGCCTCTACTGGTGGACATTTAAGTGAATTATTACAATTAGAGGGAATGTTTTCAAAATATGATTTTAATTTAATTACAGAAAAAACTAAGTCTAATATGTACTTAAAAGATAAGTTTAAAGATAAAGTTTATTATTTGACTTATGGTACTAAGGATTATATGCTTAGTTATCCTTTTAAGTTGATTGGTAATTGTTTTAAAAGTTTATATTATTTTTTTAAGTTACATCCTGATTATGTTGTAACTACTGGTGTTCATACTGCAGGACCAATGTGTTGTATTTGTAAAATATTTGGAGCAAAAGTTATTTATATAGAGACATTTGCCAATATTTATACGAAAACAGTTACTGGTAAACTTCTATATCCAATTAGTGATTTATTTATTGTTCAATGGAAGAGTATGTTAAAGGAATATCCTAATGCTGTTTATGGGGGGTGGATTTTCTAATGATTTTTGTAACTTTAGGTACTCAGGATAAGGAGTTTACTCGTTTACTTGAGGCAATTGATAGAGAGATAGAAAAAGGAAATATTAAAGAACGTGTTGTTGTCCAAGCAGGTTATACTAAGTATGAGTCTAAGAATATGGAAATATTTGATTTGATTCCTACAGATGAGTTTAATAAGTATGTAAAAAATGCTGATTTAATAATTACGCATGGTGGTGCGGGATCAATTTTAACGGCTATTAAAAATAATAAAAAAGTTATTGCGGCAGCAAGACTTTATAAATATAAGGAACATACTAATGATCATCAAAAACAGATTGTTAAAGAGTTTGCAGATGAAGGGTATATTCTTGAACTTAGAGATTTTAATAAACTTGGTAAGTTAATTAAAAAGAGTAAGAGTTTTACTCCTAAAAAGTTTGTAAGTAATACTCCTAATATGGTAAAATTAATTGAAGATTATATTGAAGATACAGATAATATTTCTTGGTATAATAAATATAAAGAGGCTTTATTATATTTATTTTTTGGAGTATGTACGACTTTAGTTAATTTGGTTACTAAGTGGATATTACTTTTAACTGTAATTAATTCTAGTAATGCAATTCAGTTACAGGTTGCGATTATTATTTCTTGGATTGTTTCTGTACTATTTGCTTATGTTACTAATAGAAAATATGTTTTTGAGAGTAAATCTAAGAGTATATTTAAGGAGATTTCTAGTTTCTTTGGTTCTAGAGTTGTGACTTTAGTTTTAGAAATGATTATTATGTATATTTTTGTTACTGTTCTTAACTTTAATGTTTATCTATTTACTATTATTAGTCAGGTATTAGTTATTGTTTTGAACTATGTATTTAGTAAGTTATTTGTTTTTAAAAAATAAGGAGGGAATCCTATGGTGAACAAAAATAAGGGGTTTACTTTAATTGAGTTATTAGCTGCAATGGTAATTTTAGGACTTTTGTTTGCTATTGCTTTACCTACAGTTTTAGGCCTTTTTAGTAAGAATACTAATAAGGTTTATGTAAATGATGCTATTAAGTTGGCATCACAGGCTGAATATAAGATTAGGGCTGCTAGTACAACTGTTGAAAGACCTGATGACGGGGACTGTATTATTATGAGTTTGAAGTATCTTGATAATGGAGACTTTGATGAAGCTCCTAATAGTGGTGAATATGATGATAGTAAGTCTTTTGTTGTTGTTAAAAATATTAATGGAGACTTAGAATATTCTGTTAAATTAGTTGAAAATAAAAAAGGTGGAGGATATAGAGGTGTAAAACTTACTTTAGTTTCTAACCTTAATAAAAGTGATTCGACAAAATATGTTGTTGATTTTAAAGATTCTGATTTATTTAGTGTTGTTGATGATGAAAATATGTATTCTAAGTATGTTACTGATATTAATAAAACTGATTTAGGTAATAAATATGTAAATAATGTTTTAAAGGTTTATGATAAGAATGCATTGCGTGATAATACAACTGCTACTGATTCTTTAGCACCTAAGATTGTTAAGGCATTTTTTTCATCAGCTTCGAATAAAGACTTCAATTCTTTGGATGTAAAACTAAATTTGACTGTTTCTGATAAAGATACAGATTTAAATAAATTGAAAGTTAAATATAAAATTTTCTATGATGATGATAAGGGAAGTTACCCTGAAATAAGTTCAACTTGTTCAACTGGTTCAGATCCTACTGCTAGTGGTTGCTTTAATTGGGGAACAACTGAATCTACATATAGTAAGAGTTTTGATTTTTCAAAGAAGTTATCATATACAGGTGAAAATAAGAGTACTTTAAAGATGTATTTAATTGTATATGATCCAGAAGGTAATTATGATAGTCGTATTGTTTCTTATACTATTCATAAGAATAGAGCTCCAGTTATTAATTCATTTAAAGTTTATAGTACGAATGCAAAATATAATGTTTCAAAAGCTAGAGTTAGAATGGATATTTCTGATGATATTGATGATGCTTCTAGTTTAAAATATTGTTTAACTGAAGATAAGAATAATGGCTGTAAGAAGGATAGTGATTTTAAACTATATAAGACTGATTCAAATGGATATATTTCTTATACATTTACATGTAATAATACTGCTTGTCCACCTGATGGTACAAGTAAAAAGTTATATTTATTTGTTAAAGATAGCGCTGGTTTAGAAGCTGATGCAGAAGCAGTATATGGACTTTATAAAAATCAACCACCTTATTTAAAAGATGGATATTCAACAGTTGTATTAAGTCCTAGTTGGCAAAAATATGGTCGAGATGATAATTATAAATTGGCTTTAATGGATTCTTTAGAGTTTAAACTTGATACAAGTATGGTTGAAGATGATTTGACAGATCAAGATAATATAAAAGTTCGATTACAGGAAGTTGATGTTAATGGTAATGTAGTTAGTGGTGGTCAAAACTTTGATAATCCTAATTCTTCTGATAAAACATATAAATTGTCCGAACTTGGTGGTGTACTATTTAAGTTTAGTGGAAACTATCTTGGTAGTAGAGTTAGATATTTAAATGCAACTTTTATTGATGAACATGGTGCAAAATTAGAATTAACAAAAAGTACGGGTAGAGTTATATTTTACAATAATGTATATCATAATAATCCACCTGTAATTAATGAGTTTACTGTTTCTTCTGCTGGAGCAGCATGTACTAATTGTAATTCTAATATTGGTGGTAGTTTAAAAACAACTATTAAAATGAATGTTTCTGATGATATTGATACTACTAGTAAATTGGAATATAAGATATGTACAAAAAGTGCTTCCTCTAAGGAACATTGTGAATCATTTACACAGTATGATGCGAGTGATCGTGCTGAAAAAGAAATTAGTTATACTATAAAATCTCCTTCAGATTATCTTGCTGGAAAATCTGCAACTGTAGTAACATTTACATTAACTGTTAAGGATTCTGATGGTGATGAAAGTACAAAAAAAGTAAGTTATAATTTATATTCAAATGCGGCTCCTGTTATTGACATTGATGGTGTATATAGTAAAGATCGTCTTTATAATACAAATGAGGCTGAAGTTAAATTTACTGTTTCTGATGACTTTGGTTCTGGTAGTGGAAGGTATAGAGTTTGTAGTAAAGAACATAGTCAAGCTGATTCTAAGTATGTTTGTGATGAGTATTATTCATTAAGTGGTAATTATAGTAAGGAAATCAGTGCTTTAGTAAAGGGTTTACCTGCTTCAATGGGTTCTGGTAAAACATATGATATTAAGGTTGAAGCTACAGATGGTTTATCTACTAGTTCTGCTGTTAAACAGTATAAATTGTATAGTGATGCAGCTCCTATTGTTAATTCATTTAAATTAACAGAAAAGAGTTTTAATACAGATACTAATAAAATTAGGTTTGATTTATCATTTGAAGTAAAAGACCCTTTTGATACATATAAAGTTTGTATTAATGAAGATGCAGACGAAGGTAGTTGTAAAGATTATTCTAAATCATATACTGGTGGTTATAAGATTGAGGATTATTTTGTTAAGGATAAATCTGATGCTTTACTTCAAGAGACAATTACTGACTTCGATTTTAAATTTAAAAAAACTTATGATGAAAAAACTGATGTAAAATTATATTTACATGTACTTGATAATCATGGAAATGAGACTGTTTATGGTACTGTTTATAGTGCTTGCTTTACTAACGTTGATATTAAGACGGCAACTGCAACATATGGAGAGACTACTAATAGTTATACTTATATAGGTACAGGTAATGATGATAAAAAAATTAATAGAAAAAATTGTAGTGGAAATTGTTATTATATTTCGAATGAACCTTTGTATGAGTATGAATTAGATGGAAATGGTAATATTATTTATGATGATAATGGTGATCCTATTATAAAGACGGATGAAGATGGTGAACCTATTCAAAAGACTGATGCTAATGGTAAGGGGATGACAGAACTTTCTGAAGAAGAAATAGAACATAGAAGAGAGCAGCTAATTAAGTACAATGAGCTATCATCTAATAGTTTAAGAGGAACTTATAAGTTGACAAGTAACTTTAATTCACTAAAGGTTCTTAATAAAGCTTGTTTAACAGAAGAGAAGGAAGTTTCACTAAATTGTGGTTCTTATCAATGCTTTAAAAATGCTTCTAAAAAAATGTCATCAAAAGTTATAGGTATTACGTGGTATGAGTATGATACCCCAGAAACAAAGAAAATTGGTGAAAAAACATATACATGTAAGGGTTATTATAAAGGATATAGTAGTAGTTATAATAAAAAGACAAAGGAAGTAGAATTAACAGAACAAGAAAACACAAAATATTGTGATCAAGCTGTTGAAAAAGAAAACGGTCCTTATGCATTTAAAGAGGATGATGATGATCCATATATTCGTGGTAATGATTATGCTCAACTTGAAAATGGGGTGTAAGATATGAAATTAGATAAAAAGAAAAAGATAATATTTATTACAATTGTTTTAGTAGTTTCTATATTATTAATTATTATTGGATTTTTAGTTGGTAAGAAAGATGATAAAAATTTGTCAAATTATCCTGAAGGTACTAAACTTATAACTAATAGTAAATTACAGAAAGAAAAGTGTATTGATAATATTTGTATTAGTGATTTACATATATATTATGTTTCAAAAGAGGGGTCAGTTGAATTTATGCTTGAAAATAAGAAAGATGTAAAGACTAGTGGATATTATAAGATTGTTTTAGGTGATGAACAGTTAATTGTTTATTATGAGTTTGACGGTAAAGGAAAATATAAATCAAGAGCTAGTTATGATAGTGAAGATTTATCAAAGGCTAGAGATTATAAATTTGAAAAGTTAACTAAAGAAGATGAGAAGGGAATTGTTAAATAGGCAGATATTGTAAAGATATCTGTCTTTTTATGTGTACTTTTTTCTTGTGTTTTGATAAAATTATAATTAGGTGATGATAGATGAATCTAAGAAAGATTGCTTATGTATTAATGACTTTTAGTTTTATATTAATTGTTTCTGGAAGTGTATCTTCATTTTTGTTGGGGTTAAAGAATGATAAAGAAAAGACATATAAAAGAATGGATACAGTATCTGATTCATTTGAGACATTTAGTACTAATGTTTCTGCTTTTGAAGATATGAGAGATGAATTATATAATAGTGTATTAAGCAATGTTTATTATGATTCATTATATAACGATGATAGTTTTATAAAAAATCGTTTATCTAATTATGAAAATTTAGTTGATGAACTTAAGAAAAATACTAATAAACTTGATAAGTTGTGTACAGATGTTTATTATCCAGAAAGTGATATTAATAATAAGTGTATAAATTATAAGAGTATATATGAACAAGTTGTTAATTATTTTGTTAGTGATATAAATACTTATAATCAAAATATAGTTAATTATAATAATTATCAAGCTAGTCTTGGTAGTGGATTATTATTAAAGTCTTATGATACTAATAAAAAGTTTATTGATTATAATGATGATGGCTCTTATGATGGTAAAGAGGAATAATTATGAGAAAGAAAAGTATTAATTCTAAAAAGTATAAGATGCCATTAAAAAGAAAAATTATTTCTTTTCTTTGTATATTTTATATAGCTTTCTTTTGCTTATTTTTATTTTTATTTTATGGACCGATTAATTCTTTTAAGGAGTTTTGGATTACTAGTGCTATGACTACTATGAATCATAGATATTTAGCGACTTGGCTTTATAGTGATGAATATATTCAGAAAGTACTTAAGAATAATAGTATTATTGAAGTAGATGAGGTTAGTGATCCAAATCAAATTAAGTTTAGGAAGTATAGTAGTTCTATTTATAAAAATAAGTATGAGAAAGATATATTAGATAGAGATAAAGATGATTTATATAAAGTTATTGAGGTTAGTGGTAGTGGATATCAAGGATATTTAGTTGCGGTTTATGATCCTTCTAGGATTAGTATTGCGACTACCGCTTATTTGGGTGTTAGAGGTGAATCTATTCTTACTGTTAGTAAAAGAGAAAATGCGATTATTGCGATGAATGCTGGTGGATTTTATGATCCTGATTGGAATAGTAATGGTGCTCTACCTCATGGAACTGTTATTTCTAATGGTAAAGTAGTTAGTGATTATGTTGATGCCAATATGGGTGGTGGATTTATTGGATTCACTAATGATAATAAGCTTATTCTTGGTAATATGAGTAAGGAAGAAGCTATTAAAACTGGATATAGAGATGCTGTTGAATTTGGTCCATATTTAATTGTAAATGGTAAAAGAAGCTTTATTAAAGGTAATGGTGGATGGGGACGTGCTCCTCGTACTGCTATTGGACAAAGAGCTGATGGTATTGTTTTATTTGTTGTTATTAATGGTAGACTTGCTAATAGTATTGGTGCAGATATGGTTGATCTTACAGATATAATGGAAAATTATGGAGCAGTTAATGCGGCTAATTTAGATGGTGGAAGTTCTTCTGAACTTGTTATTAATAATAAGATAATTAATACACCAGTTGCTGGTGGTGAGAATGGACTTCGTAATATGTCTACATTTTGGATAGTTAAATAAAATTATATTAAATTTATAAATATGTAAAAAAATATGTTAAATACTAAATATATTGTTATAATATATTATAAATATTAATTGTTAATGGGGAGTTGTTTATATGTTATTTTTAGATTTGGAGTGTTATAGTCAGACTTTAGGAAATTTCTTTGCTGTTGTTAAGAATATCCTTTCTTTGATACAGATTTTTGGACCAATTCTTTGTGCAATTAGTTTGACTGTTTCTTTTATAACTATGATGACTAATCCAGAGGATAAGAAGGCTCCTAGTAGAATTAAAAATTCTGCTATAGCTTTAGTTGTTTTGTTCTTTATACCTTTATTTATTAATGTTGTTATGGGACTTGTAAGTGGTAATTCACAAGTTAGTGCTTGTTGGAAGAATGCAACTATTAATAATAGTACACCTACTTATATTGATCCTTATGATAGTGGTGAGAAAAAGAAAATAAATAGTTCAGATGATTATGAGAAAAGTACAGCAACTAGAAAGTCTTCATCTAATGTTGTTGTATTCTTAGGAGATAGCAGAACAGTTCAGATGTATGCTTATAATTCAGGTAGTTGGAGTAACGCTAATTATTCTGATGGTGGAGCTCATACTATTGGAAATGATGTTTATATTGCTCAAGGGTCTATGGGATTAAGTTGGATGAAGAGTACAGGCATATCGGCAGCATCAGGTTATTTAAACTCTGGAGCTGCCTTAGTTATTTTAATGGGAGTTAATGACTTGGAAAATGCAAGTAGCTATGTTAGTTATATAAATAGTAATGTTTCTTCTTGGACTGCTAATGGAAGTAAAATTTATTTTGTATCAGTTAATCCATGTAATGGAAGTTATAGTTATTTAAATTCTAGTATTAATTCTTTTAATAGTAGTTTAAAAAGTGGATTAGATAGTAAAGTTAAATATATTGATACTAATAGTAATTTAAGTTTTAAGACTACTGATGGATTACATTATAATGAAGAGACTAGTAAAAATATTTATAATTATATAAAGAAATATGTTTAAGGATATTTCTTTTTTTATGTAATAAAATTACTAATTATTCATAGGGTATTTTTTTTATTTTAAATTTTTTATATGTGTATTTTTAAATTTTTTTATTAAAACTTGAGATTGTTATTTAGTTTTGATATACTTTTTTAAGATGGAGTATAGAATTATGGCAAAAGGTAAGAAAAAAACATTTCAATTTAGTAAAAAAGAATTTATTTTTAATATAGTTAGTTTAGTTGTAATAATAGGAATTGCACTTTATTTTGGAGGTAGAAGTTTTTATTATTATGGTCTTCAGAGTGTTAATACTAAGGGTGGAGTTCAGACTTTAGATGGGATTATTGTTAATAATAATTCGCTTGTAAAAGATGGAGATGGACTTCATAGAGATAGTGATGGATACTATTTTAAGGGTAATGTTACAAATAATTATGTTATGATTTTTAATAGATTATATAGAGTTTTGAGAGTTAATAATGATGGAAGTGTTAAGTTAGTTAGTGAAAATACTGTAGCATCTTTTATGTGGGGAGATGATAGTAAGTATAAAAGTTCTAACTTACATAATTGGTTAACTAAGACAATTGAAGAACATTCAGGAATTTATTTAAATACTATTCCTAGTTATTCTAATTTTCTTGAAAAGACAGCTTATAGTGAAGATACTTTAAAAGATAATAAGATAAAGAGTGGTAAGAATACTTATAAGGATTATGTTACTACACTTAGTATAAATGATTATATAAATAGTGGTAGTTCAAAGGGATTTCTTAATAATGGTAAGATTTATTATTTAATTGGGCTTGATGATGATAAAGAAAATTTATTTGTAGATGAAGATGGTACTGTACAGAGTTGTGATAGTTTAGATGGTTATGGAGTTCGTGCGGTTATTACATTAAAGGCGAATAGTAAGATTGTATCAGGGGATGGAAGTGTAGGAAATCCTTATGTTATTAATCAGGATGGTAAGAGTAATCATATTGATAGTTATGTTAAGCTTGGTAATGATATTTGGAGAGTCTATAATGAGGATAATGGTGTCCTTAAAATGTATAAAAATTCTTATATAAATAATACATATACTGATATTACTATGCCATATAGTAGTAGTGGTAGTTTATTTGATTTGACTGATAAGAAGAGTCTTGCTTATTTTTTAAATAATACTTATTTAAGTACTTTGACCTATAGTAATTACTTAATTGATAATTATTATTATGTTGGTGAGATTAGTAATGATACTAGTTATGAGTATAAAAATATTTATAATAACTTTGTTATTTGTAAGGTTGGACTTTTAAATATATTTGATTATAATTCTAATAATGATTTAAATGATTATTTTCATATGAATACTACTTCTTCTGTTGGTAGTATACAATATTCTACTTTATCTAATGGTTTATTAGAGGAAGATGATGTTACTGAGTTAAAGCATATAGTACCTGTTATATCTATTAATAGTAGTTATATTAAGGGTGGTAGTGGTACTTTAAATGATCCTTATGTAGTGGAGTGATTTTATGGAAGAGAAAAAGGTAAAGAATAAGAAGAAATTAAGATTAAAGATAAGTAAGTTTACTGTTTTAATATTATTACTTGATTTAATTGTAATTGATGGATTGATTGTTATTAATAATAGTAAGTTTAAGGCTTTTTGGATACCTACTGCTATGACTACTATGTCTCATAAGTATTTGGCTTATACTTTGTATGATGAGGATACTGTTAATAAGGTTATGAGTGAGAATTATATTGAGACTAATACCGAGACTATTAATCTTGATGATATTGTTATTGGTAATACTAAGGAGAAGAGTCATTATTCATCTAAGTATGAGAAAGAGTTGTTTACAAGAGATGCGGGTAATGAAGTTTATAAAATAATTAGGATTGAAGAGTCTAAGTTTAAGGGATATTTAACTGTTATTTATGATCCTAGTGATGTTACTTTAGCTGTTTCTTCTAAGCTTGGTAAGGCTGGACAGTCAGTTAATTCTTTAGTTAAGAGTAATAATGGACTTGTTGGTATTAATGGTGGTGGATTTGAAGATTTAGATGGATGGGGTAATGGTTCTATCCCATATGGGGCTATCATTAAAGATGGAAAACATATATGGCAACATGATGGTGGGTCTGGTGGACTTATTGGATTTACTAAGGATCATAAGATGTATTTAACTAGTAAGAGTCCAGAGGAAGCAATTAAAGATGGTATGTGGGATGCTGTTGAGTTTGGTCCTAATTTGATTGTTAATGGTAAAACTAGTAAGATTCATGGTGATGGTGGTTGGGGTACTGCACCTCGTACTGTTATTGCACAAAGAAAAGATGGAATTGTATTATTTTTAGTAATTGAGGGTAGACTTCCTGGATATAGTACTGGAGCTACTATGAATGATGTTATTGATATACTTTTAAGATATAAGGCTTATAATGCAGCTAATTTAGATGGTGGTGCTAGTTCTACAATGAGTGTAGAAGGTAAATTATGGAATAAGCCAAGTGCTGGAGAGTCTTATGGTGGTAGAACTGTTTCTAATGCATGGATTGTTACTAATAAACAGAATAAACCATATGTTACTCCAACTAAGACAAAGTAAATTGATGAGTTTGTTTAATTTAGAAAGTGGATGCAAGATATATAATATAGAAAATAGAAAAAGTGAATGCAGAGTTTGTGTTTACTTTTTTTGTTGGGTTGTTTTGGTTTGATTGGGATTATTTTAGTTTGGATTGCTTTGATTATTTTGATTAAACTTACAACATTATTTTGGTTAAGTTTATATTAATTTTCTTTTTATTATGGTGATTTTGATATATAATAATTATAGTTATGATTGAAAGGATGAGATAATAAGAAAAAAATAATGGATGGTAATGAGGCAGCTAGTTATGTTTCATATAATTTTACTGAAGTAGCGGGAATTTATCCTATTACTCCGGCATCTCCTATGGCAGAACTTACTGATAAGTGGAGTAGTGAAGGAAAACTTAATTATTTTGGGACTCCTGTAAGAATCGTTGAGATGGAGTCAGAAGCAGGTGCTGCAGGTATGGTGCATGGTTCACTTCTTGCAGGATGTTTGACTACTACTTATACTGCTAGTCAAGGTTTATTATTAATGATACCTAATATGTATAAGATTGCAGGTGAGTTACTTCCTTGCGTTATAAATGTTGCGGCTAGAAGTTTGGCAACACATGCGTTATCAATATTTGGAGATCATCAGGATGTTTATGCAGTACGTGGAACTGGTTTTGCGATGCTTGCTTCTAGTTCTGTACAGGAAGTTATGGATTTAACTGGAGTTGCACATTTATCTGCGATAAAAGGACATGTGCCATTTGTAAATTTCTTTGACGGATTTAGAACAAGTCATGAACTTCAAAAGGTTGATGTTATTGATACTGAAAAATTAAAAGAACTTATTGATGTTAAGGCTCTTGATGAGTTTAAGGGACGTGCACTTAATCCAAATAAGCCAATGATTAGAGGTACTGCACAGAATGGTGATATTTATTTTCAAGCTACTGAAATTAGAAATGAGTACTATGATAAAGTTCCAGATATTGTAAATAAATATATGAGTGAAGTTAATAAAATAACTGGAAAAGATTATAAACCTTTTAATTATTATGGTAGTCCTACAGCTAATAAGGTTATTGTTGCTATGGGATCTGTTTGTGAAACTATAAAAGAGACTGTAGAATATTTAAGTAAGGTAAAAAATGAGTCTGTTGGTCTTTTAGAGGTTCATTTATATAGACCATTTAGTTCAAAGTATTTCTTAAAAGTTCTTCCAAAGAGTGTTAAGAAGATTGCGGTACTTGATAGAACTAAGGAACCTGGTAGTGCAGGGGAGCCTTTATATTTGGATGTTATTAAAACAATTAAAAATGTAGATGCTCGAGTTTCTGTTTATGGCGGTAGGTATGGTTTATCATCTAAGGATACTACTCCAGCTATGATTAAGGGAGTGTTTGATTTTTTAGATACGAGAGAAGTTCATACTAACTTTACTGTTGGTATTAATGATGATGTAACTAATTTGAGTATTTCATATGATCCTAAGTTTATGATTCCTAATAAGAATGTTGAATTCTTAATTTATGGATATGGTAGTGATGGTATGGTTTCTGCTTGTAAGGATTTAATGAAGATTACAGGAACTTATACTAATGCTTATGTTCAAGGATATTTCCAATATGACTCTAAGAAGAGTGGTGGAATTACTGTTTCTCATTTAAGATTTGGTAAGGAAGCAATTAAGTCTACATATTATGTTTCTAAGGCAAGTATTGTTGTTTGTACTAAGGACAGTTATTTAAATAGACTTAAGATGCTTGAGAAGATTAAAGATAATGGTGTTTTCTTACTTAATACAAATAAGAGCGCAGATGAAGTTCTTGCTTCTATGAGTAATCATGATAAGAGAATTTTACAAAATAAAAAGATTAAAATGTTTATAGTTGATGCGAATAAAATTGCAGGGGACGTTGGACTTAATGGTAAGATAAGTTCAATTATGGAGACTTTAATTTTTAAGTTAGGAAAGATAGTTGACTATAAGTTTGCAATCGATAAGATTAAGGAAAACTTAAGTAATAAGTTTGGTAATAAGGGTGGAAATATTGTTGAGAAGAATGTCAAGGCAATTGATGAGTGCTTGGATAAGTTAATTCCAGTTAAGATTCCTTATGTTGATTTTGATATGGATATTACACCTAAGAAGAGTACTTTTGAGGTAATTGACTGTTTAGAGGGAGATAGTTTACCAGTTAGTACTTTTATGAAAACTCCAGGTGGTGAGTGGGAAGCTGGTACTTCTAAATATGATAAGAGAGATAGTAGTGAGGTTGCTCCTTGTTATGATTCTTCTAATTGTATTGGTTGTAATTTATGTAGTTTAGTTTGTCCACATGGTGTTATTAGACCATTCTTATTAGATGATAAGGAGGTTATGGATGCGCCTGAGGAGATGCGTGGTAAATTAATTAATGCCAATATTAAAGATAAGGATTATAAAATGTCTATTGGTGTTAGTTTACCTGACTGTACTGGTTGTTCTTTATGTAGCGAGGTATGTCCTGGTAAAAAGGGCGCTAAGGCTTTAGTTATGAAGATGAAGGAAGATATAATTAAATCTCATCAGGATGAAGAATATAAGTATTTATTTAATGAAGTTAAATATAAAGAAAATGTTATGCCTACTAATACTGTTAAGGGTAGTCAGTTTGTAAAACCTAAGTTTGAATTTCCTGGTGCTTGTGCTGGATGTGGAGAGACTCCTTATTTGAAACTTTTAACACAATTATTTGGAGATAGAATGGTAGTTGCGAATGCAACTGGATGTTCTTCTATTTATGGTGCTAGTGCTCCTTCAATGCCATATAGTATTCCTTGGGCTAATTCATTGTTTGAAGATAATGCTGAGTTTGGTTTTGGTATGAAGATTGCTGACCAAGCCGTAAAGGCAGAGATAGTTTCTCTTATATCTCGTAACATTACTAAGGTTAGAAATAGTGAGAAAGAAGTTTATAAAGTTTATTGTAAGGAACAGAATGAAGAAAATGCTCGAGCTTTACTTGAGGTTATTGATGAAACTAAGATTGAGGGATTATTAAAGTTAAAAGATTTTGTTGCGCCTAAGTCTGTTTGGATGATTGGTGGAGATGGTTGGGCATATGATATTGGTTATAATGGTATTGATCATGTTCTTGCTAATCGTGAAAATGTAAATATTTTAGTTCTTGATACAGAGGTTTATTCAAATACTGGTGGACAAGCTTCTAAGTCAACTAGAACAGGAGCTGTTGCTAAATTTGCTGCAGGTGGTAAGGAAACTGCTAAGAAGAATTTAGCTAGAATTGCTATGAGTTATCCACATGTTTATGTTGGAACTATATCTCTTGGGGCAAATCAAATGCAAGCAATTAAGGTTATGAAAGAGGCTGAGGCTTATAACGGACCTTCTATTATAATTGCTTATGCTCCATGTATTGCTCAAGGTATTATTAAGGGTATGAAGAATAGTATTCAAGAGGAAAAGGATGCAACTGAGTCAGGATATTTTCCATTATTCCATTATAATCCAGAGAATAAGGAATTTAAGCTTGATAGTAAGGCTGATTTTACTAAGTTTGATGAGTTTATTCTTGGAGAGGATAGATATAGATCATTAAAGAAGATTAATAAGAATGGGAATTATTTGCTTGGAGAAAATAGAGAACAAGCTGAAATGACTTATGATTATTATAAAAAATTAGCGGAAGCAGAAGTTGAATAAAAAATAAAAGCTATGCAGAATTGGTTTCTGGGATAGCTTTTTTTGTTTTTTGATTGATTGTGATTTTTTTGTTTTTTTGCTGTTGTTTTTCTTTGATTGGTTTATTATGCTTATTTTATTGTTGGTTTTTATGTTGTGTGTTCTTTTTGTTTGATTATAACTTTTTCATAATTTTTTTGTGATTTATGTTTTAATTTACTTTTTGGTAATTATTTGGTATAATATGGGCAAATTGAGAGGGGGGATTTAGTATATGGCGAAAAATAAGAAGAAAGATTTGATTTTAGAAGATTACATTGATGATGATGAAAGTATATTTGATTTAGAAAAGACTAATGATTTTTCTCATAACCCTAATTATGAATATGATGATACTTATGATATTTCAGATGATGAAGACTATGAGGTAGAGTATGATGATGCGGGTAACAATTCATTAGAGGTAGAAAGTGATGATAATGTTAATGAAGAATATGAAGCACTTGATGAAGATTTAGGTGGAGATATGATTTCTACTTTTACGCTTATATCAACATGGTTTGGAAGAGTAGGTATTATTATTGCGGTTGTGCTTATATTATATTTTTTGTTTACTGCTAAATTTACTACTATGATTTTATATGTTGTGGGACTTGTAGGTGCATTCTTTTTTGGATATCTATTTATGTATCTTTTAGAAAGATTTACTAGTGATAATTAATTTTTATATTTAAAAATAAAAAAAAGACGATTCGGTATATTCGTCTTTTTTAGTTTAAATTAAGAAGCTGCCCCCCTGAGAGCAGCTTCAAAAAAGAATAAAAAGGGGTTGGCTAGTGTGATACTAGCGACCAATTCGCCTAATTCCGAATTGGTAGTTCCTATACTAATCGAAAAGGGCTTATTTGTCAACAAAAAATGCAAAAAAAATTAATTATTTTTTATCGTTAAAACATTGATTTATAAATAAAAAAATGTATATAAATAATATTTATATCGTAGGCTTTTTTGTTTAAAAAAAAGTTTAAATATGCTATAATATGCGAGAAGGAAGTGGTGGTATGGCAGAGTTAAAAGATGTTAAAGGGATAGGACCTAAAGCTCTTTCTTTATTAAATAAAATTAATATTAAGACAGTAGATGATTTAGTTACTCATTATCCATTTAGATATGACGTATTAGAAAGATGTGATTTATCTAAGGCAATGGATGGGGATAAGATTACTATAGATGGAAAAGTAGAAAGTGTTCCTATATTAATGAGATTTAAGTCATCTTTAAATAAAATGAATTTTAGACTTGTTACACAGTCTGGAGTTGTAGGTGTTTCTATCTTTAATAGAGCATTTTTAAAAAGTCAGTTAGGTGTTGGTGCTGGAGTTACTGTTATTGGTAAGTTTGATAAGAGTAAGAATGTTATTACAGCTAGTGATGTAAAACTTGGTGTTCTTACTAATAAAGTTAAAATAGAACCAGTTTATCATTGTACTAGTGGTATTACTAATAAGAATATGGCTACATATATTAATATGGCTTTACTTATGTATGGTAGAGAAGTAACTGATTATATTCCTAATGTATATCAGGAAAAATATAATTTTGTAAATAAGAAGACAGCTTTAAATATTATTCATAATCCTAGTACTCCTGAGAAGTTAAAGGAAGTTACTATTAGACTTAAGTATGAAGAATTATTTGAGTTTATGTTTAAAATTAATTATTTGAAGCAACAAAATAAGAAGAAAAATAATGGTTTAGAGAGAAATATTGATAAGGATAAACTTAATGATTTTATTTCAAAGATTCCATTTAAGTTGACTGGGGATCAGAAGAAGGCAATTGATGAGATTATAGGGGACTTAGAGGCACCTAATAGAATGAATAGATTACTTCAAGGTGATGTTGGTTCTGGTAAGACTGTGGTTGCTTTTACTGGGATGTATGCTAATTATTTGAGTGGTTATCAGAGTGCTTTAATGGCTCCTACTGAGATACTTGCGGTACAACATTATAATAATCTTTTAGAGTTTTTGAAGGATACTGACGTTAAGGTTGCTTTACTTACTGGTTCTACTCAAAAGAAGGATAAGGTTAATATTTATAATGGGTTAAAGGATGGAAGTATTAATATGGTTATTGGTACTCATGCTTTGATACAGGATGAAGTTGAGTATAGTAATTTGGGACTTGTTATTACTGATGAGCAACATAGATTTGGGGTTCATCAAAGGGCAAATCTTCAAAATAAGGGTGTTAGACCTGATGTATTATTTATGAGTGCTACTCCTATTCCTAGAACTTATGCTTTGACTATTTTTGGTGATATGGATGTTTCTAATATAAAAGAAAGACCTAAAGGAAGACAGAAAATTGATACTTATGTTAAGAAGAATAGTGAAATAAAAGATGTTTTAGAGATGATGTATAAAGAGTTAAAGGCAGGGCATCAAGTTTATGTAATTGCGCCACTTATTGAAGAGAGTGAGAATTCTGATTTAACTAATGTTAATGAATTGAAGGAACAGATTAGACTTGCTTTTGGAAGTCATTATAAGATTGATATTGTTCATGGTAAGATGGCAAGTGGGGCTAAAGATTTGATTATGAATCAGTTTAAAAATAATGAGGTTCAGATACTTATTTCTACTACAGTTGTAGAGGTTGGAGTTGATGTTCCTAATGCTACTACTATGGCTATTTTTGATGCTGATAGGTTTGGACTTTCTACTCTTCATCAGTTAAGAGGTAGAGTTGGTCGTGGTACTTCAAAGAGTCAATGTATATTGATTAGTGATAGTGATGCTGAAAGACTTAAAATTATGGAAAGAGAAGATGATGGGTTCATTATTTCTGAGGAGGATTTTAAGTTAAGAGGTCATGGAGATTTATTTGGTACTAAACAGTCTGGAGATATGACTTTTAAGATTGCTAATATCAAGAATGATTATAAGATTTTATTACAAGCAAAGAAAGATTCTAAGGAGTACTTGCTTGATAAAAGTACTGATGATGATGAATTAAAGAAAAAATTAATTGATACGATAACTGAAGGCTAATTTGACATATTTTAAGATTTATGTTAATATAATGGAGCTAGTGAGGGAGTATAGCTAAATCTATTTATAGTAGATTTAGTAAGCTGCTCCGGGTTTTATACTTACACGCGCGTTTATTGCACGGAGTCACTATTGTAGTTGAATTCCGTGTTTTTATTTGGAAAAATAATTACACGATGAATGACAAATAATATATGACGAGGAGGTGTAGTATGAAAGATAATGAACTTGATGCTGAAGTAATATTTAATAAATATTGTGGTGGTAAAGATTTTACTAAAGATTTAGCATGTACAGTTGAACATTTAGAAAAGTTTAATGAGCTTGGATATGATGTTTCTGAGAGGGGAGCTTTATTCTTTTCTGATGTATTGGCCGAAGTTAGATATTATTATAATGCAGGTGCTAGTGAAGAAGAGATTAGGTTTATGATTCCTCATATTAGTTTAGACTATTATCATTTTTGCCATGAGGTTAAAAGAGATACTTTTTATGCGGAAATGAAGGGATTTTTGGGTAGTAAGAGAAAGAGTAAAAAGAAGAAGAAAAAGCCAACAAAAAAGAATGATTCTGAAATTGATATAGTTGAGAGTTTATTATATTTTGCTAAAAGATTTAATGCTGAAGAAAAATTAGCAAATGCAAATAGTGTAAACAAACAAAAAGTAAAAGTTTTAGGTGAATAATAATTTTTGTTGATATAAAAGGGGAAATAAAAAAAAGTTAGTGTAAACTGACTTTTTTAATTATTTTTTTAATTGACAATTAGTAAAATATACTTTATGATTAAGATGCGTGGTAGTATATATCACGCCGATATCTCTAACGGTTTAAATGTTAGAGTATATTCAACCGAACCCCCTGAAGAGTAGCCGAGAGGCTGCTCATTTTTTTTTGTTTAAATATTTAGGGTTTATTTTAGGCACTAAGTTATTGGTGTAATATTAGTGTTTAAACTAAAGGCGATGGAATAATTATTGGAAAACTTATGAAAGTCAATAATGGCTATGTTATATCAAAACTAATATCTGAACTTTGCATTTATTGAATTTATTTTAATATAATAAAAAATTATTATTGAATAAATGAATAATAATTGTACTTATTCTAAAACAGTAGAAAATGATTGTTATACTTTTTACTTAGAACTTTCTAAGTTTGTTAATTCACATATGACAGTTTTATATATTCTGGATTTTAAAGTCTTAGATAACAAACACAATATTGCATTTTCAAATAGTTGTTTTAAATATAAATTAATCAAAAGACTTGTTGATAATTTTTTTCGAAAATATAGATGGTTTTTTTAAAAATGATAAAATAAAGCCTAGAAGAAATAATTTAGAAAAAGAAGTGAAGATATGAATTCAAATGAACTAAAAAATATTATTGAGAATAGAAGAAGTGTTTAAGAAAATTTTCAAAGATAACTTGCTAAATTGTTTGGAATAAGTAGAAGTTTTTTAAATGATGTTATTAGGAAAAAAGTTAATGAAAGGCAAAATAACAATTATTTTTTACATTGTACATAAAAAAATACAAAAAAAATAAGGATAGTTTGATATAATAGATGATGTGTAACATAAATTTGATTTTGATAAATTATCAAACGATATATGAAGGAATGATAAAATGGCAAAATTTGATGTAAATAATGTTAGTGTTGAAACGTTACTTGGATATGTTAGTGATGGAACCATAGCTATTCCAGAAATACAAAGACCATTTGTATGGGATACTACAAAAGTTAGGGATTTAATTGATTCTTTATATAGAGAGTATCCTGTTGGTTATATAATTACATGGAAAAGTCCTGATGTAAAATTAAAAGATGGCTCTGCATCTGAAGGAAAACAAATATTGATAGATGGACAGCAAAGAATTACAGCTTTAACAGCTTCATTGCTAGGTAAAGAGGTATTAGATAGTGATTATAAAAAGAAAAGAATAAAAATTGCTTTTAATCTTCAAACAGAAGAATTTCAAACAAGTAATCCTGCTATTGAAAAGCAAGAAGAATGGATTTCAGATATAGCTGAAGTAATGAAATCTGGATTTAATACTTTTGAATTTGTAAGAAGTTATGCAGATAAATTTTATATTGATGCAAATGAAGTAAGTAAAAAAATAACAAAATTACAATCTATTAAAAATATAATGATTGGTCGTATTGAGTTAGGTTCAATGTTAGATATTGAAACAGTAACAGAAATATTTGTTAGAATAAATTCAGCTGGTGTAGTTTTATCTCAAGCTGATTTTGCAATGAGTAAGATTAGTGTTAACGAAAAATATGAGGGTAATGATATTAGAAAAACTATTGATTATTTCTGCCACTTCGCTAAAACACCTGTAGATTTTGATAATATAAAAAATAATGATTCTGCATTTAGTACTAAGGATATTTTTAATAAGATAACATGGATAAAAGATAAAAATGAAGATTTATATTTACCAAGTTATGTAGACGTTTTAAGAGTGGCATTCACATATAAGTTTAAAAGAGGTAAATTACAAGATTTAGTAAGCTTACTATCTGGTCGTGACTTTGAAACAAGAGAATATAGAGAAGATATTGTAGAAGATAGTTATAAAAAATTATATGATGGCGTAAAAGCATTTGTTAGTCAAACTAACTTTGAAAGATATGTAATGATTTTAAAATCTGCAGGTATAATTGACGATTCATTAATTAGATCACAAAATGTATTAAATTTTGGATATATTTTATTCTTATTATTAAGAGAAAGGAATGTAGTTCCTGATGTAATTGAAAAATTAGTTAAGAGATGGGTAATAATGTCAATTATTACTCAAAGATATACTTCTTCTCCAGAATCTCAATTTGACTTGGATATAAGAAGATTAAATGAAGCAGATGATTTAATTCAATATATTAATGATGAGTTAGATAGAAGATTAGGTGATGCATTCTGGGATAGTATTTTAGTAGAAAACTTTAATACTCCAGTAGCTAGTTCTCCTTATTGGAAAACTTATCTTATAGCTCAAATTGCTTTAAATGATAGTGCTTTCTTATCTAAAGATATGAAGGTAAGAACATTAGTTGAGGGTAGAGGAGATGTACATCATATATTTCCTAAAGATTATTTACAAAAGAATGGTAAAAATAATAAAAGCATTTACAATCAAATTGCAAATTTTGCATTAATTCAAACTGAAATAAATTTGCAAATAACTAATAAAGCTCCTAATGTTTACATGCAAGAAGTTAATAATCAATGTAATAATGGGATTGCTACTATAGGTTCAATTGTCGACAAAGAAATATTAAAGGAAAATTTAATTTTTAATTGTATTCCGGAAGGATTTGATAATATGACTGTTGAAGATTTTGATAAGTTTTTAAAACAACGTAGAGTACTAATGGCAAAGAAAATTAAAGATTATTATTATTCTTTATAATTATAAATATAATGTCATTATGTCATTTTGGAGGTAGGTAGTATGAAAATAAAAATTTATGATAAAGAGTTGTTAGTGGCTGTAGGACGTTTTGCTATGTTAATTGGTAGTATATTAAGTATTATTGCATTATTTGATTCTAATATCATATCAAGCAATAAGGTAATTGTGGTAATTATTTCACTTGTTTTATTAGTTGCTTATTATCTTTATAAGATTATTTATATAATAAAATTAAATAATATATCTTTAAAGATATGTGGCTCTACATTTGAAATTAAAGAAGGAAATATATTTGAACAAGATGGATTAAAGGTTATTAATTTTAATGAATATTTTGATACAACAGTGGATAATAGAATTATCGCTGAGAACTCATTAAATGGTAAATATATTTTAAATGTTTTAAAAAATGATGTAACGAATTTAGATAATGAGATTGAAAAGCAACTAAAAGAAAAATGTGTAAAAGAAAATAAATTACGAAAAAAAGGAAAAAGAAAAAAATACAATTTAGGTGAAATAGTAGAATATAATAGTTATCTTTTGACATCATTAACGAAATTTACTGACGATAATAGAGCTGTATTATCATTAAAAGAGTACTTATCTTTCTTAATGAACTTTTGGGATAATTTAGATAAAATATATGCAAATAGAAATGTTAATGTAACATTATTTGGCAGTAGTTCATTAACTAGATTTACAGATGCATATGAAATAAACGAACAGGATTTAATAGAGATAATTATTTGGTCATTTAAGGTTAGCAAAATTAAATTTAAATATCCTACAAAGATAACACTTGTTTTATCAAAAGAATTATTATCTAAAATTAATTTATTTAAAGTAAGGGAGATGTATAGAAATGGTTTATAGAACAAAAACGTATATTGCAGGTGATTGGACTGGAGATAAAGACGCAATTGATAAATTATATTCTTGGAAAAAGAGTGACTTTTATAATTTAGATTTTGTTGATGCACATGAATTTCATCAGTCAAATGATAAAAGTTTTAATTGTAGTATAAAAGATAATTTGAGAGTTAGAATGGATGGTAGTAAAAAATTTGTTTTAATTGTTGGAGATAAAACTGATTCGGTTACTGCTGGTTCTTGTTCTTATTGTAATTCATATAATTCTTTTTGGGGAACATGCAATAGAAATAATGCAACATCTAAAAAAAGTTATATTCAGTACGAATGTGATAAGGCTAGCCGTGATGAAATGGAAATTATAGTCTTATATAATTATTCATATATTGCAAAATCTAAGTGTCCAGAAGTATTAAGAAATAAAGGAAATCATGTTGCAATGAAATATAGTGATGGTACTTGGAATTATAATGCTGTAAAAAACGCTCTAATGTAAAAAGAGTAGAATTTATTTCTACCCATCAGTCACCCATCAAATTGTATTAAATTTGCTATTTTTTAGTTAAATTGTATTAAACTTAAAATGAATTATATGTCGATATTACGGGGATTTTAAACAATCCTCTTTTTTAATATAATAGCCCCCTGAAGGACCTCGAAAGAGGTCCATTTTGTTTTATTGAGTTTAAAAAAATTTAGAATATGAACATAAATAATTAAATGAATTTGTATAAGTTTGATAAAGATTACTAATTTTGGTATCTAAGTTGTACTTTTGATTAAAATGCCACAATCAATTGACTTTTGTGGCAAAATGCTTTAAAATTATATCAAGAGGTGATTAAAATGATATTACTATATAAAGAACTTATTCAAAAATATGAAAGTGATTATAAAATTAAAAAGTTAATCCAAGAAGGAAAAATATTTAAAATTGAAAAAGGAATTTACAGTGATAAAAAGGATGTAAATTATTTAGAAATAATATCAAAAAAATATCCTAATGCAATATTTACTATGGATAGTGCATTTTATTACCATAATTTAACAGATGTTATTCCTGAAAAAGAATATCTTGCATTAAAAAGGGATAGTACTAAAATTAGTGATAGTAGAATTAAAGTTGTATATTATCAAGAAAAGTTTTTTGATATTGGGAAATCGACTTTAAATATAAATGGTGTGGAAGTTAAAATTTATGACAAAGAAAGAATGCTAATAGAATTAATAAGAAATAGAAATTCGATAGGTTTCGATTATTATAAAGAGATAATTGAAAATTATAGAGAAATTAAAGATACCCTTAATACAAAAAAAATAGCTGAATACATAAGTAATTTTTCAATAGAAAATCACTTGTATGATGTTATTATGAAAGAGGTGTTTTAATGAATATAAATACAATATTTAATAATTATTTAGCAAGTGGATATTCAAATTTAAATGCTATTTCGAAAACTTGCCAAGATATTATTTTATCTCAAATAAGCAATTCTAGCTTAAATAAAAATGTAACAATTAAGGGCGGAGTTGTAATGATGGCTATTTCTAAAGATATAAGAAGAGCAACACAAGATTTAGATATAGATTTTATAAGATATTCTTTAGATGATTCTGCAATAGAAGCATTTATAGAAAAGTTAAATGATAAAGACATTAAAATAAAAATTACTTCACCAATAAAAAGACTTCACCATCAGGATTATGATGGTAAGAGAGTTTTTATAGAAATATCTGATAATTTTGGTAATATATTTTCTACCAAATTAGATATAGGTGTACATAAAGATATTGATATAGACCAAGATGAATTATGTTTTGATTTAGGTACCCATTCTAATAATGTTATTTTACTTGCTAATTCAAAAGAACAAATATGTGTTGAAAAAATAAAGTCATTATTAAAATTTGGCATTACATCAACTAGATATAAAGACATTTTTGATATTTATTATTTGATAAATAAAAGTGATTTTGATAAGTACCGTTTTTTAACTTATTTAGATAAATTAATTTTTAAAAATGAATTAATTCAAGAAAATGATATAAATGAGTTACAAAATAGTTTAAAATTTACATTATCAAACAATAGATTTAAATCCATGGTTAATATGGCAAAAAATAATTGGCTAGAATTATCTATAGATGACACGATTAATTCAATTTTAGACTTTATATCTTCATTAGAACTAGTTGAGGCGTAATTTATGAATAATAGTGAAATATTAAATTTAATAAAAGCAAAAGAACTAGAAATAAAAAAATTACAATTAGAAGTAGAAGAATTAAAGAAACAACTTAATGAAATAACACCAAATTCATCTGAAGATACTTCGAATCGTGAAGATTCGGTTAAAATATTTATGAATTATTTTAAAGGAAGAAATGATGTATATCCTTATCTATCTATTGATAAAACTAATCCAAATATTAAATACTATATACCTGCATGTGCAAATGAATGGAAAAATGGTGTATGTAATAAAACAATGGGTAAAAAATGTAAAACCTGTCAATATAGGGAAAATAAACCAATATCGAAAGATACTATTTATAAGCATATGTATGGAAATCAGCCGATAGGTATTTATCCACTTTTAGAAAACGATACTTGCTTTTTTCTATCATTAGATTTTGATGATAAAGATTCAAAAAAAGATATTAAAAGTGATGTGCTAGCATTTGCAAGTATTTGTGATAAATATGAAGTACCTATTGCCATAGAACGTAGTAGATCTGGGAATGGAATACATATATGGATGTTTTTTGATGCTAATATAAAAGCGATAACTGCAAGAAAATTAGGTAGTTTGTTATTATCTAAAACTATGGAAATATCAAATATTTCTATTACATCTTTTGATAGGATGTTTCCAAATCAAGATACATTACCAAAAGGTGGATATGGTAATTTGATAGCGTTACCTTTTCAAAATGAACCGTCTAAATATGGAAATACATTATTTGTTGATAGAAATTTTATTTTAATAAAAAATCAAATACAATATTTAAGTTCTATACATAAATTAACTGAAATAGAAGTTTTTGAAAAAATAAAACAATTATCTAATGAAACTATTGATATTAGTCATGAAATAATTGATATGCAAAATGAAGTAAAAGTAAAGAGTAAAAATAATATAGATTATCCTAAAAGTATTAATGTAATTTTAAGGGCCATGGTATATATTGATAAAGCTAATCTTGATGGAGTAGTAAAAAATAGTTTTAGAAGACTTGCCACCTTTGCTAATCCTGAATTTTATAAAAAACAAAAATTAAGAATGTCAGTATATAATGTTCCTATGGTAATTGATTGTAGTAAAGAAGATGAAAAATATTTAAAATTGCCAAGAGGAACATATGATTATTTAGAGAGCCTATGTAATGTTAATAACATTGAAATTATTAGTAAAGATGAGAGATTTGTTGGAAATAAAATAGAAGTTAAATTTAATGGTAGTTTACAAAATGAACAACAAATAGCAATAGACAATTTATTAAAATATGATAATGGTATATTATGTGCTCCAACAGGATTCGGAAAAACGGTAATTGGTTGTAAACTTATAGAAGAAAGAAAAGTTAATACACTAATATTAGTAAATAAAATTCAATTACTAAATCAATGGAAAGATAGAATTAAAGAGTTTTTAGATGTAAAAGAAGTCGGTGAGATAAGTAGTAAGAAAAAGAATATTACTAATGTTATTGATGTTGCAAGTATAAAATCATTATGGAATAATGGAAATGTTTTAGATATTGCTAAAAACTATGGAATGATTATAATTGATGAATGTCATCATACTGCAGCATATACTTTTGAACAAGCAATTAACACTGGAAATGCTAAATATGTTTATGGAATATCAGCAACACCTGAAAGAGAAAATGGACATACGCCAATTATAAAAATGCAATGTGGTGATATTAGGTATAAAGTGGATAGTCTAAAGTTTAATAAAAAATTAAATATTCCGATGAAAGTAATTGTGAAGAAAAGCCATTTGAATTTTACAAATCAAAATATCGATAATTATGAATTAAATGAAATTAATGATTTGATAGCAAAAGATATTATACGCAGCGAAAAGATTATTAAAGATATTAAGAAGGAATATGATAACGGAAAAAATATATTAGTTTTAACAGAAAGATTAGAATTAATGAATTATATTTATGATAAATTATCAAAATATACAAATAATATTTTTAAATATTATGGTGGAATTGGTAAAAAAGTTCTTAAAAATTATATGGAATTAAATAATCAAATAAATGAAAATGAAGAGAATAAAATTATAGTAGCGACCGGCTCATATATTGGTGAAGGTTTTGATGATTCAAAACTTGATGTCTTATTTTTAACAATGCCTATTTCTGGTCAAACTAGAGTAACACAATATGCTGGAAGATTACATAGGCAGGATAGTAACAAAAAAGAGATATTAATTTATGATTATATAGATGATAATTTCTCAAAAACCCGTAATATGTTTTTGAAAAGGAAAAAAACATACGAGAAATTGGGTTATGAAATAGTTGAAGAAAATGAGCGTTATAAATTTTAATATATAATACTTTTTTTAATTTCCCCGACTTTAGAAACACGACCGTTATTAATATAAAAGATGATTTAATAAAAAATGAGATTTATAATAATATTAATGAAGTTCTTAAATGCTATTTAGATAATAGTGAAAAGCAAAATTTTGAAGTGAATGATTTAGTATGGTTATTAGAAAATATAATATTACTGAAGAAAATATAGCTATGTTAATAGAAAAATGGGATGATTCTGCAACAGATTTAAACATATTCGTAAATAATGATTTTTGTTTTAATTGTATAGTTAAGAATATTAAATTTAAAATGACTTACGAAAACATAAAGCTAATATTTGATTTCAATAATGAATTATTAAAAAATTAAGATAATTTAAGATATATACTTAATGGTGGTCATAAAATTGATAAGTCATATAAAGAAATAATAGAAATTATGAATGAAATTGGAATTATAAGTAGCATCAATAATAGTAGTGGAGATTATTTATATATTTATTTAAAACAATAACTGATATGTATTACTACCCATCAGCTACCCATCAAATTAATATAATTTTATCTATTTTAAGTTAAATTTTATTAAACTATATATGAATTATATGTCGATATTACGGGGATTTTAAACAATCCTCTTTTAATATAATAGCCCTCTGAAGAGTAGCCGAGAGGCTGCTCATTTTTGTAAAAATGAAAGCCACCGGATAGTCCGGTGGTTCTTTTATGCTTTAGCGTTGAGTCTTTAATAATGA
>CAVLBI010000102.1:0-3420 GCA_963661295.1 bacterium
AATAATTGTATTCTTTTTTATTGACTCTGTTAAATTGATTTTTCCCCTTATTGTATTTAATTCATCAACTTCATTTATATAATTTTTAAATAATCCTCGTTTTATTAATCTACCTGTTATATTTGATAACATAAAAGCAAATAAATCATATATGTTTTTAAATTTTTCAGCATTTATTTTTGATTCTTCTATATTGTTCATCTTTGAATCATCAAATGCATAAGCTAACATGTAATATACGTTATATATTCTATAATCATCGTTCATGTCTAGTCCTCATTCTTAATTAATTTGTTGATTTCTGTTTCCCATTTTTCTGTCACTTCTCTATTATCAAACCAGTATTCTTTAATCATTGGTAATATATCATATTTTAAAATTGACTTTAAATTTTCTTCATAGTCATTGTTCAAATTACAGAAATAACTATGTCCAATCATAAAGCCATCGCCAAGTGACATATCATTACTTATTTCTTTGTTTAAATCAATAATTTTATCTATTACTTTATTAAAATATTTATTATTAATATTATTTTTGTATTCAATAAATTTTTCATTATTAAATGCTGGCAATACTTCAACAAATGAGAATCTTCTTCTTAATGCATAATCCATTAATGCTAGTGACCTATCGGCTGTATTCATCATACCTATAATATATAAGTTACTTGGCACTAATAACTTGCTTTTTGAATAAGGCAAAGTTAATTGTTCTCCTCTTTTATCCTCTTCAATCAACACTAATAATTCACCGAATATTTTGCTTAAGTTACCTCTATTAATCTCATCAATTATTAAAAAATATTTATTTTCAGAATCATTTTCAGCTTTTTTGCAAATTGTACAAAATATTCCTTTTTCTAGATTAAATTTTTCTCCACTTGGTTTATATCCCTCAATAAAATCTTCATAGGAATAACTTTGGTGAAACTGAATTAATTCAAGTCTATTTGGATTTTTTTCTCCAATTAGAGAATATGCTAATCTTTTTGCCATAAATGTTTTACCAACACCTGGAGCACCCTGTAATATTATATTCTTTTTTCTTGCAAGTAGATTAGAAATATCATTATATTTTTCTTCAGTAATAAATACTTCATTCAAAAAATTTTCTTTTGTATATATTGGGAAGTTTTCTTTTACGATTGGATTTGGGTTATTTTCTCTTATTATGTCAAACAAAACATTAAACTCATTTTTTGTTAACTTAAATAAAGATCCCTGTGCATTTTTTAAAAATTCCATTTCTTTTAATTCATCAACCAAAATAATATCACTATATGAAATAGGATTTATTAAATGTTCTACTTTCTTGAACGAAAATGAATTATCTTCATCTTTATTTGTAATCTCACAGATTCCTGTTATTGCTTTAACTGGAGTTGACTCATATGCAATTAAAATATCACCTACTTTAGCATCTACAAAATTTTGATATATTCTTCTTTTGTTACCTTGGTCATTTACAGCAGTATAAGTTTGTTCTTCCCCAACTTTTATATCTGAAAAACTCCAAATCTTTGGATTTGCATTTAACCAATAATACTTTTTATCATTTTCTTCCATTAATTTAAATTTCTCCTTTACTGCATATTTATTATAGGCATAATCAGATAATTCATAGAAATTTTTGTATGGATAACCTCCTTTTTCAATTAAATTTCTAACTTTTTCACAAATCTCTAAATAAGCCTCTCCTTCATTATAATTATCGATTTTTATTTTTAATTCTTTTTCTAACAAAGTTCTAACATTATTGTCCATACTTAAAAATTCCATTGCATTTACTTTATATAAAGTGTTACATATGTACATTGATTTACCATGTCCTTGATAAGCTAAATTATAAGCATTTATAAATCTTTTTTTATTTTCCTCACTTTTATTTTTTACATAATTAATTGATGTTTCAAAAACATTCCAAATATTATCTTCATCTTCCTTTGAATTTGAAAATAATATTTGTGACCAAAATGTAGTTGGTATTCCAGAAAAATCAGTTGGATTTAAAATTTCAATATTCATTTTTCTTTCAAATGCTGGAATTATTTGCTTTCTACTATCAGTAAAATTTTCAATTTTATTAAAAATAGTAACTGGATCACAGTATGTAATTTCAAAGTTTTTACTCATTTTCTCTTTGATAACTTCTACAAAAATATTTTTTAGTTCATCTCTATTATTTTTATATTTAAGTATTCCTAATCCTAAATTACGATAAACAGGAACCCAATCAAATTTATTGTCTGTTGTTTTTTCTTCATTATTTGTTCCATCAATTATAGAAATTAATTTATTGACATAGTCAGGATACAAATCTAAGTTAGTAAGAGTTTTTTGTACTAACTGTCCCATTTCCATTGAATTCCATTCACCAACTTTTTTCCAATTTACATTTCTAATATTTCTGTATGAAGCTCTTGTTTCATCATATATATATTCATCATCTAACACAACACCATAACCTAATAGGGTATTAGTACCTTTTTTAGCGATTATTATATCTCCCTGTCTGATTCCTCTTCTAAATTCATATACTGCTAAAGAATCATTTGTTGGATTTTCTTTGTTACTTATTTCTTTTAACTTATTTGCTATATTTTCCTTATGAGGATATTGTTCAAAATCCCCAAGTTCATCCCATCCTAAAACCATTACATTGTTTTTAACACAATAATCCCATTGAGAAGCTTTGTTTCCGGGAGAATATATCCATTTATGTTGTTCCTTTCCTTTTAATTCCCAATTTAAATAACTGTCGCCACCAAAATACATTAAATCTGTTGTTAACATATTACAGTTGTCATTAGAATCATAATCAAATTCATTTATTTTTCTATTAACGATGCTTACTAATTGTTGATCTTGTTTTACTACTTCTCTTACTGTATTGCATACGCTTATATAATTAATATACATTTGGATTTTATCATCAGAAGCTATATCACAATCTAGGTAATTACAAATCCTACGGTTAACAGATAGTTTATACATAAAATATTTGCTTGGAAATTCGAATGAAAGATATACACTAATTGCATGTAAATCTTGAAAATGGTTTTTTCCAGGATTATATCTATTCAGTAAGTCATTTGACATATTTCTAAATTTTTTAATTCTAATAGATAAATCTATTTTTTCATCATACAAATCATAGAACATTTTTCTAACTGTCTGTGGTTCTTTTTCAGCAAATTCCTTAATCATACCTAATGGATAATATCTATTAGATGTCAAAAGATTTTCTGTATCTGAAAATGATTGTGTAATCATTTCTAACAAATTATTAGATTCTAGATTCCAATTAGCTTTATATGTTTTTCTTGCCTTCCATTTATATTTTTCTTCTTGAAACCAAATATTAAAAGATTTTTTATAAGTACTAATTATTTTATTTAGTTTATCTATATTTATGTTT
>CAVLBI010000103.1:0-7748 GCA_963661295.1 bacterium
ATACATATCTGGTTACTTTGATCCAATGAAAAGTATTTCATTAATAGATTTAAAAACAGGAAAAGTATCAAAAACAGTAGATATTTCAAAAGCATTTGAAAATATAAGTAAATATGGGTTAGAACTAATTTATACAGAATACAAAAATGAAAAAATTATTTTATTATTTATTGATTATCATACACAGTACCATTTTTATACATTAGATTTAGATGGAAATATTGAAATATCAAAAACATCCACACTAGATATAAAATATAATGTAAAAGCAATTACTATTGAAAATAATATATATGTTATAGATGATATTAATATATTTACATTCTCAAGTGATACAGGAAAAATAATAAATATAACACCATTAAATTCTGATATAGATATTAAAAATATAATAGAATATAAAGATGGTTTTATAATATTTGGTTCACAAAATGGATACATGTCATTAAAATATTACAATTTAAAAAATGGTACTATTCTTACTAAACAATTCGAAGAAGAAGGAACAATATATTCAATAAAAACGGATAATAAAGACAATATGTATATAGCCGGTCAACTCATAGACGAAAACACAACTGGTTCTGCATATTTTAGTAAATATACAATTAATAACTGGAATTTTAAAAAAGTATATGAATCAATTTATGAAAATGATGAATTAAAAAATGATACTTATACTTTTGATGATATAGTTATTTTAAAAAATAACAAATTTGCTTTAAGTGGAAATACACTAAATGGTTATAGATATTATACAAGTAAAAATTTTGTAGTATATTATGATGGCACTAAAAGTTATAAAATTGATAAAGTAATAAAAGGAAATGGAAATATAGACATAGTTGAATCAGAAGTAGAAGATAATGAAGTTAAGTATCAAGTAAAACCAAGATTTGGATATAAATTAATTAGCTTAAAAATAGTTACTGAATCAGGAAAAGAAGTAGAAGTATCTGATGATTATTCATTTATTATGCCAAATGAAAATATAACTATAACCGCAATATTTGAACCTATAATTAATAATCCAATTACAAGTAATAACATAATAAAAATACTATTAGAATTAATTATCTCAATATCAGTAGTTTACTTAATAACTAAAAGAATTAGAAAAAGAAAATTTAACAATTAAACTAAAAAAATAAATTCACATCAAACCGATGTGAATTTTTAATTTACTTATCATTTTATCAATTTAGCATGTACAACTTTTCTACCCTTATTATCATCAGTACAAGTAGATAAAGTAATAATCTTATCATCTGCACTTAATTCTTCTTTAAAATTATATCTACTCTTACTCTTCAACATATTTAAAAATTCTAAATATTGTGAATCATCACTAAAGTTAGTTTGTAAGTATGTTGAATTAGGATCACTATAATATACAGAAAATATTTTATATGTAAATCTTCCACTAGGAGTAACAACCACAATACTATGATTAGAATTCTTAAACCATTTATCAGTAAAAATACTTGAAATACTACCAAATGAAGTCTTATTTAATAAATTATGTCCATAAAATATAGTATTATGATCATCCATATTATTACTATTTCTAAAATCCATAAAAGTCCAACCATTACTATCTTTAATCTTATTAATATTATGGTTTAAGTAAAAGTCATTATCTCCAGTCTTAACAATAGGATAATTAATATTAGTACTATCAACAATTAACCATGCGACTACTTCACTATTTACACGAGTTAAATTAGAAAAATTAATATCATCTATACCAGTTTTTCCATAAATTCTAAATAAATTAGTCTCAATAGTAACCCCATTATTACTTGTACTCTCACTTGTATTATCATCTTTCTTATCATTAGTAACATTCTCACCAATATGATCTAGTTTAACTTTAATTGTGTTACTTGGTGAACTATAAACATAAGTATATAAGAATACACCAATCAAAAATATAAATATAACTGCAAAACTTGCAGAAGGATCCCTCTGCAACTTTTTAAATAAATTTTCTAACCATTTAAATATTTTTTCAATAAAAGAACAAATTGCATAGAAATAATAGAAAAAGCCTTTAGAAATAACAGAACAAAGGAAATAGAATCCTTTACTAGTAGTATAATAAATTGCTTTTAATAATCTAATCATACTATCTCATCATCTATTACTTTCTCAATTCTAATTATTCTTGGTTTATCTAATTCCTCCACTTTTTCTTTTTCTATATAATTTGCAGAAACAGGCATAGTAAAGATTCTTGTCTTAGAATCATCATTAGTAATAGAATCTAAAATATCAATATTTAAATTATCTTTCCCTTCATTTTCTTTTACAAGATTATTTTCAACCTTATCATCCTTTTTTTCAATTTTATTTAGTATCAATCCTGTAATAAATGAAAGTATAATTATACCTAAAAATATATAATATATTGTATTCATATTATCACCATACCTTACATTCTAACTATATTATAAAACTATATAATGAATAATAAGAGTAAAATATTCTTAAAAATTGTAAAATTGACAATATAAAATCAATCTCTCGACTTAAAAATACAAGTAAAGATAACAGAAAATATAATTGCTGCAGTAATTCCAGTAGCTGTTAAATCAAACATTCCCATCATAAGTCCAATAAGTCCACCACTCTCTGCTCTGAGTAAAGCTCCATGTATTAATGAATGTCCAAAACTAGTAATTGGAAGTAAAGCACCTCCTCCTACAACTTTTATAAAATAATCATATAAACTAAAACTATCTAGAAATGCTCCAAAAACAACTAAAAGACTAGTAATATGTCCAGGAGTTAACTTTGTATTATCTAAAATAATCTGAGATACTAAACAAACAAAACCACAAAACAGAAATGAATTTAATAAAAGCATTATTTCACCTCCAAACTAATCGCATGACAAATAGAATCTATATTTTCTTTTTGATATAAAAGAGTTGGTGAAAATAAAGCTCCTGTAGCTAAAAATAAAACTTTCTTCAAATTCTTTTTCTTCATCTGATCAAATATATATGAGTAAACAACTAAAGCACTGCATGCTGGACCACTACCACCTGCATGAACATCTTTTTGCATATCAATATCATAAAGCATTACTCCACAGTCATTATAGTTTTCTGATAAATCAATAGAATAATATTTACTCATATAATCTTTAACTATTTCTCTTCCATAAATTCCTAAATCCCCTGTAAGAATCAAATCATAGTAAGATGCATCTCTTCCTGTTTCATCTAAATGTCTTTTTAAAGTATCAATAGCCGCAGGTGCCATACAACGTCCCATATCATTCGCATCATTTTGTGAATAATCAACAATCCTGCCAATAGTTGCGGACTCAACTTTTATTCTTTTTTTCTCTTTTGTTAAAAAACAACTCGCAGCTCCAGTTGCTGTAAATGTAGAAGTTAAAGGTCTAGGAGCTCCATACTCAACGGGATATCTAAACTGTCTTTCACTACTTAAATTATGACTAGAAACAACGCAACAACAATTATCAATAAACCCACCATCAACTAAACAAGAACCAATAATAAGTCCCAAAACACTAGTACTACAAGCACCATATATTCCAACAAAACCATTTCCAATACCATAAGTTCCATAACTAGATGCAGTAATTTGATTAAGCAAATCTCCACCTATTACCAAATCAATACTATCTTTCATAACCATACATTTTTTCATTAATATTTTTAAAGACTCATTAACTAACTTAATCTCAGCTTTTTCAAATGACTTCTCCCCAAAATAAAAATCATCATAACTCTTATCAAAATACTTTGATAAAGGTCCCTTCTTCTCATATGGTCCACATACACAAGCACTATCTCCTATATAAACTTTATTAAAATGTATTGTCATAAAATACCCCCTAAAATATATCTAATCATTCCGAATATCCAAGCAGAAAATACTCCATAAACAATAACTGATCCTGCAAGTTTAAATATATTTGATCCTATTCCATATATCGGTCCTTCATTTTTATAATCCAAACAACTACTAGTCATTGAATGCGCAAATCCTGTTATAGGAATCAATAATCCACATCTACACTTATTTACCCATTTATCAAAAAATCCCAAAGCTGTAAAAAGACTAGCTAAAAAAATAAAGAAAACTATCATATAAGTACCTGCATCTGTTCTTGAAACCTCTAAATACATACAAAGAAATTCAATTATAAATTCCCCTAAAAACCCAATAGCACCACCACTAATAAAAGCAATAAAAGCATTCATACATTTATTTTCAAAAGCCTTATGTTTATTCGCAATCTCTTCATATTTTACATTTTTCATAATATCACCATTTATAATTTATCCAATTATTAAAATTAAATACAAAAAAACTTAGAATTATAAACTAGTTCTAAGTTTCTTTAGAATTTTGGCCTCATTCCTTGATACTTGTACCTGACTAATACCCAATACTTTAGATGTCTCATTTTGTGTCATACCATCATAGTATCTCGCAATTATCAAATTACGTTCATCATCTGATAACTTATCAATAGAGTCATGCAAATCTAATAAATCTGCATTTATATTATCAAAATATTTTAATGAATCATATTTTTCATCAATAGAAGTAACTTCATCAGTCGCAATAATTGCACTATCAACATCTTCTAAAGGTACATCTAAATATAAAGAAAGTTCAAGACTACTTGGAACTCTCCCTAACTTTTGAGTCATAATATCAGTTACTTGTAAGATTTTCTTTTTTAAATTAATTAAATCTTTACTTATCTTTAAACTACAACTTTCTCTAATATATTTATTAACCTCTCCTACGATATAGTAATATGCATATGTTGAAAACTTAACAGAAACACTGGGATCAAAATGTTTATAAGCATCAACTAATCCTAACATACCAGCCTGAAACAAATCATCATGATCAAATCTACTAGGATATTTATTTATCACACTATATATTAACCCCTCATAGTCTAAGATAGTATCCATTAGCCTCCCTTCATTTAAAATATAAAACTACTTATAAATTAATTCAATAAGTTCGACAAAAGAAGAATTAAAACAAAAAAAATAGAAAATAATCTATTTTATTTTCTTTACTAATTTATAATTATCTTCTCCAAGCAACTCTTCACAACACTCAGCTTCATCCTCAGTAAATCCAATTCTTTTTGGAGAAATAATATCAAGTAATTCTGGTATTATATTTTCACCATTATTTGCGCTTTCCCTTAAACTATCTAACTCCTTATTTGATTTATGATAATCGCTTCTAAGAGTACAAACAAATTCATAAAATTTATCGCGCAAAGTAAATAATGCTTCTTTTTCATTATCTATTTCTTCTAATGCTTTTAAACAACTCTTATTTTGTATAATATCTAAAGCAATTTTAGGTAAGCCTAATAATGCATTAAGAGGAATTAAATTAGGAAATAACACTGATAAAGATAAAAATGTTATTCCTGTAACCTTCATATTTTTCTTATTTAACTCTATCAAATCATTAAGTGCTACTCTATCAAATTTATCTTGATTCTTTACCTTTAGAACTTCATCTAAAAGCATATTATAGGAATCTAAAATACTAGAAAAATATACATGTTTAATATTCTTTATTTCATCTATTTTCCTATTCATAAATTGAACTTCTGCACGTTCATACTCTTCTAGCGATTCAAAGTCTTCTCTAATTGGAACATCTAAATATAAAAGTTCATCTTCATAAAAAGACAACTCCAACGCAACAGACATTTTTATACACTCTACAAGACTATCATTATCAACATAAACATAATCCATAAATAATACCTCCTATCTTTTTACAATTGGTATTTTCTTTCTATCATTTTCTATAGTATCTTCTTCATCAGGCATAGTAAGATTTAATAATTTCCATAAAATATCTTCTCCATCATTAGCCCTTTCTTTTAAATTGTCCAAAATACTATTAAAAGCTTCATTATCAGACATAAGCCAATTAATCATTTCATTAATTTTCACACCAAAATTATCAGCCTCTACTATAAACTTATCTATCTTTTGAATATTTTTTTATTTTTATTAAACAAAATTAAAGTTACAATCATTTTCTTTATATCAAAAACAGTATCTAATATTTCATACTTTTCTTCCTCTTTATTATATTTAGCCTCTTTAACATTATTCAAAAGCATATAATAAATAGCCAATATTTCAGTAAACATTTTATATCTTTCCTGTTTAATTCTTTCAATATATGCTAATGTAAATTCAAGATTTGCCACCTTATATTCTGATTCACTCTCATAAAGATCTCTTACAGAATAATCTCTAGTAAAAACATTCTCTTTATAAGCTGATAAAGCAATCATTGTAGACGCTTTTAATTCATCTAAAAAAATATCCATATCAACAAAACTATTGCTGTTCTTAATTAATTTTTTCATACGCCACCCCTAAAGTAGCTCATATTATCACAAAAAAGAATAGAATTCAATCTATTCTTTATAATCTATAAATCATAATATATATTATACTATCCTATTTTTTTTATTTCAGAAATAGAAAGTCCAGTAATCTCAGAAATCAACTTTTCATCAAGATTTTTGTTTAACATTTCCTTTGCAATCTCAATAGTCTTTGCATGTTCACCTTCTCTAAGACCTTGTTCTATTCCTTGTTCTATTCCTTGTTCTATTCCTTGTTCTATTCCTTGTTCTATTCCTTGTTCTATTCCTTGTTCTATTCCTTGTTCTATTCCTTGTTCTATTCCTTGCTTTATTCCTTTTTCAATGCCTTGAGCCATACCTTTCTTGATACCTTTTTCAATTCCCTTTTCCATTCCAATTTTCTCTGCATAATTCATCTTAGAATTATATACTTTTCTCTCTACTTTCTCCGCATCATATAATCCTATTATTCCAGTATCTCTACTTATTCTTTCTAGCTCATCATATGCCTCATCCATTACAGAATCACCTCTTAAACTATTTATAGTAGTCTCCTCTTGTTCCTCTAAAAATACAAAACAAGACTTCTCTAACTCATTAAGTTCATTATAGCATTTTCCATTTAAATAGGTAAGGTCTATATGATAACTTTCTATGAATTCACTCTCTAATTCATGCGTCTCCTCCTCCATCATCATAAATTTATATAGTAATTTCCCACCAGAATAATGTTTATAATTATCAAAATTAATCTGAATTATTTTAGATATATTTGTATAACTATCTCCTCTTATGAATTGCTCGCTACTTATCTTATTTAAATAAGCTTCATTCTTCTCAATAACCCCTTCGTAATAATCATTATTCATTTCAATATTAATAATATGTTTAGCAATCCTAACAATTATATCTGTTCGGTACACCTTACTAAACTTATTATCAGCAGAAAGTTCACTACTCTCATAAGTAGCCTTCTTTAAGTCCTCCTCTGGAATACTTGTAATTTGATGTAGTAATCTTGCTTTAAAATTAGTTGTCGCTTCACTCAACATAAAACTTTTAAATACAACATCACTAGTTAATTCTAATAGTTTAATAAAATCATCTCCTTCGAAAAGAGACTCTATCAAATAATAAAAATAATCGCAAATGACCAAATTACTAAATTAACATAATAGGACTCATCGAAAATAAAAAAATATCTAATGTAATTTTCCAAAACAACTATAAAAATTATAGCCAAAAAATAAGTTTATATAAAACAAAAAAGAATCCACTAGTAAAACTAGTGGTTTTTCTTTGACGCCTATAAAGGCTTTTGTTCTGGCCTTGCTTA
>CAVLBI010000104.1:0-5735 GCA_963661295.1 bacterium
TCTCTTGATAATATAATGCAAAATTAGAATTATTTTCTTTAGATACTTTATAAACAATTATCGTATTAAGTGTTGCATCCCTTCTAAGTTCAAGTACTGAATCAACGCATTCTCCAAAATCACTAAATTCACTCTCATACATTTTAGTTGTTGTTGTATAATCACTTGTTCCACTCTTTAAATGAAAGTTAGTCATATCAACTTTTCTTTTCTCAATATTATTAGTAATAGATAAATCAACTATAACAAAATAACTCTTATCAGATATTACATTACCACTACCATCTTTATCAGTATAATAAGCATCATTAACAGTAATCGTATATCCATTCGCATTATACTGTTCACCTTGCTTATAACTCTTATTAGTAATATATATCAAAGCATATACATTATAAATTATAAGTATGCAAATAATTCCAATAATTACATTACATACAAGTTTATGTTCCTGATAAACATAACCAATATTTCTAAATAGCCTTCTAAATGTTCTTTTAAATGTATTCTTATCAATATCTAATCTAACTTCAATCTCTTCTCTATCAGCTTCACTAAGTTCCAAGAACTCTTCATCAGTATTAAAACTAAACTTATTAATATCAAGACCAAAAGTACGCATAACAAATATCCCTATTGCTGGTAACTGAGCAATTAAAAATATCATTAATAAGTCTCTCGACATTCTAAGATCAGTTGATGAAACTCCATCAGTATAAGAATTAAAAAAGCCCTTAATCATCCCAAGTACAAAAATCAAAGCAAAATACTCAATCAAAGGAATTAAATAAGCTCTCCAAGGCTTATTCTTATGCCTTAAAAGCAAGATTAAAGCTCCACTACCAATAACAATTAATATAAGTACAATTTGCAACAAAAAAGTAATATGCCCACTAATAGAATTATTATATGAATCATATACACCTAAATCCATAAACTCTTGTACAAAAGAACTTACATCAAATAACTTATATGCTACAAATAAACTAAGTAAAAGAAGTACTACATGTATTCTCTTAAAATTCTTAATCAAAAACGCATAAGGTTTTCTGATAATCATATTATCTACTCTCCCCTTATTATAAACTACTATAAGTATAAACTATTTTTAATTAAAATTAAATAGCAAAGAACAAAAAAAGATAATAAATAATATTACCTTTCTATATTAAAATATTTAAAACTATCATGAAATATAAATTCACTATTTAGCTTATATTTCTTTTCAAGTTCCACCACACTCCCGTGCTCTATAAACTTATCTGGATATGCATAACATTTAATTCTACACTTCAAGTCATTATCAACTATTAACTCTTTTATAGAAGTACATAAACCATTCACAATAGTTCCATCTTCTATCACAATAACTCTCCCCGTCTTTTTAATACTATCAATTATACACTTAGAGTCTATTGGTTTTAAAAATCTACAATTAATTAAATCACAACTAATATTAGCTTCTTTATATTTATTATAAACTTGAATCCCTTTAGAAACACTCTTACCAATACAAATAATACTAATATCTTCTCCTACTTCAAGTATCTGACTTTTTCCATACTTTATACTAGAAACAGAATAATTATCAATATCCTCACTACCTCTAGGATATCTAATAACAATAGGTCCATCATATTTAACAGCAAATCCTAAAGCCTTAGAAAGTTCTTTATAGTTTCTTGGACTAAATATAACTAAGTTTGGTACACTTCTAAAAAAAGCCATATCATATAATCCTTGATGAGTATCACCATCAGCTCCAACAATACCCGCTCTATCAACACACATAATTACATGTAATTTTTGTATGCAAACATCATGTATAACTTGATCATAACACCTCTGATAAAATGAAGAATAAATTGAAACAACTGGAATCATTCCACTAGCTGCAAAACCAGCTGCAAAAGTAATAGCATGTCCCTCAGCAATACCAACATCATAAAATCTATCCGGGAACTTAGATGCAAACTCACTCATTCCAACTCCGTCCTTCATAGCTGCTGTAATCGAAACTATTCTTTTATTTTTAGATGCAAGTCGTACAAGTTCACGTCCAAATACTTTAGAAAAATTACTACTACTCTTAGATTTTACTTCTCCAGTAACTATATCAAAAGGACTTATTCCATGAAATTTAGAAGGATTTTCCTCCGCATAAGAATAACCCTTCCCCTTCTTTGTAATAACATGAATTAGTGTTGGCCCATCAAGATCCTTCGCTTTTGAAAGAATTTTTTCCATATCACCAATATTATGTCCATCAACTGGTCCTAAATATCTAAAACCAATTTCTTCAAAATACATGCCAGGTATTATAAGTTGCTTTAAACTATTCTTAGCTCTACTAATAATATCAACACTAACCTTACCAACAATAGGTATCTTATTAACAAGTTTTTTAACTTTGTTATTTGATTTAGTATAACCCTTAATTGTTCTAATTCTAGTTAATAACTTATTAATTCCACCAATATTTTTAGAAATACTCATTTCATTATCATTTAAAATAACAATCATACGAGTATTAGTACTACCAACATGATTTAATGCTTCCATTGCCACTCCGCCAGTAAGAGCTCCATCTCCTATAACCGCAACAACATTATAATCTTTCTTTTTTAAATCTCTTGCTTGTGAAATACCCATAGCCGCACTAATAGAAGTACTACTATGACCTGTATTAAAACAATCTGTAAAAGATTCACTTGTCTTAGGAAAACCAGAAATACCCCTAAACTTTCTAAGTGTTTTTATACTATCTTTTCTTCCGTTTAAAATCTTATGAGTATAACATTGATGCCCAACATCCCAAACAATTTTATCTTTATTCAAATCAAAAACGCTCTCAAGAGCAATAGTTAATTCAACACATCCCAAATTAGATGCTAAATGTCCACCATTTTTAGAAACTATATCTAATATATATTCTCTAATCTCAGAAGTTAATTGTATTTTTTCAGAACTATTTAATTTACAAACATCATTAGTTTTATTAATTTTTTCTAACATTTTATCACCGTACAAAATATTATACACGAAAAAAAAAGATAACTTCAATATAAGTTATCTAAATTTAAAAATTATTTAATATCAATAATTTCTACTTCATAATTACCATTTGGACTCTCAACAGTAACAATATCTCCAACCTTATGATCAAATAAAGCTTGAGCTATTGGACTTTCATTAGAAATTTTACTTTCAAATGGATCAGCTTCTTGACTACCAACGATTTTATATTCGTCTTCTTCGTCATCATCAACATATTTGATAGAAACTGTATTTCCAATACTAACTGTATCTGTATCAACATCAGCAATAATAGAAACATTCTCTAACATTTTTTCTAATTGTTTAATTCTACCTTCAATTTCTGCTTGCTCATTTCTAGCAGCATCATATTCAGCATTTTCAGATAAATCTCCAAGAGATCTTGCCTCTTTTATCGCAATTATATTCTCAGGTCTTCTTATATTAATTAAATCATCTAACTCTTTCTTTAAGTCATCTAGTCCCTGTTGAGTTAAATAAACAGTATTTTTATTTTCCATTTTTTCTTCACCTCAATATTATATTTTGTCTTTTGAGAGTCAAGTTCTAGACTTAACTTGCAATAATATATCACATTACATACAAAATATCAAGTGCAATTTTATTTGCTAGGTCTTTTTGTATACTCAAAACCATATTTATCTTGAATCTCACCATTGTCTAATAAAGTTTGCATTTCTTTTAAATCAAAGTAAGGTTCATCAACAAAAATAATAGACCAAGGATTACAACCTTCATGCATAACTTCTCTAAGTCTTTCCTTTGAGCCCTGTTTTAAACCTTGAAAACGATTTCTATGTTCTGGAGATGTTAAAATTTGAATTAATCTTTCCTCATTTTTATCACGCATCTTAATTTTTTTCAACTCTTTAACTCTTCCACTATTTCTTACAAGTTTTACTCCCATTGGAATAGCTCCTAAAATAGCAATAGTTCCAATACCTGCAGCTAAAGCAACCGGATTATCTCCAACAACACTTTGAACTAAAGGAAGAGTACTCAATGCATAACCACCAATACCTGCAGCAATACCACTTATTGGAGTTAATACTCTACCTATATTTCTTTTAACTACAAACTTATCATAATTTGAAACTGCTTCTTGTGCTTGAGCTTCTTGTTGTTCAACCAAAGTACTAAAATTCTTATCTGTAGGAGATACAACAAATCTCTTTCCACTAGCAAACACTACTGTATAAGTACCATTTGCCTCTTCAATAAATTCTTTTATATAATCTCTTTCATCATCTTTACTTAATGTATAATCTTTCATAATTCCACCCTTCATAAAAGTAGCTAAATTATAACATAAATCGTAAAAAAAATCAAGCTTTTTTACTAATAGTATCAACCTTATCAATAAAATAATCATCAGTCATACCCGCAATAAAATCAATAACCTTTCTCTTATCACAAGTATTTTCCATATAAGACTCACACTGATTATTTAAAAATATAGTAAATATTTCACTATCAGTATTATTATTTTTAATATCACTTAAGTATCTACAAAAAAGTTTATTCATTCCCTCTTCATAATATTCACGAACACTATCAGATAAACTATATTTATAAATATGTTCATAATTAAATTTTTTCAAATCAAATAAAGCTTTAAAAACATCATCACTCATCTTTATATAAGGCTTATATAAACTATTATTAACAATATCCATAACAACAGTATTAATAATTTCTCTATTAGTAGTTCCAAGAACACTAGAAATAGATTCAGGCAACTCTTCCCTTTTAATGACTCCAAGTACAATAGCATCCTCTATATCTCTACCAATATATCCAATAATATCACTAATACGTACAACACAACCTTCTAAAGTCATTGGTCTAAAAGTACGTGAAGTTTTAATATCTCTATAAGAAAGATTATATTCTCTTAAAAACTCTTCTTTAGTCTTACTAACAGGTTCATATATAGGACTAAGCATCTCACCATTATGACACATTATTCCATCATAAACTTGTACAGTTAAATTAAGTCCGTGACCATTATTCTCAATAAACATTAAATCTCTAACACTCTGAATATTATGAGAAAAATATTCTCCTAATTCACGTAAAGAAATCTTATTAAGAAAAGCTTCTCCTGTATGACCTAAAGGAGTATGCCCAATATCATGACCAAGAGCAATCGCCTCAATCAAATCCTCATTTAAATTAAGAGCTCTACCAATTGTTCTCGCAACTTTACTAACCAATTGAACATGAGTAATTCTCTTACTAATATGATCATTTCCACTCTTAGTAAAAACCTGTGTCTTATCAAGATATCTAGTATAACTAAGTGAATAAATTATTCTATCAATATCATGAAAATAAGGAGGTCTAATATCGTCTTTAGAAATAGTATCACTATATCTAATAGCAGAAGAACTAAGAGTTGCATACTTACTTAAATATCTCTCCTTATTTAAAAAGTTACTCTTTAAAACATCAATATTATTCATGACTCTTCCTCCTAACAATCTTAATCATAGAATATTCGGGAATTTCATAATTTGTATCTAAATATAAATAATAAATATCATCAGGAATGATGTTATATTATAAATAATATATGTGATTTTTAGTAGATTATAGGTATATTTTTTTTTAAACAATTTTTATAAATATGACACAGTTTTTAACATCTAGACTAATTCAATAATTAAATCCAAAAT
>CAVLBI010000105.1:0-11302 GCA_963661295.1 bacterium
GTATTAAGAATACACTCTACACTATCTTTATAAATATTTCCATAATAATAATCTTTATTCTTTTGTCCTCTTACACAAGAATATATATCACCATTCTTTTCTAGTAAAAAGAATTTCTCACCACAACTATCACAATTAGAACAATATTCCGGACCAAATTCATCAAACCAAGCTCCATTAACCCCACTATCTAAATCAGTCCCATCAAACTCTTTATGCATTCTATTATAAAATTCTACTTGTTCCTCTTCTGTTAAATGATGAAGTACTCCATTAGAATTATAATCAAACCCTATCATAAAATTAAAATCATTCATATCAAGACAACTATTTTTATTTAAATACTTAATATCTTCAATTATCTCATCAATATGATTATAATGTTCTTTAAATATAGTAGATGAAACCTTCTTCTTATTTGGAATATCTTTTAATAATTCTATATTTTTAAATATCTTATCTAAAGTATCTTTGCCACCCTTTGTAACTCTATATTCCCTATGTAAAGAAAAAGGTAAATCTAAACTACCAGAAATAGATACATTAAATTTCTTTATCGTATCAATATGTTTATCTATTCCATATAAATTTGTCTTTATATGAGGAACTCCTACTCTAAACCCAGCATTACTAATCAAAGCCCTATTTTCATTATAATAATTACTAATGTATTCAACTAAATCATAAAAATCATCATGAGAAAGAGTAGTTACCTCTCCACCATGTAATGATATATTAAAAGGAACAACTCCACTCTCTCTAAATTTATTAACTGCATATTTTAAAGTATCCAATGCTTTATAAGAACAACACTCATCATAAGTATTATCCTCTAAATAACAATACTTACATGCCATATTACAAGCCATTGTAGGCACATAAAGTAAATGTATAAACTTATTCTCCATAAACCCTCCTAATAATAATAAAAATTAAATGTAACTAAAGAAGGCACATAATTATATTCATATGGCACAACATAAAAAGTATCAGAAATATAAGTAGTAGCCCCATCACATGGAATCAATTTACTCTCATTAATACCTCCAGTTATATTTAAATTCAAATATAATTTATTATCAATAACACGTAAATCACTTAAATAAACATAAATGTTTCCATACTCAAAAGAATAAAAATTAACAGTAGAACCATCAGTATTAATACTAAGAATATGTTTTTCTAAAGAACTTTGATTAACATACCTTTTAATAACAGTAGGACTCTCCTTAAAAGCTCTATAATTAACAGATGTATCTTCTGGTATAGTAATCTCTGATAAATGATAACACTTTCTAAAAGCAGAAGATCCAATACTTTGAAGTTTACTATCAGAAGAAATAACTACATTATTCAACTTATAATTCTCATAAAATGCATGTCCGCCAATTCTTGTAACACTATCAGGTATTTCAATATTTAAAAGAGAATAACAACCACTAAAAGTATCTCCTCTTATTTCTTGTAAATTATTTGAAAGTTTAACTTCAACCAATGAACTATTATTATAAAAAGCTTCTCCTCCCAAATAAGTCAAAGTATCAGGAAGAACTATTCCTTTTAAAGATTTAGCATTATAAAATGCTCCTCCTCCAAGATATTCTAACTTTTTAGGCAAGTCTACTCCTTTTAATTTAAAACAATTTTTAAAGGCTTGTCCCCTAATAGAAGTAATAGTATCTGGTAAACTAACTTCTTTTAAGAAAAACATATTCGAAAAAGTATTACCTCTTAAACTAACAACCTTTTCTCCTTTATAAGTCTCTGGAATAGTAACACTATCAAAATTAGATAACCCATAAGTATAAAATCTAACCGCATACCCTCCATCAGTCTTTTCATACATAATATGAGGCTTATAAAAAAGAATAATTGCCAAAACTATAGACGCAACAATAGGAATATTTTTACTCATTCTAGAATTATCCTCAACCAAAGTAAGCTTATTACTCATAATAATATTAGATATTTTTTCATTAGGCCTTTCTTTAATACTCTTCTTTAAATATTTCATAAAATCATACTTATTAGATACTCTATAAAATATAAATAAAATAATTAATCCAACAATATATACTAAAATAGGAAAATGAAAGAATATTAAACAAACATATATATAAGTTAAAAAACAAAATATAATATTTAAAATAAATTTTCTTTTTAATATATTCTGAGGAATTAACTTAATATTAGTAGAAACTCCACTCTTTTCTAATTCTTTTTTTATAATTTCTTCTAATAAAGAATCATCACTTCCACGATATATTGGATCAAAATCAGTAATCTTTAATATTTTCTTTAAAGTAACTTTTATATTATTATCACTAATTGCCTCTCCACAATGTGTACAAAACTTATCATTTACAGTTACTGTATTACCACACTTATTACACTTTAATATAATATTTTTTGTATCAGTATTTGTATTTGTATCTGTATTATTTTCAAGCTTAATTTTTTTATTAATTCCAATAAATATCATCGCAACAAAAATAACCACTGTAAAATCAAATGCTAAAAATAAACTTGATAGATTATAACCAAAAATACAAAAAGTTACAAAAAAAGTCATTCCCATTATAAATATTAAACTTATATTACTTTTAGACTTCATACAACACCTCTAAAACTATACTTCCTATTCTTATAAATAAATTATATCAAAAAAAATATAATTAGGAAACACTCTCCTAATTATATATAATAAGTTCATGTTGACACCTAGTACATGCAACATATAATAAATTTCTTTCATTCTTCTTATAAGAATTATTGCGATCATTATAAATAATAACTGAATCAAACTCTAATCCCTTAGAAACATAAGCCGGAATAACAATTAACTCTTTATTAAAAGCCTTACTATTCGCATCAACCAAACTAACATTACACCTATCTTTAATAAGATTATATAACTCTTCTGCTTCTCTATTATCCTTAGTAATGACAGCTGTACTGCGATACTGCCCTTGTAAGTAATCAATATCTTCTATTAATCTTTCTTTTAAATCAGTTACTCCTTTTCTAATAATTACTGGTTTATTATTATCTCTTCTAATCGCATTAACATGTTTTAAATTAAGTATCTTATTTGTATAATCAATTATTTCTGGAGAAGATCTATAAGTCTTTAAAAGTTCTAAATACTTAGTATCTCCTCTAAATAAATCACATAATTCATATAAAGATTTATAGTGATAATATGGATTTATATTTTGATTAATATCTCCAAGTACAGTAAAATCAGCTTTTCTAAATATATTGTTAATTATAATATATTGAAGTCTGTTATAATCCTGTGCCTCATCAATAACAACCTGTCTTATATTACCTTCATAAATAAACCCTTCTAAAGAACCTTTTAAGTACGCCATAATAAGTGCATCTTCATAATTAATAATATCTTTATTTACCATCTTACGGATATACGTCTCAGGTAACTTTATACGACAAAAATCACTTAAAAAGAATTCAACAAATACATGTTGTATATCCTTATTAAAGTTACAATTAGAAAGTAATAGTTTATGTATTGTTTTAATTTTCTTCATATTTCCTTTATACAAATTAGAACAAACTTTATCACTAATTTCTTCTACTCTTTCAAATAATGGTAATTTTTCATATCTATCATGTAACATCTCATTAATATCATCTTTATAAATATAAACTTTATCTTCTACTTTAATATCATTTGTAAATACACAATTATCTAAATAATTTTCAATAAAAGCATCCAAATCATCAATAATCTTATCACTTTGTTTATATTCTACTAACTCCAGATTATCTTCATTATAAGAATAATATCTAGATACAAAGTCAGTAAATGTTTCTACATCTTTATATTCAGTTAAGAAAGACGCTAAATAATCATTAAATGTTGTTTGCAAAGTATTGTCTTCCCCTAAAGATGGTAAAACATCTGAAATATATTCTGTAAATATATTATTAGGTGAAAATATAAGTATATTATTACTATTTAAATTTTTAAGTCTATAAAGTAAGAAAGCTATTCTATGAAGTGCTACTGTAGTCTTACCAGATCCTGCAATACCTTGTACAATTAAATTATTATCTTCTACATTTCTAATAACTTTATTTTGTTCTTGTTGAATAGTATTAACGACATTTTTCATCTTCTCACTTGATTCATTCGCAAGAACCTCTTGTAGTACTTCATCATCTATACTAAGTGAATTATCAAACACTCCAACTAACTTATCATCTTCTATTTTATATTGTCTCTTTCTTTTTAACTCTCCTCTAACAATTCCACCAGGAGCACTATATTCACAAGGCCCAGTTTCATAATCATAAAAAAGACTACAAATTGGACTTCTCCAGTCATATAAAATATTATTAGTATCTTTATCTTTTAAATAAGTTAAGGCCATATAAATATTAAATATTTCACCTTCATCATCTTTAAATACAATAGATGCGAAATATGGTTTCTTTCTAATCTTACAAAGTTGTTTAAAATACTTTTGCTTTTGTAATGCTCTTTCTTCTTCTTGTGAAGTAGCAGTCATTACTTGTGCCATCTCACCTTCATCAAAACTATTAGCATTCTCCCACATCATCTTTTTAAATTCAACTAAGTTCTGATCATCTGCAGCAACATCTCCACCAAGGCTATCTATAGTATCTCCCAGAAGCTTTTGTACCTTCTTTAATATCTTCTTCTCCTTAACAAACTCTGTCTCACTAATTGCCATAATATCCTCCTTTAAAACTACAAAACAAGTATAAAAAAGCACAAATACATGTAGTATTTATCATCATATCATTTAGAAAACGTCTATTAAAATATACCATAAATACCCCATCTTAACAATTACCCAAGACACCATTTGACAAAAAAACTAAGTTGAATTAACACTCAACTTAGTCTTAAATAAATTATTCAATTTACTACTTATTTAACTCATTAATTAAAGATACAAATTCATCTTGTAATTCACTAAGTCTTTCCTCAGTTCGAGCTTCAAACCTAGCTGTAATATTAGGACCAGTATTACTAGCTCTAACAAGAGCCCATCCATCATCGAATAATACCTTAACTCCATCTATATCTAAATATTTATACCCTTTTTCAATTACATAATCTTTAATCTTATCAATTATTCCAAACTTAACGTCATCACTAGACTTAAACTTAATCTCTTCTGTAGAATAATATCTATTTAAATTTTCAAGTAACTCATTAACACTCTTATCAGTATGAGTTAATATTTCAAGTAATCTAATACCAGCATATAATCCACTATCAAATCCAGGCCATCTATCTCTAAAATAAACATGTCCAGATAATTCTCCACCAAATGGTAAATCCATATCTCTAACAGCTGCCTTAGTATAAGAGTTACCTGTACGATAAGTTATACACTTACCGCCAAGCTTTTCAACTTCATCTGAAAAAGTCTTAGAACATTTAACATCACATAAAAATTCTTTCTTTTCAACTTTATTAATAATATCACGTACTATTAAAGTCATATAAATATCTGTCGGAATAAACTTAGCATCACTTGATACAACACCAAGCCTATCACCATCTCCATCAAAACTAATTCCAACATCTGCCCCAGTTTCTATTACTTTCTTCTTTAACTGTTCAAGATTTGACTCAACACAAGGATCTGGATGATGATTTGGAAAATGCCCATCACTCTCATCATTAATATAAATTAAATCAACTGGGAACTTATCATAAATCTTCTTAACAATAACTGAAGTAGTTCCATTTCCAGGATCAACAACAGCTTTAATTCTTCTATCTCCCATATGAATATTATTAACAAATAAATCAATATAATCATTCGTAATATCATAATTACTTACATGACCTTCTCCAGTTGCAAATTCACCTTTCAAAATAAATTCTAAAAAGTCTTGAATCTCTTGTCCCTTACAATTACCAGACTCATCAAAAGCAAATTTAAATCCATTATCATCTTTTGGATTATGAGAAGCTGTAACCATAACTCCACTAAATACTTTTAATTTAATACATGCATAATAATACATTGGAGTAGTACAAAGTCCTAAACTAATAACATCAATACCAGTCTCAGTAATGCCTTTAATTAAAGCATCATATAAAACTGGACTACTAAGTCTATTATCATGACCAACTACACAATTAGTCTTCCCAATACTCTTAATATGACTACCAAATCCAAGACCAATAGTATAGGCAGTATCCTCATCTATTTCACTAGGATAAATTCCTCTTATATCATATCCCCTAAAAATATTTCTACAAATATCACTCTTATATTTCATAATATCCTCCTAACTTTCTAAAACTAAACTACCATCATAAGTAGAATATTTATATGTTCCATTATCACTGTTAAAGTACCAATATCCATCATTTTCTTTATCAAAAGTCGCACTTACACCAGTAGATTCTAAATAATTAATAACATCTTCATAACTATCATAAAAGACATTAATAGAACTAATATCTCCCATATCATCTCCAAAAGATCCTGAAGTACTACTATTTAAACTAGAATCATTATTGTACTGATAAAATAAATAAATACCAGTCCCTAATAAACCAAGTAATAATAAAACAATAACTATAAGTATAATCTTTCTACTCTTATTCACTAGCATCACCTTATCCCATATTAATTATAATATATAAAAGTAAACTCTGCAAACATAAAAGAAATATAAAACTATATCTCTTATTAAACTATTACTTATTCTTATCTCTCTTCTTATAAATAAATTCTCTAATCTTATCATAATTACTATTATTTTTCTGAATATTAGGAAAAGCCCCAAATAATCTCTTATGAAAGAATCTATATTTTTGTAATGACTTTTTAACTTCATCCCTAATCTGACTAGTAGAATCTTTACTAGTAAATTTAGAAGTATCAATATTCAACTTACATATAGTAAAAGTAGAAACAATAAAATCAATAATAAAAACCGAAATAAAGACTATTCCAAGAATAATTAAAACAGTATGATTTAAACTTTTTAGTAATGAAAATAATACTGGATTAATCACTCTTATAATAATAACGCTACCTAGTCCAAAAAACATTCCTGTCTCTAAGCATATTCTTCCATTAAGATTATATTTCTTATGTGAATAATCCCACCATCTAAGTTTAAATATTTTTTCCATTATAAAACTTGTTAAATATTCAAGTAAGCAGCAGAAAAACATTCCCATTATAAATAAAGCTATTAAATCATTTGCATATCTATTTAAATAATATGTAACTATTAATGATCCAAATCCAAATATTGGTAAATATGGTCCAATAAAATATCCCCTACTAAAATTAATTTTTCCTTTTTCCAAATAAATTCCAATTACCTCTACAAAATATCCAAGAACTGAATATATAAAAAACAGTAAAAATACAAAACAAATATTATACATATACTTCTCACCCTAAAAAAATTATATTAAATTTTACGAAAAAAGTAAAATAAAAAAGTAGTTATACAACAATATATAACTACTTATAGTTTATTTATTAATATTAGTTTTCTAATACTTCCATAATTAGTGGAACTACATTACGTTTACGTGATACACATCCATCTATGAAATATCCTTGCTCAACATCTCTTTGATATGCTGTATCTATAATATTTTTACCTTTATTATTATAAATTATATAACTACCATTTCTAACTATATCAGTAACATATAATGCAACTAATTGATAGTTATTTGCCTCAGCAACTTCATCAAGGACATGAATATATCCATCAATTTCTTTTTCTATTTCATCAAAGTTCATTGTGAAAAATTGTCCTATTGCAAAGTTCTTATCATTAATATTAAATAATTTATAATCATTATATAATACATCTTCTTTAGTCATGCCATCAAGAGAAGTACCACTCTTTAATAATTCCATACCATATTTTTGATAATCAACTCCAGCTATAAAAGAAAGCTCACTAACCGCAACACGATCTATATCTGTAGTTGTAGGACTCTTTAATATTAAAGTATCTGAAAGTATTCCTGAAAGTAATGCACCAGCAATTTCCTTTGGAATTTCAATTTCTTTTTCTTTATATAAAGTATAAAGAATTGTACAAGTAGAACCAACTGCCATATTTCTATAATTAATTGGTGCATTTGTAGTTAAACTACTTAAAGCATGATGATCAAATATCTCTAAAATATTTGCTTCATCTAAACCTTCAACACTTTGTAATTTTTCATTATGATCAACTAGTATAACATTTTTAGGATTTTTTTCAGATAAATCAGTAACCTTTAATAATCCTAAACATTTATTCTTCTTATCAACTACTGGATAATTAGTATGTTTTAATTTATTATTAATCTCCACTATATCAGTAATAAAATCAGTATCTAAAAACTTAGTTGGATTATATACTTTAATCATTGTTTTAATATAATTAGTTAAAGCAACTAATCTAGAAACTCTGTAAGTATCATATGGTGTTCTAATAATACTTACTCCATTCTTACGAGCAATCTCTAAATGTTCTTCTTTAATCATACTATCATTTGATAAAATAATTAATTTAACCTTAGAATTAACAGCATATTCAATAACACTATGTCTATCTCCTACTATTAAAACATCACTAGGTGTAAGTTTTACATTTTGTAAAAAAGTTGTACTACGATAAGCAGCAACAAAAATCTTACCAATAATTTCTTTACTACATCTAAGTACTTCTTCACCTTTTAATACATGTAATAAATTATCATAAGAAGTATATAAATCTTCTACATTTTCATTAATAATTACATGAGATAAATCTTTTAAAGTAATAAGTCCTAAGAAAGTATTATCACTCTTAACTACTGGAATTCCAGTAAGACCTGACTTCAACATAGATTGATATCCATCATAAATACTACAAGTATCTTTAATAAAATATTTTTTATGATAATTAATATCTTTTAATTGTAATTTAACATCATTTAAATACTTAGGTTCTTTTAATCCAAAATACTTTAATGCATAGCTAGATTCCTTATTAATATTTCCTAAAACTCTTGGCTCTGTATTTTCCCCTAATTGATTTTTTAGATATGAAAGCCCAATAGCTGCCATAACTGAATCTGAATCTGGTTTTTTATGTCCAAATATATATGTTTTACTCATATCTCCTCACTTCTTTCTTGTCAAAGTATATCATAAAATCCCTTTAATGACAAGGATTTAACACCATAAACAAAAAAGATAGTACCAAATACTATCTAAACTTACTCATTATAAAAACAAATATAAAACTTCCAACAGTCTGTAAACTATTCTTAGTTACATAACCTCTTTCAAATATAGCTGAAAAATCATCAACTAAATCAACTATCCAACTTTCTAAATACTTAGGTGGTAGAAAAGTGCATGGCCACATATGAGTTCTAATTATATCTTTTTGTAACTCACTAAGTTCAAAGTATTTAGAAGCATTTTCAACTGCTATTTCTGGATGTTTTGTAAGTTTTTTTACTGCGTTATAATTTTCTACCTCATCAGTAAAAAAATCATGTAATAAAGCAGCTCTTGTTGCTTCTTTATAATTTAAATGAAGAACTTTAGTAATCAAGTAAGTATAATAGCTCACTCTAAGACAATGATCATATCTTGTGATACCATGATGTCTACAATTATTTAACTTTATAAACTCTTCATGCTTATATATATCTTCAATTATATTATAAAATTCGCATTTTTTTCTTCTCATTAGCTATCATCCCTTACTATTATACTCCCACGCCACTAAATAATATCATAATAAATACAATAATAAAAGAAAAGTAAAGACTAACTTTCTAATCTTTACATATATTTACACTAATTCATTAATAATTTTATCTAATTCTTCAACATCTTCTTCAGTAGTATCACTAACTTCATTGTCTTTATTAAACCAAACTGGTAATTCTTGATTGTTTTTAGCTTTAGTACTAGTGGTAACTTTCTTTTCATTTGGTTTAATAATCTTTTTTAATTTTTTATGTTCTTTTTCAGTCAATTTCATCGCATCTTCAACAGTTTCAACATTAAGTCTTTTCCATTGTCCAGCAATTGTCTCAACATAACTTTTCTTTAATTGTTGATCATTTACTTGTAATACATAACTTATAAGTACATTAACAACTCCAGGATTTAGCTTTTGTTCAATCATTAAATTTTCAATAAGACGTTTGTCTCTATCAGTTGGTTCTGCTCCCTTATATCTAGCTTTCAATAATTGATAAGGAGTAATATTTTCAAAAGTATAAACAAGCTTTGCCCATTTACTATTATCTCCTTTAGGTTTCTTTAAAAAATCAGGTTGTCTATTATATATAACAGTAGGCAAATTACCAGCATTATCAAACTTATAATAATCACGACAACTCTTACGAAGTATTGTCTTATCAATTAACCCCTTCTCATTTAAACTATCTCTAATAAGTCCCTGCATATCTAAAGTATCTAAATTATAAATATAACTTAAATTATTAATAAGAGTCCTAGTATCATTATTAAAACAATTTTTATTAAGTTGACTATCAGGAATAGATGAAATAATAGTATTAAAATCAATTCCTTTATTAATTAGTATATTATTAGAATCCCTCTTAGTAATATCATCCATCTCTTCAGTAATAGTTCCAACTCTACTTGTAAATACTTCATCAAATGAATGAGTAATATCTTCATACTCTTTCAAATTAAGTCTTGGTACTTTAAAATAATTAAGTAACTTATCATATTCCTTCTTCCCAACATTATTATATAAAACTACATTAAGAATAGGATGATTAAAAAAATCATGTGGCGTAATAGGACTAAATAATAAATAAACATATTGATTAATATTATCTTTCTTCATATAAGTCTTAAGTAGTCCAACTGCTTCTAACTTTTCTCGTGCAATTACAATATCATCTAACTTTAACTGCATAGTAGTCATTAAATGATAATGTGTCAAATCATCACTAATAATCTCTAATCTATCAAGATCATCAATAAGTGTATAATATAAAGAAACAGCCGTATATCCAATAATTGGTTGATATAACATAGAAATAAGTTTCCTATCCTTATCTGTAATAATAGTCTTATTAAGAACAGTATAAGTATCTGCTGGTAAAATACTAATATTTCTCATGTTAATCACCACCCACTAAATATATTATATTAAATTGTTTCAAAAAGAAAGAAAAAAATAATTAAAAAAAGAAGTTTCTAAAAACCTCTAATAAATGTAAGTATCATATCTAAATTAATTCTAGTAAAATATATAAACATAAAACTAATTACTAGAAATGGTCCAA
>CAVLBI010000106.1:0-2258 GCA_963661295.1 bacterium
ATTTAATACAAAATGGTTTGAAGTAGATTTAAATAACTTTAATAACACAATAGAAGACACATTAAAATATATTAATGAATGAAACTTATTTTTCAATAAGTTTTTATTTTGTTCAAATATAATTATTGGTTATATCAGACATAACAAATACATATTATATCAAACAATAATCTTAATATATAATATGCTTATAGATTTTATACAAGTTATTATGGGGATTTATGAAAGAATTAAGTTTTGATAATGGAGAAAACTATTTTGTAATGAGTGACATACATGGACAAGGAAAATTATATGACTGGGTAGTTAATAGTTTAGATGAAGAAGCAAAAAAATTTAAAATAACTTTAATAATAGATGGAGATGTAATCGATAGAGGACCAGAATCGATTAGGATTTTAATAGATATTATGAATAGGGTAAAACATAAAAAGGTAATCTAAATGTAATACTATTGCCCGGTAATCATGAACAAATGATGTACTCAGCAATAAAATATGGTATAGAAAATAATAAGTGGAGAAAAGATGATCCATGGTTTCATATTGCAAATCATGGAGTAGAAACAGCTCATGATTATTTACTTCTATCAGATGATTTACAAGACGAATTATATGAATTTTTAGGAAGCCTTCCTCTCTTTTGCAGAATAAAAGGTAAGAAAAATGAAACATCTTATGTAATAGTTCATGCCCTAGCACCAACTAACGCCTTGACTGCTCCGAAAATTCCAACATTAAAAGATATTGAGTCACGTAAAGATTTACAAGTACTAAAGTATTGTTTACAATATAGAAAATCAGATAAAAATTTAAATATACATATACCTAACATAAGTATTCAAGAAGATAATGTTATCACAATAATAGGACACACTCCTGTAGAAGAACTACAAGGCTATAGAATGGAAGAAGATGGGCATCTACTTATGATCGATGGTGGTTGTAGTTATATAGCACAAAATCCAAACTCTATTCGGCAAACAGAAATGTTGACTGTTGCAAGATTGTCACCAAACGCTGATGAAATAGCCTTTGGAACGTATGGTGGAAGCAAAGAAAAAATTTTAAGACAACCAGCAAAAAAAATATAAAAAGACAGCACTTAAGCTGTCTTTAATTCTTTATAATGATCTAGATTGAATTCGTGTTGAGTTTGCTCTAAATCAAGTAACTGATTAGTATCTATTAAAAAGTAATTATATTCTAAATAGTCATTTCCATCAGATGCAACAGGATCATCCCAAGTAAGATCTAAATGTTTCCAATTACCATTAAGATAAACTGCATTCCAAACGTGATTTAGAGAAGAAACTTTAAAACTCTTAACATTCATTCTTTCTAAAAATAATTCCATTAAATCAGTATATCCTCCACATAAAGCATACCCTTCAAAAAGAGGCCCATATGCAGTATCTGATTTATAAACAACAACTCCATTATCACTTCTATTAGAATCATACTTAGAATTATTTACAATATAATCATGAACACTTTTAATATTATTTTCTAAACTACTAGTATTACTAACTAATTGAGGAAGAAGTTCGTCAATTTTACTAGTAATTAACTTAATATCATTATTATCATAACTTCTAATTATATTAATAGTAACTCTACCAAGAGAATCATATTCACTCTCAATATGATTAAATCCATTAAAAGGATGAACATAATTGTTTATATCTGATAAAGTATCTTGATCATTAGCAAGCCTCTTAACGTCATCTAAACAACTATCATAACTATCTGGACAATAAAAAGTAAAATTACTCTTACCAGCATTAAGTACTGTATAATATATATTTAATAAATCTTGATAATTATTAGGACTAAAATTATTAGTATTCTGAACAAAATCAAAATCATAGTCTCTATAATAGTCATTCTTTTCTCCTAAAGTAACAATATTATTACCTTTAAAATACTTATTAATTAAAGCATTTATTTCATCCTTCTTCATCATAAAAAGTCCGATAAAAATAAGTAATAAACCTAGTGTCGCTAGTGTTTTTTTCATAATGTAGTGCCTCCAATAACCCCTTATCTAGATTTAATTATATTAAAGAAAAATAAAAATGTAAATAAAAAAACCAATTATAATAAATTGGCTTATTTGTTATTCATCATTTTAGTTAATCTTGATTTTAATCTAGCAGCTTTATTCTTATGAACTAATCCGCTATTTTTAGCTTTATCAATTCTTTGTAAAGCTATATTTAAGTTATCGTTTGTATTGTCTTTTTCGAACTTCTTAAC
>CAVLBI010000107.1:0-2093 GCA_963661295.1 bacterium
GATTTGGATTTGATAAGAGTTTATTTTTTAATAAATATACAAGTGATTTGTATAGTAGTGGTTTTTCTGAATATAAAATGTTATATTTGGGACAAAATATGATTTATTTTAATGTTATGTTAATTCTATTATTGGTTTTTAGAAAGATAAATGGAAGAATAATTAGAAAAGTTTTTATAGATTGTTAATTGCTTTTTATAAGTAGTTGAGAGACTGCTTTTTTGTTTTCCTAACTAAATAATTTATGATTTTATAGGAAAAATTATAGTTTGATGTTATAATATACGTGTATTTGATTTGGAGGTAGGTAATAATGATAAAGGGTAAACCATTTGTTAAATGGGCTGGTGGTAAAAGGCAGATAATTGATAAGCTATTAAAATATGCTCCTGATGATTTTAATACTTACTATGAACCATTTGTTGGTGGAGGAGCTTTATTATTTGAATTGTCACCAAAGGAAGCTGTAATAAATGATTGTAATGAAGAATTAATAAATGTTTATAATGTTTTATGTAATGAAGATAAATTTAAAAAGATGTGTAATGTTTTAAATAACTATGAAACAAATCATAGTGAAAAATTTTATTATGAAATAAGAAATAAAGATAGAAATAAAGCATCATTTAATAGATTAGCTGATTATACAAGAGCTGGAAGAACTATTTATTTAAATAAAGCTTGTTTTAATGGATTATATAGAGTAAATAGTAGAAATGAATTTAATGTACCATTTGGTAAAAAATTAAAAGTTAATACTTATGATGGTGGTAATTTAATAGCTGTTAGTAATTATTTAACTATGAATAATGTTAAAATTTTATGTGTTGATTTTGAAGAGGCAGTAAAAGATGCTAAAAAAGGAGATTTTATTTATTTTGATCCACCATATGATTCAGATAAAGCAATATTTAATAGTTATACAGAGGATGGGTTTGGAAAAGAAGAACAGAGAAGATTAGCTAGAGTCTATAAAGAGCTTTCTGATAAAGGTTGTTATGTTATGCTTTCAAATAATAATACTTCTTTAATTCAAGAATTATATAAAGATTTTAATATCCATGTAATTAAAGCAAAAAGAAATATAAATTCAAATGGACAAAAAAGAGGTAAAGTAGAAGAAGTAATTATAATTAATTATGAAAATGAAAGAGGATTTGAAGAATAAAGGTAATGTAATGCAGGTGGTGGCGATAGTCATTGTGTAACGAATGTATAACAATTAAGGCCAAATAAATATAGAAAGAAATGGAGAAATGTTATGAATATTAGTTACACTAAGAACGGTGATTATTTATTACCAAATTTAATATTAGAAAATAAAAAACAATATAATATAGGAAAATATGGGTTATTAAGATTAAATTATATTAAGAAATATAAAGTAGAATTATATTTTGATTTACTTGTTAGCAATACATTAAATGAATATCTTTATAATATTGATATTACTGTTATGGAGATGGTGAAGAAGTTAATTATAGAACTAGCTGAAAAAGAAAATATTACTGAAGAATTAAAAAGTAGTAATCAAATGTTATGGATAGGTAAAATGAATAATATTAAAAATATAGCAAAAGAAATTGTTTTAAAGGAATATATCTATGTGTGATATAACTGATAAAGAGTTTGAAGAAACATATTTACCTTTCTATAACAATGTAAATGATTATTTAAATAATTATGTTATACCTGATTTAGTAGCATTTTATTTAGCAAATGCATATAGTAGACATTTTTTATCAGAATGTAATTTAATAAATCATATTAACTCTGCAATAGATGTATTTAACTGTAAATGCGATATTAGTAGACTTATACCTAAGCTAAAAGGGATATTAAGAATAAAATATAATTTAATAATAGTAAAAGATAATCCAATGATATTGAAGAAATATTATTGAAAATTAGAACTCTGTCAGATGAAACTGATAGAGTTTTTAAATTGTAATTAATTAGTTTGGTAGTAAATGTATTGTCTAGCAAGCAATGAATTTGTACTCCCATACGAAATTCGTATGTGGGAAATATCCCAAACCCTGTCAAATTTTTTTGAAAATGTCAGTAAATTCATTTTGAGAAAATGTCAGTAA
>CAVLBI010000108.1:0-3367 GCA_963661295.1 bacterium
AACATATTCTCTAGTTTTAATCACAATAGTTTTAATAATAATAAGTATTTGTAGTCTAGTTAATCTATTTACTAATAAAACAAAGATAAGTAAAAATATAAAAAGAGATCGAATTACATTCTCAGTAGTAGGAATAATTCTTGGTTTAATTATGCTTCTATTTACAGATGTTATCGCATCATCAATTGGTACATTTAAAGAACCAGTAAAAGCATGTGATAATAGTATAGTAAGAGAAATCGGCGTAGGAATAGGAGGATAATAATATGAAAAATCAAAAATTAAATTTAGTACATACAATTTCATTTTTATTATTAATTATATTTGCCTTAATATTCTTCTGTTATACAAATCAAGTTGTATTTGAAACCGTTAATAAACAAATAGTAGATTGTTCATATAATACATTCAGTCTAATAGTTAACAGTATAATTCTTATTATATCAATTGCTATAATAGAAATATCAATAATGGCAATAAAAAAATTACCTAAAGATAAAAATGATTATAATAAAGCTTTAATAATATCAAATATAATTATTGGTACAATATTAAATTTATTTATAATTTTCTGGCCAATAGCTGAATATTTATTAAAATGTCAGTAAAAGTGAATGACTAAAGTTCAAGCATACTTGAGGTATGCTTTTTCTATTGAAAAAATTATAATTATGTGCTATAATATGCATGTTTAAAGAGGGGAAAAGAGGAGAGGTTGAAATGTCAAAGAAGAGTCCACAAGAACGTCTGTTATGTGATTTTAGGGCTAAATTAGATACTGACTTAAAAAATTGTTCTAATGTTTTTATTATAGGTCACAATGAACCAGACTTTGATGCTATAGGATCAGCAATAGGTTTATACGCCATTGCAATGCACTATGATAAACAAGCCTATATTATAGTAAATGATGATGAAACAAAAATTGAACCTGGAACAAAAAAAATAATTGATGATAATAGAGATTTAATAAAATTTATCACAAGAGGAGAATTTCTTGCCAGAATAAATGAAAAATCACTTCTTATCATAACGGATACAAATAAATCTAATATGATAGCTATAAAAGACGATTTAGATAAACTAAATAAAATTTTTATAATAGATCATCATGAAACAAATGATTATACAATAGATAGAGGAACAAAATACATTGATGTAACCGCATCAAGTGTCTCAGAAATAGTTGCGAGAATTTTAAATGCATCAAGAATAAGATATTCAGGAAAAATAGCCAATTATCTATATGCTGGTATTTATTTAGATACAAAAAGATTTAGACAAAATACAAGCTCCACAACTCATGATGTTGCTGAAAAACTAATAAATCATGGCGCAAATATTGAGGAAGTATATAACTTATTTTTAGAAGAATTTGAAGACCACCGTAGAATTGAAGGCTTAATTATAACTGGCACTATCCTACAAATATACAACGAAGATTCATTATCGCCAATTACAGTTGCATATACATTAAATAGAGATAACCCAAAAACTATATATAAAAAAGAAGACTATGCTAAAGCTGCTGAAAGATGTTTAAAATTTAAAGGAATAGATGCTGCTGTTGCTTTAGGACTAGTAGATGAAAATTTAGTGCATATCTCTATGAGAAGCGCCGATGGAAACAGAATTGATGCTGGAAAAATCCTTGGTCGTTGCTACGGAGGAGGAACACCTCAAAGTGCTGGTGGTAGAGTAGAAACAGATGATATATTTGAAGTAGAAAAAACAATTATGAGATTAGTAGAAGAATATATTAATAGACAAACTTTAGAAGATATAGATCCTCCAAAGACATTACAAAAGAAAATATAAAAAATATAAAGAAGTCGAAAAAAACGACTTCTTTTTTTAATAATAAAATAGGAGGTGATATTATAACATTCAAATATCGTTATAGAAAACAAATAATACTAGGAGTACTTATCTTAATAATAATTGTGGTACCAATAATTATTATTTTACTAAATAGTAATAATGAAAAAGAAACTAAAGAAGAACTGGTAATAGAAAAGAAAACTACTACTAAAAAGGAAAAAACAGAAAAAGAAATGTATAAAGTTGACATAAAAGGAGAGGTTTTAACCCCAGGAATATATTCACTAGATAGTAATAAAAGAGTAATTGATGTAATTGAAATGGCTGGCGGTCTAACAGAAAATGCTGATACATCAGTAATTAATCTAAGTAAGAAAATAAAAGATGAAATGGTAATTATAATCTACAGTAAAAGTGAAGTAAAAGAATTTGAAAAAACTAAAGAAAAAGAAACTCAAGTTCAAGAAAAATGTATTCAAAAAGATGAAAACTCTCTAAAAAATGATGCGTGTATTAGTACTGACTCTAAAACTACTAGTGGCAAAGTCTCAATAAATACAGGAACAAAAGAAGAATTAATGACTCTTTCAGGTATAGGTGAATCTAAAGCTCAAGATATAATTAAATATAGAGAAGAAAATGGTCCATTTAAAACTATAGAAGATATAAAAAATGTATCTGGAATAGGAGATAGTTTATTTGCTAAGATTAAGGAAAATATTACTACATGATTCAATATATTATTTCCTTTTTCTTATAATAATTTTCCTTAGCATAATAAGATTATCAATAGATAAAGATTATAAAAAATACAAAGAAGAAGACAAGGCAGTAGGAATAATTACTTCTATCACAAAAGATAATGTCAAATATAAAATAAATTTAAAATCAAGTGAAAATATAATTGTAACTTACTATGAAGAAAAAAATATAAATTTAGAAATAGGAGATAAAGTACTTATAGAAGGAACATTTAATATTCCAGAAGAAAACACAACAGAATACCTTTTTAATTATAAAGAATATTTAAAAAGAAATAACACTTTCTATCAAGTAACCACAACAACTATTAAAAAAATATCATCTTCCCCAAATTTATTTTACAAAATAAAAAATCTAGTCGTAAAAAGATCTAATAATAAATATGTTCATGCTTTTATATTAGGAGACAAATCATATATAGATAAAGATGTAAAAAGAAGTTACCAATCAAATGGAATAAGTCATCTATTCGCAATAAGTGGTATGCATATTGCACTCCTGTCATCAATACTAGAAAAAATACTAAAAAAACTAAAGTTAGAAGAAGAAACAATCTATAAAATAACATGTATAATTCTCTTATTATATTTACTATTAGTTGGATTAGCTCCATCAGTATTAAGAGGAGTACTATTCTATATCTTATTCACACTAAATAGAATTTACTATCTAAATATAAAACCAATAAATTTATTTCTATTTATAATGTCACTATCATTACTAATAAATCCGAATTATATATTTAATATAGGTTTTCAATACTCATACTTAATATCTCTTTCTC
>CAVLBI010000109.1:0-7493 GCA_963661295.1 bacterium
AAATATTTGTAGTTATGTAATTATATTTACTAAGAATAAGCAAGATAAAATTATTGAATTTATAAAAGGCGAATTAGATAGAGATGCAACTTTTTGGGAAGGATATGGCGGATATAAAAAAGAGAAAGTTCATATTGTTTATTCGGCTCTATCTAAGTATGAAATGCAAAGGCTTGAAAGACATTTACCAGATATAGATAATGATGCATTTATGGTTACAAGTGAAGGTATTGGAATTGCTGGTAACTTTAAGAAATCTTTAACTAAGTAAATTTTTACTTAGTTTTTCTTTACGCTATTGTACTTTCTTTTAAATAAAATGTTTATCTTAAATATTGTTAAGCTATTTTATATGATAAAATCTAATTGGAGTGATATGTATGAAAAAATGTATTTACTTTATTATTTTATTTTTATTAATTATACCTTTAAATACATTGGGACTTGTTATACAATCAGATAAGATATATGTTACTGACTCAGCAGGTATTCTTAATGATGGAGTAGAAGACTATATAGTTACTTATTCTGAATTTTTAAAAGAAAATGAAAATATAGATTATTATGTTGTAACTGTTAAATCATTAGATGGTATTAGTTTAGAAGAATATACTGATTATATATTTGATTCATTTAATATGAATAATTTGGGACTTTTGATTGTTATTTCACATGATGATAGAAGTATTAGAATTAAAGCTGGAAGTGAACTATCTAAAGTGATCGATTCAAGTACTATTGATAAATATATAGATTCGTATTTTATGCCATATTTAAAGAATGATGATTGGAATACTGGCATTAAGAATGGATATTCTTCTTTTTATAAGTTACTTTGTAATATATTTAAGATAGATTCATCATTGATGACCGTTTATAATGGGAAAAGTTTTGTTAATAATTATAGATATCCTATTTTTATTGTACTATTATGGATATGTATATTTCTTGCAGGATTTGTTGCTAAGAGTTTTGTTAATTTAAAAAAAGGAATAGAGAAGGTTAGTACTATTAAAGACTTTTTGATTGCTATTTCTATAATTATTAATATTTATTTATTATATTTTTCTTATTTACTTATACCTTTAAGTGTATTTATTGTTTTAGGATTTGAAGGGGTTGTTATTTATAATATAATTGATCAGAGTGGTATTTATACTAGGAAATGTAAGAAGACTAGGAAAGCTAAAATGACAACTAAAAGGAAAACAAGTAATAAAACTAAGACTGTTAATTTGAAAAGGCGTAGATAATTCATTAAATTGTTTTAAATTATCTATGTTTTTTTATGCATATTTAAAATATTTTTGATATAATAATAAAAGCAATTAAAAGTATATGAAAAGAAGTGAAGTATATATATGAAAAGAAGTGAAGTTGATAGAAGTAAACTAAGTCCTATGATGCAGCAATATATGGAGATAAAAGATAAGTATGAAGATATAATTATCTTTTTTAGACTTGGGGATTTTTATGAGATGTTTTTTGAAGATGCTATTTTAGCATCTCGTGTATTAGAACTTACTTTAACTGGTAAACAAGCAGGACTTGAAGAACGAGTTCCTATGTGTGGTATTCCACATCATGCTTATGCGGGTTATGTTGAAGAGTTAATTGATAAAGGATATAAAGTTGCGATAGCTGAACAATTAGAAGATCCTAAAGAGACTAAGGGAATGGTTAAAAGAGACGTTGTTCAAGTTATTACGAAGGGTACTAGAATTGATTCTTCTATTGATTCTAAGTCTAATAATTTTATTGCGAATATTTATGATTTTTCTTATTGCTTTGGTATTAGTTATGCAGACATTTCTACTGGTGAAGTTTATGCTTTATTAGTTGAAGGAGAAGCTGATAAAGTAATAAAAGAAGTTGTAAAACATGGATTTAGAGAAGTTATTGTAAATGACTCAATTGATAGGGGAATAGTTGATAAGTTACGTAGTAATTATGATGTGTTAGTTACCATTACTAAAGAAGAATTAGATAGTAAAGATTATGAATATATTTATAAAAAAATAGAGGATGTTAGAATTGTTTCTACATTAAAACATTTACTTTATTATATTGTTGAGACTAAGAAGGGGGATCTTCATCATTTACAAGAATGTAGAATAATTAAATCAAGTGAATATTTAGAGTTTGATTCTAATACAGAGAGAAATCTTGAATTAGTTGAAACTTTAAGAAATAGAGAAAGACAATATAGCTTACTTTGGTTACTTGATAAATGTAAGACTGCTATGGGAAGCAGATATTTAAAGTCTAGTATTTTAAATCCACTTACTAATAAAGATGAGATTGAAAGAAGATATGATTTTGTATCTAAACTTAGTACTGAGTTTATTTTAAGAGATGATTTAATTAAATGTTTAGGCGAAGTATACGATTTAGAAAGACTTGTTGGTAGAATTACTTATGGTAATTTAAATGCTAAGGATTTACTTCAATTAAAACAGTCTGTTAGTGTTTTACCTCAAATTAAAGACATTTTATCTCAATTAAATTTTGATAAGAAGATCGATACTTTTGAAGAGGTTTATAGTTTACTTGAGAAAACTATTCTTGAGGATGCTCCTTTTACTTTACATGAGGGTCATTTAATTAAGAGTGGGTATAATGCTGAACTTGATGAATTAAAGAAGATTAGTAGTGGGTCTAAGGATTTTATTCTTGAGATGGAAAAAACTGAGAAAGAGCGTACTGGCATTAAGAATTTGAAAGTTGGATATAATAAAGTATTTGGTTATTATATTGAGGTTTCTAAGGGACAGAAAGATTTAATTAAAGAAGAGTTTGGATATGAGAGAAAACAAACTTTAGCTAATGCTGAGAGATATATTACGCCTGTTTTAAAAGAGAAGGAGAATATTATTTTAGGGGCTGAAGAGAAGATTATTTCTTTAGAGTATAAGTTATTTATGGATATTAGGGAAGTAATTAAGAGATATGTTAAGTCTTTACAAAGTACTGCTAGGGTTATTAGTGAAGTTGATATGTTACAGGCTTTTTCTATTGTTACTGATGCTTATAAGTTTGTTAGACCAGAACTTACTAATGATCGAACTCTTAAGTTAATTGAGTGTCGTCATCCTGTTGTTGAACAAGTTATGAAGGATAAATATATTCCTAATGATATTGTTATGGATAAGACTACGGATATTTTATTAATAACTGGTCCTAATATGGCTGGTAAGTCTACTTATATGCGTCAATGTGCTATTACTATTATTATGGCTCAGATGGGATGCTTTGTTCCTTGCAAGAGTGCTACTATGCCTATATTTGATAAGATATTTACTAGAATTGGGGCAAGTGATGATTTAGTTAGTGGTGAGTCTACTTTTATGGTAGAGATGAAAGAGGCAAATTATGCAATTGAAGGAGCAACAGAAAACAGTTTAATTCTTTTTGATGAGTTAGGTAGAGGTACTGCTACTTATGATGGCATGAGTCTTGCACAAGCTATTCTTGAATATATCCATGATAAGATTAAAGCAAAAACTATGTTTTCTACGCATTATCATGAGTTGACTGTTCTTGAGAAAGACTTAAAACATTTAAAAAATGTTCATGTTTCTGCCATTGAAGAAAATGGTAAGATTACATTCTTACATAAAGTAAAACAAGGTGCAGTTGATAAGAGTTATGGTATACATGTTGCATCTCTTGCACATTTACCTGATTCTTTGATTAAGAGAGCTGATGATATACTTGATGTTTATGAACATAAGAGTAAAAAGAAAGAAACCTTTACACAAACATCTCTTTTTGAACTTACTGAACCTGAAATAGATAATTCTATTAATCCGATAGAAGAAAAAGTTAAAGAGATTAATCCTTTAGAGATGACTCCAATGGAAGCATTAAGCTTTTTATACGAACTAAAGAAAGAGATTAAAGAAAAAGATTAAAACTTATTTAATTATAAGTTTTTTTATGATAGAATTGAGGTGGTGATTTTAATGAAAAATAGAAATGAATTAAGAGAAATTATTATGAAAGTTTTATATCAAGTTAGTATTTTAGAAGAAACTGATTTAGACTATGATATTAACTCTTTAATAAAAGAACAATTAGAGATTGAAAATGAATTTGTAAATGAATGTGTAACTGGAGTTTTAGAACATAAAAAAGATATTATTACTTTAGCTAATAAGTATTTAAAAGATTGGACAATTGATAGATTAAATAAAGTTGATCAAGCAATTCTTGGACTTGGTATATATGAACTTATGTATACGGCAACTCCTTCAATTGTTTCTATAAATGAGGCAATTAAATTATCTAAGAAGTATTCTGAAGAAGCTGTTACTAAGATGATAAATGGTGTACTTGATAAAATTTATCATGAAGAAGTTAAAGAAGATAAGTAGGTGATATCTTGAATGATAAGTATATATCTGTATCACAATTAACGAGATATATAAAATATAAAATAGATAATGATGTTAATTTAAATGAAGTGTTTTTAAAGGGAGAAATTTCTAATTTTAAGGCACATAGTAGAGGACATTTCTATTTTACTTTGAAAGATGAAAATAGTCGTATTAATGCGATAATGTTTTCTTCTCAGACTAGGAAGATTAAATTTGTTCCACAGGACGGAATGAAGGTATTAGTAACTGGAAAAATTAGTGTTTTTGAGTCATCAGGTGCTTATCAAATATATGTTAATGATATGCTTGAAGATGGTGTTGGTAATTTATATGTTGCTTTTGAACAGTTAAAAAATAAACTTACACAAGAAGGATTATTTAGAGAGGAACATAAGAAAAGTATTCCTAAGATTCCTTTAAGAGTAGGGGTTGTTACTGCACCTACTGGAGCAGCTATTAAAGATATTATTTCTACTATTAAAAGACGTTGGCCTTTAACTGAAGTTTATTTATTTCCTTCTCTTGTACAAGGAGAAGATGCGAAAGAAGATATTGTTAAACAGATTAAAAAGGCTGAGAATTTTGAACTTAAGCTAGATACTTTAATTGTTGGTCGTGGTGGTGGATCAATAGAAGATTTATGGCCATTTAATGAAGAGATAGTTGCGAGAGCAATTTATGATTGTCCTATTCCTGTTATTAGTGCAGTTGGACACGAAGTTGATTTTACGATAGCTGACTTTGTTGCTGATTTAAGAGCTCCGACTCCAACAGGAGCTGCTGAAATGGCTGTACCACAATTATCTGATATGAGAAATTATTTAAATCAAGTTAATATTCGTTTAAATAATACTATTATGAATATGATAAAAAGTGATAGAAGAAAATTAAATGATGTGATGAATAGAAATATATTTAAGAATCCTATTTCTATATATCAAACTAAAGAATTAAAATATGATGGATTAATTGAAAGGCTTAGATTTAGTCTTACTAATTTAACTAGTATTAAAGAAAAAGAATTAATTAAAGTAAAGAATTCATTTATTTTAAAGAATCCTTTGAAACTTGTTGAAAATAAAGGTAATAAGTATTTACAAGTTTTGGCTAAGTTAGAACCTCTTAGTCCTTTAAAGACAATTGAAAGAGGTTATTCTATCATTAAGATGGATAGTCATGTTATTACTAGTGTAAAAAGTGTTAAAAAAGATGATAAATTAGAATTAAATTTAAAAGATGGCACGGTTGATGTTAAAGTTATATAGGAGGATATTATGGCAAAAGAGAATGAATTAAGTTTTGAAGATGCTCTAACTAATTTAGAAGAGATTGTTAAGAAATTAGAAACAGGGGAAGTTCCGTTAGATGATGCGATTAGTGAGTTTAATAATGCAATGAAGCTTGCTAAGATGTGTGATGATAAGTTAAAGAATGCAGAAGATGCAATTACTAAACTTGTTGGTGATGATGGAAGTGTTAAAGACTTTAAAGTAGAAGAATAAATCATTTTTATTCTTTTTTTTCGCAAAAAAAAGAATGATTAATCATTCTTAAATAGTAGTAAACAAGCTATGTTAAATTCTTTTTCATTTTCAAGGGGTACGAATAGTTCTTTATCAGTTTCAGAACTTTTTCTAATCATTATATCATCTGGATTTACAACGTTTGATAGGAATATATATGTTGTATCATTATATTCTTTTTCTTTTATAATTGCATAATCTTTATTATCTATTGTAATTACTTCTAATTCTTTTTTCATTATTTGCCTCCTATTGACATATCAGTACTATTAGATGCTTGCATTCTTTGAGATTCTAATTCATCATTCATTTCTGAAAGTTGTCTATTTTTTTCATCTATTTCTGATTCTAAAACTATTTTCTTTTTCATAGCTTTTTTAAAATCTTCTGATGTTTCATAGCCATTTTGACTTAGGAAATCTTGATAATCTTTATATTGACCACTAAAACGTATTAATTGGTCCATATTCCAATCTTTATTATGTTCTAGGTTTTGTGAGAATAGGAATAATGCTTCATCATAGTCATATCCTTTTTCCTCTATATCAATACTTATTTTATCGTGTAAATATCCCCAATTATTTGAATTTTCTTCAGTTGGAGATAAATGACATCTATTTTCTGACATTACTTCAGTATAAAACTCATTTACTTCTTGATTTACAACTAGTTCATTTTCAATATTATGAGCTGCTTTAAATCCACCTATTGTTAGAGCAGCACCTATAGCTGCACAGAAAAGTGCTTTTTTCATTCTCTTTCTGGAATTTTTATGTGTAGTTTCTATTTTTTTATCTCTAGTTCTTCTTGCACTTTTACCTGTTGTTGATTTTCTTCTTAATTCTTCATAATCTTCTTGTCTTGTTCTTCTTCTACTTGATGTTTGAGAAGCACTTGTGTTTCTTCTTTCAGATCTTTTTTCTCTCATAAAATCAGGTACATTTAAGTCATCTCTTCTATAATCTTGATTCATGTATTTTCACCTCTATTATAAATATATATTCTTTTTTTATTAAAGTCAAAAGCTAAAGATGAAAAATATGTCAAAATTAGTATATTAATTAGAAATATGTAGAAAATATTACTGAGGTGTTTATGATGAAGAAATGGTTTTTTAAATTATTTTTAATTATTTCATTATTATTACCGATTAATATATATGCTTATTCTAATAGAATTATTGTTGGTGGGGAAACTATTGGAATTGAGGTTTATTCTAAAGGTTTATATGTTGTTGGGTTTTATAATGTTGATGGGAGTATGATTGCATCTAATGCTGGGTTTAAGGTTGGAGATATTGTTGAAAAGATTAATGATAAGACTGTTAGTTCTATTAATGATATAAATAATATTATTAAAGATGATGGTATTTATACATTTAGTATTAGAAGAGAAAATAGTAAGAAAAGTATTGATCTTGAATTAAAATCTACTAATGGTACTATTAAAACAGGTTTATATGTTAAGGATAAAATAAATGGTATTGGTACTCTTTCTTATATTGATCCAGAAACTAAGGTTTTTGCTTCTTTAGGACATGAGATTTTAGAGAGTAATTCTATGTCTAAATTTGATATTTCTAGTGGTAATA
>CAVLBI010000109.1:7503-21927 GCA_963661295.1 bacterium
ATATATAAGGCTGAAGTTACAACAATTAAGAAAAGTGAAAGAGGAATTCCTGGCGAGAAACATGCAAATATTATTTATGATGATACTATAGGCAAAGTTAGTTCCAATGAGATTAATGGGATATATGGTAAATATTTAGAAAAATTTGATGAGAAAAATGCAATGGACGTTGGGAAAAAGGAAGAAATAAAAAAAGGCAAAGCAGTTATTAGAACGGTTATTTATAATGAATCAGTAGAGGAGTTTGGTATTAATATAATAACTGTTGATGAGTCTGATCCTGTAAAAAATATATTTTTTGAAATTACTGATGAGAGTCTTATTGATATGACTAATGGTATTGTTCAAGGAATGAGTGGTTCTCCTATTATTCAGAATAATAAGATTATTGGAGTAGTTAATTATGTTGTTTTAGATGATTCTAAAAAAGGATATGGTATTTTTATTGAGACTATGTTAGAAGAAGGAGACAAAATAAAATAAGAGTTATTTTGCGTAACTCTTATTTTTAATATTTTATATTTAGTTTTATTTTGTTATTTTGAATGGATCATTAATTTTATTTTCATTCTTTTTAAATTTATTTACGTATGAATTATAAATATCTAATTTATCTTTTGGAAGAGCTCTTTTTGCTTTTTTAGTTTCATTAGTTACGAATGCTATTTCGTCTTCTTGAACTTCTCTTATCATATCTCCGTCAGAAATAATCACTTCACAGTCTTCTTCTGGTTCTATTCTAAATCCATCAATTATTAATTCATATTCTCCTTCATATTTATAACCTTTTTGTGAGGCTTTAAAAATAGTTGTTTCTCTACTTGTAAGTGGCATATCATAAACTTCTATTGAATCATTTTCTACTAATCCAAAAATAAATGATATTGGTTCATTTTCATGACTTGTCTTTATTCCTTCAAATCTTCCTTTATTGTTCATTAGAACTCGACTTACGCTTTTTACTTTTTCATTTTTGTCTACTAATTTTTCTATATGACATGTATATAAATCCATTAATTTTTTCATAGTATACTCTCTTTCATTGCTTTGTTATTATAACATAAAGAGTTGGTGATATGCAATTTTAAATTTTTGTAAAGGACTAATAAATTATATTTTTTTATCTTGTCTTTGATCTTAATTTGATGATAGAATTAGATAGTAATATAAAAGAGTAGGAAGGTAGTAATTATGTATATTGATTTAATTGTATTAATTGTATTGATTGTAGTTGTTATTATGTTTTTTAAGAGATTTTCTTCTTTTGTATTTTTTATTGCGATTGTAGATATCTTTTTAAGAATATTAACTTTTATTAAGAAAAATATTCCACTTGTTGATGTTTCAGCTTTAATTGATAAGTATATTCCTGAGAGTGTTTTAGCTATTATTGATAAATATACTTATAGTATTCCACTTCTAAATACTATTTTAGAATGGGCTTTTGTCATTATAATGATGATATTCTTATCTTATATTATTAAAATTTTTATTTATAAAAAGAAGTTATAAACACTAAACGACAATATAGTCGTTTTTTTATTTTTATAATTAAATTGGTGATTAAATGAAAGTCTATATTGAACTAGTTTTTATTGTTAATTTTTTGTTAGATTTTATTATTCTTTATGGTACTAAAAGATTGTTAAAAATAAATAGTCCTAATATTAGACTGTTTTTTGGAAGCTTATTTGGTTCACTTACTACATTTTTAGTATATATTAATATTACTAATTTAGAATTAATGGTTTTAAAAGTAATTTTTAGTTTAATAATAATATGTGTTAGTTTCGGATATAAAAATCTTTTTTATAATATGATGTATTTTTATTTTATAAGTATCATAATAGGAGGAGTCATTTATCTTTTTGGTTTAAATGGCAATTTATATTTTAATTATATAACTATGATAGTACTAAGTCCTATTATAACCAAGATACTTATTAAGGAGTTAACTAAGTTTAAATTAAATATAAATGATAAATATATTGTTGAGATTACTATATATAATAAGGTATATAAGTTTGAGGGATTTATTGATACTGGGAATAGACTTTGTTCTCCTATACGGGGAGATCCTGTTATTCTTGTTAATTTGGAACTTGATTACAGAAGTGTTATATATATTCCATATAAGGCTTTAAATAATTGTGGGGTTATTCCTTGTATTAGACCTGATATGGTTAAGATTAATGATAAGATTTTATCTAATTATTTAGTTGGTTTATCTAAGGATAGATTGAATGTTAATGGAATGGATTGTATTTTACCTAATAGATTAAAGGAGGATTTATGAAGAGATTAATTAATTTTTTAAGAAGAGTTATAAGTCGAGTAAATAATATTTTTTATGTAGGGGCTACTGATATACTTAAAGAGCCTTTGACAAGGGAGGAAGAAGAATATTATGTGAAATTAAAAGAAGAAGGGGATATGCTTGCTCGTGAGAAGTTAATTGAACATAATTTAAGATTAGTTGTCTTTTTAGCTAAGAAATATGAAAATACTGGAGTTGATTTAGAAGACTTAGTAAGTATTGGAAATATAGGACTTATAAAAGGAATTAATACTTTTAGTAGTAATAAGAATATTAAACTTGCGACTTATTGTTCTAGGTGTATTGAGAATGAAATACTTATGTTTTTAAGAAAGAATAAGAAACTTAAAATGGAGGTTAGTATAGATTGTCCATTATCACTTGATGGTGATGGGAATGAATTACATTTAGAGGATGTTATTGGGACTGATAAAGATATTGTTACTGATGAAATTGATGCGAAGTCTAATAAAGAGATAATGATTAAATGTATTTTAAATCTTAAACCAAGAGATAGAGATATAATGATTTTAAGGTATGGATTACTTGGAAGTGAGGAGTATACTCAAAAAGAAGTCGCTTCAATGCTTGGCATTTCTCAGTCTTATATTTCTAGAATTGAAAAGAAAGTTATAAAAAAATTACAAATGATAATAAATGTTTAAAAAATGCTTTTAATATATTAATTTTGTGATATAGTTTTTATGAAGGTAGGATTGATTTATATGGCAAAATTATATTTTAGATATGGAGCAATGAACTGTGGTAAAACAGCATTATTATTACAATCAGTTCATAATTATGAAGATAGAGGAATGAATGTTTTAGTATTAAAACCTAGGGTTGATACTAAGGGTGGAAAGAAGATTGTTTCTAGGATTGGACTTGAAAGAGAAGTTGATCATTTAGTAAGTAGTGATGAAGATTTATATTTATACTTATCTAAGAACATAGAAGGTATTAGTTGTATATTTGTAGATGAAGCACAGTTTTTAAAAAGAGAACAAGTTGATCAATTATTACAGATTGTAGTTACTTATGATATACCTATAATTTGTTATGGATTAAGGACTGATTTTACTGCGACAGGGTTTGAGGGAAGCACTAGACTTTTAGAAATTGCTCATTCAATTGAAGAGATGAAAACTATTTGCTCTTGTGGTAATAAAGCTACTTTTAATGCAAGACTTGTTAATGGTAAATTTACATTTTCAGGAGATCAAGTTGCGATTGATGGTAAGTCTAATGTTACTTATGAATCTTTATGTCCTAAGTGTTATTTTAAAAAAATGAAGAAATTTAATGATTTGAAAAGTAAATTAGAAGACTAAGTTTTTGGTCTTTTTTTAGTTAAAAAAATTTATTTTGTAAGAAATGGTTTGTTATTGCTATGTTAACGTGATAAAATGTTTTATAGATAGTAGAGGAGGATATATATGGTTAGTAGTGGCTCAGTTAATAATGATTTGGGTTCTATAAAAACAATTTTAAATAGTTATAGTTCTCAGATTAGTGGACTTGATGGTGCTTGGAAGGGTACTTCACATGATTCTATTATTTCTAAGGCTGAAAATTTTATTTCTGAATATTCTAGTGCGATTGAGAGTGGAATGAATGCATTTGCTTCAGCTTGCGATAAATATGAAGAATATAAATATTATAAGGGTATATTAGAAGTTGCGAAAAGTAATTTAAATTTGGCAAATGAAGCGAAAGATGCAAGTGGTCAATCTAAATATTCTGGTCAAGTAAATGAATATAGTGGAAAAATTAGTAGTTTAAAGTCAGAGATTGAGAGTTTACTCTCTACTGCTTCTTCAAATAAGTTAAGTGCAACACCTGTTTCTGGTTCAGCATCTTCAAATGAATTCGTTAATTATTATCAATATAATTATAGTGATCCGTATTATTCTGGAAATTCAATTGCATCAGCTGGGTGTGGTCCGACAGCAATGGCTATGGTTCTTACATATTTAACTGGTGAAGAGGTTACTCCGGTAGATGCGACAAATTACAGTTTGGAACATGGAACATATGTAGTTGGTCAAGGAACTTCATGGGATTATTTTGGAAAGATTGCATCTGACTATGGAGTTAATTGTGAAGAAAGTGGTGTTAGTTCTCAAAATATAGTTAATTCATTATCTGATGGTAAAACAGTTATTATGTCTATGAAACCTGGAACGTTTACTAAATCAGGACACTTTATCGTTTTAACTAAAATGAATGATGATGGTTCTATTTCAGTTGCAGATCCTAATAGTGAAGAAAGGTCTAATACTACATATGATGTTTCAACTTTTGTTAATGAAGGAAAGGAGATGTGGAGCTTTGATAAATAATGATAATATAAATAAAGCTATAAAGATGGCTGATGAGTTAAATCGTCAAAGTTTATTTATTCCTTTAATTGATGGATTTAGTATAAAAATGAAGTCTGAAAATGGATTTTTAGCTGCGAATAAAAATAATTTTACTGAAAATTTTACAACAAGCAATGCAAATGGTAGTTTAGATGAGTTAATTGAAAAAGATTTAAATTCTACTATTAATTATGGAAGAGATAATAATGCAATTTTAGATAAGAGAAATATTATATTTTATGGAAATTATAATTATTCTTTTCAATATAAATTATATTTTAGAGATATTTTAGTTAATAATAATAGTTTTATTAGAGAAGCAGTTGTTTATTTTATTAATGATCGTAATAATACATTTAATGTTATATCTTTATCTACTTGTTTATTTTCTTTAAATGATATTGAACTTTTAATGAATATTGATAATTTAAGTGATGATAAGTTTGTTAAAAATTTATTTGATAGTATGATGCTTATTATAAAAAATATTAAATAATTGAAGGAGGGTAATTATGGCAGTTTTTATGTTGGAAACTGATGCGGTGACATCGGCTGCAAGTGCTATTCAATCACTTGTCTCACAAATGAATGATGTTGGTAATTCAATTAATGGTTATGATACTAGTTGTGAGGATGGGTTTGATTTTGCAAGTGCTAAAAGTGTTTTAGCTAGTAATATTGAAGCTTGTTCTACAAAACTTAAAAATACATCATCTATTTTAGAAAGTGTGGTATCTACTCATACAAGATTACAAAGTAGTATGAAGTTTGATGGAAGTGATGATTTTTCTGCGAGTAAAAAAGATTCTTCTAGTAGTTCTTCAAGCAGTAGTTCTTCATCTGGTAGTGGATACCGAGGTGGTGGTAGTTATTCTGGTGGAGGTGGCTCTGTTGGTGGAGCTGCAGCTGGAGCTACAATGCTTGGCGCAACAGCAGTTTCTAAGGCGGCAACTGATAAAATTAGTGGTGCTTTAGAAAAAGAAAAAGAAGAGAAAGAAAAGGAAAAAGACTCTGTAGAAGAAGATAAGAATAATGATTCAATTAATAGTGAAAAGACTGATACTATTACAGGAGACGTTGTTGGTAATTTAGAAAAAGAAGTTACTACTAAACTTAGTAATGTACAATATGCATATGTAAATAATGATAAAGTTACTGATAGATCAAAAGAAGTATTTGGCGATGAGAACTTTAAGTATGATTCTAATACAGGATATGCTTTAGTTGATGGAAAGTATGTAATCGCATGTGATAAAACTGTAGGAGATGTTGGGGACGTAATTAAATTTACTCAAGAAGATGGAAGTGTCGTTGAATGTGTAGTAGGAGTAAATACAGTTACTGATGCATCTAAGAGTTCAATTTACTTTATAGTAGATAGAGAAAACTGGACTAATAAAACACCTATATCTGTTTCTGAAAATTTAATTAATAATACTACTACTGTTACAAATGTAGGAAACTTTAATTCAACTAATGAAAATAGTTCTTTAACAAATAATAGTGGTGTTACTACTAATATTCCTAGTACATCTAATACTACTAATACTACTAATACTACTAATACTACTAATACTACTGGTTCTGGTACTACTTCAACTAATACAACAAGTACAAGTACAACTACATCTACTGAGACAGGTGATACTAACATTAATATTAATGATACTAAGGAGGTATAAATATGGCAAAATTTGTATGTGATTTTGGTACTGTTACTGCGATTGGGGAGAAGTTATGTACTACTTCAACTGATATTAATACATCTGTTAATGGATATTCTAATCAGATAGATAGTGATTTATCTTCTTGGTCTGGAAGTGCTAAGAATTCTTTTCAATCTACTAATTCTAGTCAAGTAGAACTTGCTAAGGCAAATTCAGAGTATATTAATAATTTAGGTAAATTTATAAAGCAAGCTTCTCAAAATATTGAGAGTCTTGAGGGTGAGCTTGCTGCTTTAGACATTTAAGTGTAAACTTATTGTAATAAGTATTGTATATTGATTTAGTTTTTTATATAATTTAATTAAAGGTAGGAGGAATGATTTATGTCAGGATTAAGTGTTAATACTGGAGCTATGGATGCTAATGGTAAACAAACTGTAGCTAATGCAGAAGAATTTGCAAATGAATTAACTAGTTTAAGAAATAATATTGATGGTTTAATGACTATTTGGAGAGGCCTTTCTGCAAATGAATTTAATAAGTCATATGAAGTTCAAGCACAAAACTTAAATGCTTTCCAACAATTATTAAATGATTTAGGTGAAGCTATTAGTAGTGGTGCTAATATACTTAATAGAACTGAAGAAGATAATGCTAGTGCTGGTGCACATTTATTTTAATAGGAGGGTAGATGTCCATGAATGAATTTGAAGAGAAGGATTATGCAGGAGCTAGAAGCTATGCTGATGGTGTTCAAAAAAATGCAGATAATATCATGATGATTTTTGATGAGGTAAATAATGTTATGAGCAGTTTATATGGTTCAAACTGGGAAAGTGCTGGTGCAGAAGAAGCTAAAGCAAGATATGATGAAATTCGTCAAAACTATCAAGTATTTTATGATAAAGTAGTAGCAATGAAGACACATATTTATAATGTAACTGCTGCTAATGAAGAAGCAGATGCTGCTGCAAGTCAAACAATTTCTAATATTTAAAAGTGGGAAACCGCTTTTTTATTTTGTCTTTTATGTAAAATTTAATTTTTAAATGGTAATTTGATTGTTATCTTTTATTTTTAATGATAAAATTATATTGTTATAGTATGGAGGTATTTTATATGAGTGAAAAATATAGTGTATCTGATTATGGAATATTTGATAGTGCGGTTTCAACTACTTCTAAGGTTTCGGAATCATTAACTACTAGTAAATCGACAATTAATGAATGTAAGAGTAATCTTAGTAATGAAAGTGTATTTATGGGACCTCTTTGTGATGAGGCTATAAAAGGTTTTTCTACAGTTGATTCTAGTATTAACCAAATTCTTGATAATTTTTCTAAGATTAGTTCTTATATTAGTGAGACTTCTAATAATTATAAGTCAGGAGATGAAAATGCTTCTAATACACTTCTTAGAATTGATTCTGGTAGTATTAGTACATCTACTTCTAGTAATGTTTCTACTGGTAATGCGACTAAAGACCAAGTATATAATTATTTAGCAAGTCAAGGATTTAATAATGCGGCTATATGTGGAATTATGGCTAATATTCAACATGAGTCAAGTTTTAATACTAATGCATTAGGTGATGGTGGTACTTCTTATGGTATTTGTCAGTGGCATAATAGTAGATGGACTAATTTAAAGAATTATTGTAGTTCTAATAATCTTGATGCATCATCTATGGATGGACAACTTTCTTATTTAGTTCATGAATTAAAGACTAGTTATCCAGGAGTTTATAATACACTACAAAGTGTTCCTAATACAAAAGAGGGTGCTTATCAAGCTGCGGCTAAATGGACAACTGATTTTGAAATTCCGGCTAATAAAGAAAGTGTTGCGGTTACTCGAGGCAATACTGCTCAATCTGATTATTGGAGTACTTATGGAAACTAAAAAGATCATTAATTTGAATGATCTTTTTCTATTATTATATTTTCTAATATTTCTATATTATAATTTTTTATTTTTTCTAGTACTTCTTCATTGATTAGACAAGTATATGTTATGGTTTCTTTAAATTCTTTATTAGTTATTATACTATTATTTAATAAATAATTTATTTGTTTTTCTAATGTATATGGGAATTCTAATTTTACTTTAAATCCTTTTTCTAGTTCTTTAAATCCTATATTTTTTAGACATTCTGTTACACTTTTTGTATAAGCTCTTACAAGTCCTCCAGCACCTAATTTTATTCCTCCAAAGTATCTTACTACAACACACAATATATTATTTAAGTTTTCTTTTTTTAAGACATTTAGTATTGGAGGTCCTGCAGTACCAGTTGGTTCTTTATCGTCGTTTGAATATTCTTCATTATTTTTTATATATCCATAGCAGTAATGATTTGCTTTTGGATATTCTAATTTTATACTTTCTAATAGTTCGTTTATATTACTATCACTATTTAATTTTATTAGACAACAAATAAACCTTGAATTCTTTATTATTATTTCATTTGTTTTACTTTTACTTATAGTTTTCATGGTATCACCACTTCAATTATAACTTAAAATATTTTATATTAAAATAGTAATTTACATGATATAATATTTAGAGGAGGATTGATTAAATGTTTAGAAGAGGAAAAGATAAAGAAATAGATATTACTAGTCTTAATGTTATTTTGAGTACTGGTAAAAAGCTTATTAATATTGGATATTTTATGGCTATTCTTGCACTTGTTATTCTTGGAACATATTTGCTTAAAGAGTGGAAGATATTAGTTTTTGTAAAGGAATTTTTAATTGTAATATCACCAATTTTTATTGGTATACTTGTTGCATGGTTATTTGATCCTTTTGTTAGAAAGCTTCAGGATAAAAAAATTCCTAGAGTAGTAGGATGTATTATTTCTTATATTATTTTACTTGGCGTGTTATTCTTTATTTGCTATTTATTTATACCTTCTTTAATTGGACAGATTAAAGATTTTGTAAAGGCTGCTCCTACGATATTTGATGATTTAACTACTTTTGCAACTAGTTTTATTAGTAGATTTGATTCTAATAATTTAGTAAATACTAAAGAACTTAAGAAACAAATTACTGAGGTTTTATCTAATTATGGTACTTCTCTTGTATCTGATTTACCTAAGTATTTATTATCTGTTGGTAAGAGTTTAATTAGTGGTGGAGTTAATTTTGCTTTAGGATTAATGATTGGATTTTATTTATTATTTGATTTTGATAAATTTAATGAAAATATTCGTGGATTTTTACCTAAGTCATGGAGAAGTAATTATAGTGAGTTAAGTAATCGTATTAATACTTCTTTAAGAAGTTATGTTCAAGGAGTTTTACTTGTAATGTTACTTGTATTTATTACTCAAAGTATTGGACTTACTCTTGCAGGAATGGAAGCTCCTATGCTATTTGCACTTTTCTGTGCAGTTACTGATGTTATTCCATATTTTGGTCCTTATATTGGAGCAATACCTGCAGTTATAGTTGGATTTACTATATCACCAATCACTGGAATTTGTGTTGTTATTTCAATAGTAGTTGTTCAATTATTAGAGAATAATTTCTATCAACCACTTATTATGGGACATACTATGAAACTTCATCCTGTAACTATTATGTTAGGTTTATTAATATTCCAACATTTCTTTGGTATAATAGGTATGGTTATCGCAACTCCTGTAATTGCATGTTTAAAAGTACTATTATTATTTATTAATGAAAAGGTTGGACTTATTGATATGATTAATGGAGAAGATAATAAGAAAAGTGATAAAACTTTAGAAAAAGAAAAATTAAATGCATAAATATATTGTATTAAATAAATTATATGATAGAATAGATATATATTAAATATTTATAAAACTGTGATGAGAGATGAGTATAATAAGTAATTATTTTTAGAGAGTTAACGGTTGGTGAAAGTTAATAGTAATCTTATTAGAAGCTACTTTCTGAGTTTTATCGGTAGTACCGTTATTTTTAATTAAGACCAATATAGGATGGTACCGGACTTTGTCCTCCTATAGTGGTCTTTTATTTGTTTGAAAAGGAGAATAAAAAGATGAAAATATATGTAATTGGTGGAAAAGCAAAGAGTGGTAAGAATACTTTTGGAGAGTATTTGAGAGAAGAATTAAAAGAGTATAGTTATAAACCTTGTGTTATGCATATTACTGAACCATTGTATAGTTATGCAAAAAACTATTTTGAATGGAATGGTAATGATGATAATAAACCTCGTGAATTTCTGCAGAAGATGGGTATTGAAATTATAAAAGAGAAGATGGGAAAGGAAGATTTCTTATTAAATAGATTATATGAGGATATAGAAATTTTAAGTAATTTTTTTGATACTTTTATAATTACTGATGCTAGACTTATTCATGAGTTTGAAAGTATTAAGAGTCACTATAGTGATGTTGTTACTATAAAGTTAGAGAGAAAAAATTATAATGATTTTTTAACTAATGAGGAAGCCAATCACATTACTGAGAGAGAAATTAAAGATTATAATGAATTTGATTATATAATTGAAAATAATAGTTTTGATGATTTGAAAAGAAGTGCATTAGAAATTGTTAGGAATGAAGAAAATAGTGGAGGTATTATATGAATAAGTTAGTTGCTGTTGTTGGAATGAGTGGTACTGGTAAAAGTGTAATTACTGATTATTTGGAAAGTATTAATTGGAAGAAGTTATACTTTGGAGGTATTACTTATAAACTTATGGAAGAAGCAGGAATTGAAAGGACTGCTGATGGTAAAAGTGAAAAAGAATTTCGTGAGAAATTAAGAGAAGAACATGGACCTGAGTGTTATGCTAAATTCTTAGAGCCAGAAATATGTGATGCCATTAAGAATGGTAATGTTGTTTTAGATGGATTATATTCTTGGTATGAATATAAATATTTGATTGAGAAATTTTCTCAATTAATATTAATTTGTGTAGTAACTGATAAAAAATTAAGATATGAACGTGTTGCGCAAAGAAAAGACAGAGCATTTGATAGAGATGCGATTATTTATAGGGATTTATCTGAGATAGAAAATTTAGCTAAGGGTGGTCCTATAGCTTATGCTGATTATTTTATATTAAATAATGGTTCTATGGATGATGAAGTTGAACGATTAAAAGAAATACTTGAAGAGATAGGAGAATAATTATATGAAGTATATGACGCATGATGAGATAAGAGAAACTTGGTTTAGATTTTTTGAAGGTAAGAAGCATAAAAAAGTTGAAAGTGCTCCACTTATTCCAATAAATGATGATAGTTTATTATGGATTAATGCAGGAGTTACACCTTTAAAGAAATATTTTGATGGGTCTGAAGTACCTGAGTCTAGAAGAATTGTAAATATTCAAAAATGTATTAGAACTAATGATATTGAAAATGTTGGAGTTACTAAGAGACATCAAACTTTCTTTGAAATGATGGGTAACTTTAGTATAGGAGATTATTTTAAAGAAGAAGCAATTGAGTTTGCATATGAACTTTTAACTTCTAAGGAATATTTTGATATTGATAAGAGTTTATTATATGTAACTGTTTATACTGAGGATGAAGCTGCTAAGAACAAATGGATTGAAGTTGGACTTGATGAAGATCATATTATTCCATTAGATGGTAATTTCTGGGAAATTGGTGAAGGACCTTGTGGACCTGATTCAGAGATTTTCTTTGATAGAGGAGAAAAATATGATCCTAATGGTAATGCTCTTGAATTATTTAAAATTGATGAGGAACAAGAGCGTTATGTTGAAATTTGGAATAATGTATTTTCTCAATTTAATTCAAAACCTGGTGTTGAAAGACATAATTATAAAGAGTTACCTAGTAAGAATATAGATACTGGTGCAGGACTTGAGAGATGGTGTTGTTTATTCCAAAATGTTGACTCTAACTTTGAAACTGATTTATTTGTACCAATAATGAAACATATTGAAGAATTATCTAGTTTTGATTATGTTGGTCAAAAAGGATTTAAGGTTATTGCAGATCATATTCGTGCTATTACATTTGCTTTATCTGATGGAGCTTGTTTTGAAAATGTAGGTCGTGGATATGTACTTAGAAGATTACTTAGAAGAAGTGTTAGATATGGAAAAGAATTAGGTATAGAATGTCCTTTTATGTATAAGATTGTAAGTGATGTTGTTGATGTTATGAAGGAAGCTTATCCATATTTACAAGGAAAACAAGCTGAGGTTGAAACTTTAATATTAGAAGAAGAAAAATTGTTCTTAAAGACACTTGAATCTGGAGAAAGAAGATTAAAAGAACTTGTTTCTGAATCAACTAATGGTTATATAAGTGGAGAAGATGCTTTTAAATTATATGATACTTATGGTTTTCCATTTGAGCTTACTGAGGAATATTTATCTGAATTAGGATATAAGGTATCTAAAGAGGAATTTGATAAGTATATGCAAGCTCAAAAGGATTTAGCTAAGAAGAATGCTAAGAATAAGTCTAATATGGCTAGTCAAAAGAAAGTATTATTAGATTTTAAAGAGAAATCTGAGTTTGTATATGGAATATATCGTCAAAGAAGTAATATTATTGGTATTTTTTCTAAGGATGAGATGGTAGATTCAATTGATCATGATACTTATATTGCGGTTAAGAGAACTTGTTTTTATGCTGAGAGTGGTGGACAAGTTGCTGATACTGGTATGATTTTAGGTAAGAATTTTAAGGCTCGTGTAGTTGATGTATTTAAAGGACCTAATGGACAACATATTCATAAGGTTAGATTGCTTGATGGTCGTATTAGTGTTGGTGATGAGGTTGAATTAGTAGTTGATAGGGATAGACGTAAGAGAATTGAACATAATCATTCTAGCGTTCATATTCTTCAATATGCTTTACAACAAGTTGTATCTAATAAGATTAAACAAGCTGGTAGTTATGTTGATGATGAGAGATTAAGATTTGATTTTACTTATTCTGGTAAAATGACTGATGATAAGTTATTAGAGGTTGAGAAGTTTGTTAATGATATGATTTCTGAAAATATTATTGTTTCAACTGAGATTATGCCTCTTGATAAGGCTAAGAAGTTAGGCGCTATGGCTTTGTTTAGTGAAAAGTATGGAAGTAGTGTACGTGTTGTTAAGATTGGTAAATCAATTGAATTATGTGGTGGTACTCATGTTTCTAATACTAGTGAAATTGGCAAGTTTGCAATTTATTCTTGTGAGTCTAAAGGAAGTAATGTCTATAGAGTAGAGGGTGTAACAGGTGACAAAATAGAAGATACTATTTATGATACTATTAAGCCTTATACAGACGAAAAAGTTAAATTACTTATAAAGGCTCGTGAGATATTAGAAGAAGCTCGTAATAGCGGAATTAAGCTTGAATTTGATGTTGATATTAATAATGATCAACCTGAGTCTTATAAAGATATTATATTTAATAGAAATGAACTTCAATATGTTCATCAAGAAGTTAAAGATTTAGAAAAGAAATATTATGAAATAAAAGAAAAAGAAACTCTACAAAATCTAGATATTTATAGAGAACATATTAAAAATATTAATGGAGTAAATACTCTTATTATGAAATTAGATAATAAAGATATCAATTTATTAAAGTCTATTGCGGATGAATTAATGAATGAAATGGGAGATGCTTTTATATTCTTCATTAATATTAAAGATGAAAATAGTGTTAACTTTATCGCAAAATCATCTTGTTTTGTAAATGCTGGATTGATTGTTAAGGATGCTTCTATTTCTTCTAATGGTAATGGAGGAGGAAGTCCTAAATTTGCTCAAGGTGGAGGAAAGAGTCTCGATGCAATAGATGATATCATTAAACATATTGAGAAGGTAATTAAAGATTATGAATAATTATTTATTAGAAAATACTGATCCTATTGTAATAAAGAATGAGACAAAAAATCTAATAAAGAAAAATAATTTTGAAGGTTCACAAGTAAGTATATATGATATTGAAGAAGTACCTCTTGAAAAAGCATTAGAGGATTTGGATACATATGGGTTTTTATCTAGTAAAAAAGTAGTAATTATTAAAAATATTGATATATTAAAATATGATGAAAATAAGAAAGATTTAGATCATTTATTTAAATAT
>CAVLBI010000109.1:21961-28281 GCA_963661295.1 bacterium
ATTTAGAAAATTCTTCAAATGACAATTTATTAATAATAGAAGTTAAGAAGTTAGATAATAAGACTAAGATTTCTAAAGAATTAAAGAAAAAATGTAATTATATTGAGTCTTCTTTAAATACTAAAGCATTTATTAAGGGACAATTAAAAGGATATGATATAAGTCAAGATACTATTAATTTACTTGATGAGTATTGTTTAGAAGATATTACTAAAATATATAATGAATGTGAAAAATTAAAAGAATATAAAATTGATGAGAAAAAGATAACTAGTGAAGATATTCGTGAATTGGTTGTTAGAAAGCAAGGAGATACTAAAGAGACTACTTTTCAGTTTTCAAGAGCATTAGCTGAGAAGAATAAGAAAGAGGCATTAAATCTATTTAATTCTTTACTTGAGAAGAATAATGACTCTATTGCGATTGTTGGTCTTCTTGCTAGCCAATTAAGAATTATATATCAAGTTAAAATATTAGAAGAGAGAAATATGTCTGATAGAGAGATTGCTAGTACTTTAGGTGAGAAAGAATTTAGAATTAAAAAGACTAGAGAACTTACTAGACTTTATTCTAGGGATGAGTTAAATAAACTTATTATTACTTTATCTGATATTGATTTAAAGATGAAAACTACTGATATTGATCCTAAGCATTTAATTCAGATGTTTATTATTAATTTATAATTATAAAAGGAAGTTAAAATTAACTTCCTTTCTTTTTTATATTTTCTAATCTTTCATAGATTGCTTTTATATTTTTTTCATATCCTATATCTTTTGGTATATAGTATTTTTTATTTTTAATTTTATCTGGTAGATATTGTTGTACGACATAGGCTCCTTTATAGTCATGTGGGTATTTATATGTTGTTGAATCTGTTTTTATATGGTTTGGTATAGTTCCTACATTTCCTTCTTCTATGTCTTTTAGGGCTGCATCAAATGATGTGTGTCCTGTATTACTTTTTGGAGATAGAGCCATTTCTACTATTATTGTTCCTATTGGGATTCTTCCTTCTGGTAGTCCTACACGAAGACAGGCATTAATTGCGGCTTCTAATCTTGGACCTATTTCTGGGTTTGCTAGTCCTATATCTTCATAGGCAATTACTGATAATCTTCTAAATAGAGAATCTAAATCTTCTTCATAAACTAGTCTTGCAGCATAATGAAGAGCTGCATCTACATCACTTCCACGAATTGATTTTTGTAATCCAGATAAGACATCATAGTGACCATCTCCATCTTTATCAGAAAAAAATACTGGTTTATTATTTATTAATTTAATTTTATCTGTTGTGATTGTTTTATCATCTGTTGAGTAGTAAGCTATCTCTAATAAGTTATAAGCATATCTTAAGTCGTTTCCAGAGAGTTTAGCAATTAGATTGATACTTTCTTCATCTATCTTAATATTTTCTAAATATGGGCTTTTTATAGCTTTATTTAGGCCTTCTTTTATATCTTCAAATGTTAACTCTTGTAATTCAAATAATTGACATCTACTTCTAATAGCTGGGTTTATTGCGTGATATGGATTAGATGTAGTCATTCCTATTAATGTGATTAAGCCTGACTCTAGTTGAGGAAGTAAAATATCTTGTTTATCTTTATTAAGTCTATGAATTTCATCCATTATAAGAACAATTCCATCATACATTTTAGCTTCTTCTATTACGATATCTAGATCTTTTTTAGTGTTAATTGTTGCGTTTAAAAATCTATATCTTACACCTAGGTCATTTACCATTGCATTTGCGATAGATGTTTTTCCTATTCCTGGTTTTCCATATAGAATCATTGAAAATATTTTTTTATTCTTTACTAGGTTTGTCAAAATCTTTCCTGGACCTATTAAGTGTTTTTGACCAATAACATCATTTAAACTTTTTGGTGCGAGTTTTAACGCTAGAAGTTTTTCCATTTAAATCACCATATATATAATATCAAAAAACATTATATTTTTAAAGCTTTTAAAAAGGTGTTATAATTAATTTAGAGGTATATTATGAAGATAAGTAATGCGATTGATGATTTTTTAAATTATTGTATATTTGAAAAGGGATTATCTGATAAAACTAGGGAGTCTTATCAGAATGATTTATTAGTTTATAGTGAGTTTTTAAAAGATAATGGAATTGATGAGGCTAATCATATAAAGAGTTCTCATATAAAGGATTTCTTAAAGGAAAGAAGTAATGAGGAAACTTCTACGATTGCGCATAATTTGACTGTTATTAAGAATTTTCATGCTTATTTACTTAAGGAGAATATAGTTCATGTAAATGAAGCTGAGTTTATTGAAAGACCGAAGCTTAAGAAAGTTCTTCCTAAGACATTAAGTGTTGAGGATGTCGATAGACTACTTGATATTGAACTTAAGACGCCATTTGACTATCGTAATAAAGCTATGTTAGAATTAATGTATGGGTGTGGCTTAAGAGTGAGTGAGCTTGTTTCCTTAGAAATCAATGATATAGATATGACTAACTGTTTAATTAGAATAGTTGGTAAGGGCAATAAAGAAAGAGAAATTCCTATTGGAGAATATTCAATATATTATTTAAAGAAATATTTAAAGGTGAGAGAAAAATTACTTAAGAACAAGGGTTGTACTAAGTTATTTTTAAATAATCATGGTAATGGTATGACTAGACAAGGATTCTTTAAGAATTTAAAGACTATACTTAGAGAGAAAGGATTAAATGAGTCTGTTTCTCCTCATACTTTAAGACATTCTTTTGCGACTCATTTGATTAATCGAGGAGCAGATTTGAGAAGTATTCAAGAAATGCTTGGGCATGCGGATATTTCTACTACTAAAATTTATACAAGAATTAGTGATGAAAAGGTATTGGATGACTATGATAAGTATCATCCTAGAAGCCATAAACAAGGAGAGTAATAATAAATGAAATTTAAAAGAATATTTTTAATGGTTTTAGATTCCTTAGGAGTAGGGGAAGCAACTGACGCAATTAACTATGGTGATGTTGGGGCAAATACGTTAGGTCATGTTAATGAAAAATGTGATTTATTTATACCAAATTTAAAGAAAATTGGTTTTTTAAATACTCTTAATATGTCTGATAATCCATCAACTGATGCATATTACACAATTGCGAAACCAATAAATGCAGGAAAAGACACCTTAAATGGTCATTATGAGATAATTGGTTTAAAGAATGATATTCCATTTAAGACATTTAATCAAGGCTTTATATATGACATTTTGAATGGAATTGAAGAGATTACTGGTAGAAGTGTTATTGGTAATAAATGTAGTCATGATAATTCTATTATTAATGAGCTAGGTGAGAGACAATATAATTATGGGTCATTGATAGTTTATACGTCAGCTGACTCTGATTTACAAATTGCGGCTCATGAAGATTCAATCCCTATTTCTACTTTATATGAGTATTGTGAAAGAGTTAGAGCTTTAACTTTAAAGGAAGATTGGAGAATTGCAAGGGTAATTGCTAGACCTTTTACTGGGACTCCAGGACATTATAAATTAATTAATTCTGGTAGACGTGATTATGCAGTTAAACCTCCAAAGAAGACTATTTTAGATGAATTAGTTGAGAATAATTATAATGTAATTGGTATTGGTAAAATTAATGATATTTTTGATGGTGAAGGTATTAATAAGCAGATTAAGGCTACTAATAATACGGAGGCAATTAATAAGTTAACTGATATAATAGATAAGAATTTTACTGGTTTATGTATGGTTAACTTATGTGATTTTGATGCGTTATATGGTCATACTAGAGATGTTGAGGGATATGGACGTGCAATTGAGGAGTTAGATGTAGATATTCCAATGATTATTAATAAGTTAGATTTAGATGATTTATTAATTATAACTGCAGACCATGGTAACGATCCTACATTTTCTGGAAATGGTCATACAAGAGAAAATTTACCAGTTATTATTTATAGCAGAAACTTTAAGAATCCAAAGAGATTACCTCAGTTTAGTACTTTAGCTAATATTGGTGCGACTATTGCGGATAATTTTGATTTAACAAAACCAGAAATTGGAGAAAGTATTCTTGATGAATTAGATTAAATTTTATTTAATATTAGATGGACTAATCTTTATTGGGATTAGTCTTTTATTATGATGTTTATTTTTAAGTTCTTATGTGATATAATATAAAGCGCTTTAAAGGGGGATATTTTATGGATTATAAGGATGTTGCACAAAGTATTGTTAGGGGAAATTATAGTAATTTAAATGGAAAAACAACCTTTCATAGTGAATCATTTATATATAAGAAAACTAATGAAAAGTTAAATGAGTTTATTGATTTATTGCTTAATAAGGACAAGGTATTATCAGTTATTGGTAGTGGTGATCAAATACTTAATACTCTTCTTACTAAGCCTAGTAAGATTGATGCTTTTGATATAAGTGTTTTTCCAAAATTCTTTTTAAAGTTAAAGATTGCATCTATTAAGTCTTTATCTCGAGATGAATATATCAAATTTTTCTTTAGTACTACAGAAACTGGTTTGGATGAATATTATGATGATTTATATTTTGATAAAATAAGAAAAGAATTAGATAGTGAAACAGAAGATTTTTGGACTTACTTATTTCAGTATAATGATTGGTATGACATATATAATTCTACTTTGTTTTCTTCAGAGAGTGTTATTGAAGAACAGGCTTTAGTACAAAACAAGTATTTAGAAAAGGATGAATATTATAAATTAAGAAAGATATTACAAAATACCGAAATTAATTATATTGAAAGTAATCTACTTGATTTAAGAATTAATGATACTTATGATTTAATTTATCTTTCTAATATATTAGAATATGTTAAAAAGAGTGCATATTTCGATAAGATTGATGAATTAAGTAATAAGAGCAAAGGAATAATTATTAGTTATATATTTGGAGAGATTGATAAGGCTATTAAAATGTTTAATGGTGACTTTACTTATAGAGAGTTTGATGGTGGTAGTGGAGTAATTATTAATCATGGAAAATATATGAATAAATAGGGGATGCAAGTTAATTTTAGATATAAATTTAAATAAAAAAACAACCTTATAGTTAAGGTTGTATGGGATGAATTTGCTTCATCTTTTTTTATTTATTAAATAATTTTTTTCTGTAAATACTAACTCCGATTGCTGATCCACTAACTAATAATATACCAATTACTGTATATATTATGTTGTTTGAACTAGCTGTATCTGGTACAGGTACAACTGTTTCACATTGAGCTTTATATGTTGCTTCATCAGTTATATTTCCTTCTTTGTCATAGTATTTACCATTTGTATTTTCACATACTCTTTTTACAGGATTTACTGTTCCAGAAAAGTCTGTACTAACAGTTTTATTTGATTTAACTAATGTGATTAAATCTTGCCATTTTCCACCAGCATATCTATCATATGATAGTACTGTTCCTGTTGCTGATACTGTACCATTTAATGTTACTGCAGATGTTGCACTTGATTGAGGTACTTTAACAACAAATGTTTCTCCATCACCAAATGTAGTTTTTTCAGAACCATCACTTCCAACTATAATAGTTCCTTCTGGTGCATTACTTAATGATATTGTAACACTACTTACTCCTGATGTTTTAATAGTTACTTCATCAGAAACATAATATTCAGAATCAGATGATTCATTGAATGATAGAGTAGTTGAACTTAATGAAACTGTTGGATTAGTTGAATAATTTTCATTACTTTTTGCTTCAGCTACTAAAGCATCAACTTTACTCATAATATTTGAATCTTTTTTATAGATTTCAGGAATAAAATTACTGTTGTATTTCCAGATGGCTAATTGAGTAATTAGATATCCTTCTTTTGATGTATCTTCTTTACTTAATAAGTATAGAACTCCACCAGAGTTTTTTGATTCAGTATATGATAATACTGTACCATTTTCACCACCAGTTTTTTCTGGTGTAATACAATAAGCTAATCCTTTATCTGTATTGAAATATGCTTCTGATCTTGTTGTTCCATCACTAAATGTAGTTTTTACATATTCCTTGTTGGCAATTGTCATATTACCTGCAGCATGTACGTTTGTAATACCAAATATTGATAATACTGATACTAATGCAAATGTGAAATATAATTTAAAATTTTTTCTCATATGGTTTCTCCCCCCTTACGACTACATATTCTAACATATTTAAATAAAAAGTTCAACTCTTATAAAAAAATAATGATACTTCCCCTATCAATTAATGTAAAGTAGGGTGATTATATGTTTTTAGTATATTTATTTAATTATTTCCTTGTAAATATGTATATTTATATATCATTATATTA
>CAVLBI010000110.1:0-3050 GCA_963661295.1 bacterium
TATTTATTTTAATTTAAAATTCATATTATATGAATTGTTTTTGAAGTGGACAAATGTCCACTTCTTTTCTGTTCTTTATAAGGAGAAAATTCCTTATAAATAAAAAAAGTATAAAAATAATTTTTATTATTCTTATACTACCAAAATAATATTCTAGTTTATTTTTTTCTTTACCTTATTAGACATAAACTCAGATGAATCAGATTTTAATTTCATAAAATCGACTTTTCCATTTTTTGTATATGGAATATCACTTACAACTCTATAGTTCAACGGAAAATAATACTCAAATAATTTATTTTTACAAATTTCATTTATTTCATCAATAATTAAGTTAATATTTTCCATATCATTATCATCTTTTAAAACAATATTTACAACTGGAATACTTCCTTCAAATTCATTTTCAATTCCTACAGCTGCACATAATTTTACTGCAGGATGACTACAAACTGCATTTTCTATTTCACTTGAGAATAATTTAAAACCTGAACGTACAAACATTCTCTTAATTCTATCCACAACATAAATAAATCCATCTGAGTCAATATATCCTAAATCTCCTGTATGAAACCACTTTGTTCCATCATCATGTTTTAATATAGAAAAATTTGTAGCGTCAACATTATTATAATATTGTTTCATCATTGATGCACCATTAAAACATAATTCACCAATCTTACCATATGATAATTCTTCATGACTCTCAGAATCAAAAACAGAGATATTATTTCTAATCATAGGAATTCCAACACTTCCAAGTTTATTAATTGAATTTGACGTTGTAGCAATAGTAGCACAACCTTCAGTCATTCCATATCCTTTAATTATACGTGCTTCACTATTATGTGATTCTAAGAATTCATTAGATTTTTTTTCAAGATTTATATTCATAGTATCTGCACCAACTGCTGCAGTTTTAAAAAAAGATAAATCTGTGTCACGTTTAATAGAATTACTATTTACTAGAATTTCTAAGTTTTTAGGTATACCGGTAGTATGACTAGGTTTTTCTTTTAAAATTAATTTATCATATGTTGATGGATCAAGTTGAGGAATCAAAATACATTTTAAGCCCTCAACATATGAAAGATAAAAAATGACAGTACCATATGCAGTCCAAGGTGGTAAGAAATGCAAGAAACTTTCACCACTTTTAAAATCTATAGAACTTTTTTCATAGCCATTAATAACAGCATTGAAATTTTCGTTTGTAAGTTCAACACCTTTTCCAGGTCCTGTAGTTCCACCTGTATATACAATTACTGCACATTCATCTTTGTCAAATTTTATTGGTTCTATATCTTTGATATTATTTCCTAATTTAAGAAATTTATTATAATCCATTTCTAAGTCTTTAATATCATTATTTCCTTTTGAAAAACTTGCTAAATATTTTTTAACATTTAAGGCTGTTGATAAAGGAAAAGGTAAAGAGTCGGATGGAGAAACTTTTACAACTCTTTCTATCTTATTCATTGAATTATCATTGTGTATTTTTATAGCAGAATTTACTTTATCACAAACACCATCAAAAGTTATTACTACATGTGAATTTATTTTATCCATAATTTCAACTAATTCATCGCGACCAGATCTAAAATCAACCCAATTAGATTTTGCCCCCAATAAATTAATTGCAAATAGAAAATAACCAAACTCTGGTACACAAGGTAAACAAACAGTAACATAATCGCCTCTTTTAACTCCAAGTGCTTTTAATGATTTAGCTATTTTCATTCCTTTTTTTATAGTATCTGAATATTTTATATTTGAATTAATATATTTTAAAGCATACTGTTCATTGAATTTTTTTGCTGAACTAATCATTCTTTCTGCAATAGACATATTTGTTATATCATCAGAAGCAATGGCCTCTTCACTATAATATTTCAACCAAGGCTTATCTTGTGATGGTTTACCTGTAGGTGGTCCTTGAATTTCACCTGTAGCTAATTTTCTTAAATATAAATCATGTTTCTTTTCATCACTTAACATATCATAATTAACTTCTAAATTCTTAATCTTACTCATAACAAATCCCCCAAATTCTCCATTATATTACTTCTTCATCTTTTTTATCTATGTCTGCATCTTTTAATTTATTATTTTTTCTATTACCAACTAAATTATCTAATTTCTGTATTAATAAACCATATAATACATAGATAATTAAAATAACTAAAGTATTTATAAATACTCCGAATACTCCATACTTTTCAGTATTCATATAAAAGTATGGATAACTAGCACCATCTGCAAAAGTACCTCCTAATAATGAATAAATCACTACAAATACTTGATATCCAAATAATCCTAAACACCAATATATTACATATTCTTTCTTTAAGTTACCTTTTTTACCAAACATTATATAATCAAGTATTACCATTATTGGAACAACTAAATGTACTAAATTACATTCAAGCATATGATTTTTAAATATACCAGGATCCCCTGCTAAAATAAAATTATAAACAACCATTGTTAAAGTAATACACATAGTAACCATACCCTTAACAATATAATGAACCTTATCTTCCTTATCTTTACATAAAATCATCTCAATAACTAATACTAAGAAATACAATAAACAAAGTAAATTACTTAAGTTAGTAAAATAAAGTATTCCTAATCTAAAAGTCATCAATTTAAAATTAACAAATAAAGCAACACTAGAAACTATAACAATTATAATTCTATAAATTAATGCTAACTTTCTTTTATCATACATACTACCAACTCCTTATAAAGAAAAAATATTTTTGAAAAAATGCACAATTAAAATACATAATGCATCAATCAAAAATATTTTCTAAAAAACGATATTATATTCATCCGAATCATCCCTTACAATGTATACTCAATATAAAGTATACAACCAAACCCCTTAATTTGCAATTTTTAAGAAACAGACTATCTTCGTAATAAGTGGCTTAATTATAGCACAAATAAATAGAAAAGTCAACATTAACTACATTCGTGTTGTCTAACCCGTTAATTTTCTTTTGGAAGTCCGCTTATTAATAAATAACGGAATTAAGTATGAT
>CAVLBI010000111.1:0-2036 GCA_963661295.1 bacterium
ATATTAATTATAAAAATACAGAATATAAAATGAAAATAACATCAAAAGAAAATAAAAATCTATATTTCTATATAACATATAAAAAAGGAAACATAAAAGACACATATAAAGAAGACTATCTTCAAGGTAAATCATTAATAAACTACTTGCAAAATAATTTAAATAAACAAATAAAAGAAAAATCAAACGAAGAATACACAGTAAAAATAGATAAAAATTTAAATGATTACAACTCAAAATTACAAGAAACCATAATAAATGAAGATGACTTATTATCAATAAAATTTTATACACTAGAAAAAGAAATAACAATAAATAACTGGGACTATCAAACAATAACAAATGAAATAATAAAATACATTGATAAAAATAATAAACTAAATATAACTCCAAAATCATATAAATTTACACTTATAAATAATAAAGATATTACAACCTCATTAATGATCTCTAATATTACAACTGACTTTGTAAGCAATCCATACTCTTCACAAATAATATATAGTATATTAACAAAACAACAATCAGATATTTTAAAAAATTCTAATATTACCTATGAATACAAATAATACCAAGATTTTCTCTTGGTATTTTTTAATATAATAATGTACCACCAAGGATGATTGCTAATAATATATATAAAATAATTATTATTAAGTAACCATTACCTTTATTAGTATTACAACTACTAGTTGTAACTCCGCTATTTTGGCAAGCCATTACTTACACCTCCTTAAATATAAGCACCTAAAATAATGATTAAAAGTATAAACAAAACAAGAATGATAGCAGATCCGCTAGTTGAACCACAATTAGTCATATTTTTTCCTCCTTTTTATTGCTTTCATGATATTCTATTACAAAGATTAAAATATGTTCTTATTATGCCCATATTTATTGCACAAAAAAATAAATTTTGTTATTATTTATATGTACGGGAGGAAAATTATGAAAAAGAAAAATATATTAATGTTTCTTAGTTTACTTCTTATAGTAGCCTTTATAACTACAGGATGTGGAAAAGAAACAGACTTAAAAAATGGAGCTAAAGTTGCAGTTTCAGTTGATAGTGGCAAATTTACCGCATCAGAATATTATGATGAAATAAAAACTGACAACATCTCAAAATTAGTTAATATGATTGATAAGAGTATTTTAGAGAAAAAATACAAAAAATCTGATGAAGAAGATGAGGCAGTAAAAAAACAAATTGATCAAATTAAACAATATTATGGTAGTGATGAGTCAACTTACAAAAACGTACTTCAAAGTTATTTTGGTGTAGACTCAGAAAGCGAATTAGAAGATTCATTAAGACTAGAATATAAGAAAAATCTTGCTGTAAATGACTACATAAAAGAAAATATTAAAGATGATGAAATTCAAAAATATTACAATGAAAATGTATATGGTCAAGTAAAAGCAAGTCATATTTTAATATCTTCAAAAGTTAAAGATGATGCAACTGATGAAGAAAAAACTAAAGCTGAAAATAAAGCTAAGAAAAAAGCTGAAAAAATCATTAAACAATTAAATGAAGGAGCTGACTTCAAAGAGTTAGCCAAGAAATATTCAAGTGATGATGCAACTGCATCAAACGGTGGAGACTTAGGTTATTTTGATTTAGATGATATGACTGAAGAATTCTCTAAAGCAGTAAAAGAATTGAATAAAGACGAATATACAAAAGAACCGGTAAAAACAACTTATGGTTACCATATTATTTTAAAAACTGGAGAAAAAGATAAGCCTAAACTAAAAAAAGTAAAATCTGATATTATTGAAAAACTTGCGGAAGAAAAACTTAATAATAGTAAAACACTTTATTATGAAACATTAATGGATATAAGAAAAGAAAATGGAATTAAGTGGAACGATGATACATTAAAGAAAGCATATGAAGACTATATGAATAACTTAATGAAACAAGCTAGTAGCTCTACAAGTTCAACTAATTCATAAAAAAGAATCCACTAGTAAATAAAATGTAACCTATAAAGAGGACAAAATAAAAAAGCCAATCCTCTTTATAGGTT
>CAVLBI010000112.1:0-6359 GCA_963661295.1 bacterium
ACTATAAATAATGTTGATGAAAGTTCAATTAAAGCTGTTACATTTTTGTTTCCATAAATTGAACTTTGGGTAAAGATATCTAATTTTTTATCATTAACTATATTTAGAATTAATGCTAGGAGGTAATTCATTATTATATAGACTGTTATGTTTAATGTTTTTATGGACTTAGACGTTTTATAATTAAAAATACTTATCCATAAAATTACATTTGTAGCTATTAGGGCTGCTAGATAAACTGCCAAATTTGGAAAGTATATTACTATGAATAAATTGTCCATCATATACTGAAACATTTTATTTAGTGAACCATGATAAGCTAGTATTAATGATACTACTATTAATACTGTTGTTGCTGAATAAATAATTTTATTTCTTTTAGAGTTTCTTTTATTCGTAGTGAAATATACAATTCCTACTATTATTAATAAGAGTAGTATAATTATGTATAATCCTGAGTTTGATGCAACATCAAAAAATATACGTAGTTTATCTAAAAATGATAATTTACTCATATCTTTACCCCCCCTATAAATTTTTATTCTTCTTTTGTTAATTCTGCAATATAAATAGTTTGTGTTGTAGAATCATTATTTGTGCAAGTAATTAATGTTAACGTTTTCTTATCATAATTTCTATATATAGCAAGTTTTCCCGTCTTTGGTTGTGTATAAATATTAACTATTTGATATGTATATGTTTTATCTTTATATGTTATTTTTGCGATATCTCCTGCTGATAATTTATGTAAGTCATTAAAGAATGCTTTCCAACCTGTTCCTGAGTGACCGGCAAGTATAAAATTTCCTTTATCAACATCCGGATAATTAGAACCATCAACTACTAATATGTTTTTTTCAACATCGTTGTCTTCTGATCTGCTATCTAAGAATCCTTTTGTTAGATTTATTTTAGGTATATTTAAGTATCCAATATAATCATTAGTTACTTGAGTTGTTAATTCTTCTTGTTGCTGTTCTTCTCTGGTATTATCTTCTTCTGTTACTACTTCATCTCCATTGTAGAAGGCATTTGCCATGTAGTCATATGCCATTATCTTTTGGGACTCAATGTAGTTATATGATATTAAGAAACCTCCAACAACAGTTATTATTGCTCCTATAAAAGCTATTGTTGTTGGGGATTTTTTTCTTGTATTATTTTTATGCATTTTTTCTATTCTTATAAATATATGTAATACCAGCTCCTGTGATTACTATACCTAAAATAGTTAGAATTATTGATGCACTTGATGCTGTATTTGGAACGATAGTTTCCTTTGCATTTATAAAATTTATTTGATGTGATAAGTGCTCATCATCGATTGTAAATGTTATTTTTTCATCACTTTTCATGTATCCAGAAGGTGCACTTTCTTCTTCTACTGTATATGTTCCATTTTCTAAATCAGTAAATACTGTTGTATCTGTAGTTGTTGTAAATCTTTTAATAATGTTTCCATTTGAATCTTTAACAACTAAAACAGCTCCTGCTAATGGTTTGTTTGTTTCTTGATCAATTTTTGTAATTTGGACAACAACTTTTTTTGGTGCATTTTCATAAGTTATTTTTATATTATTATCATTATCACTAATTGTAAAAGTTGTTTTATTTTTGTTTAGTAAATATCCAGAAGGTGCTTCCGTTTCTTCTACTGTATATGTTCCATTTGCTAGATTTCTTATTATATGTGCATTTACTGTTGATGTCCAGCTAGCTTTAATATTTCCATTTGAATCTTTTAAAACTAATTTTGCTCCTGCTAATGGTTTGCCAGTTACAGAATCTGTTTTTATAACTGTTACTTTTGATGAGTTAATAGTTAATTTTATAGTTGCATTTACATTTTTTGTAACCTTTTCTAGTAATGCTACATTTTGCATTTTAGAATTTGTTGGTTGATATTCATATGCTGTATAACTTGTATTTCCAGTTGCTTTTGCATTTACTGTTATATCTTCTGCTGTATTTGCAACTGATTTTACTGGAACTTTTACTTTAAATGATTCATTTGCGTTTATTGTAACTTCATTCTTTGCATCTGTTTCTGTTCCATCTGATTTTACAATCTTAGTTCCGCTTGGTGCATTAGATATTGATACTATATAACTACTTACGTTAGTAGCAGTTGATGCTTTAATATCACCAGAAACATAATATCCATTACTTAAACTCATTGAATTGCTTGATGATGAAAGTGCTAATGCTGAATCTGAAATATTAATTGAATCATTTGTATGTTGTTTTGCTTCTGTTACTAGATTTTTAATGATTGCACGCATTCCTTTTCCATTTGCTGTTTCTGAGCCTGTACTTTTAAATTGTTCACCTAAATTTGATGTTTTATGTACTTCATCTAGATACCACCATACTGCTGTTTGTGTAATATAATAATCTTTATCACTATTACCTGTTATTGACTTATTAGGATACCCATTTTTTAAAATATAAACTATTCCTCCGTCAATATATTTACTGTCTTTAACTAATGTGGCTTGAGTATTTCTTGCTGTAGATTTATGAATGTTTAAACAATATAATTCTTGTCCATCTGTTGTTTGTTTATGATAGAATCCTACACCTGCAATGTATCTTTCATTTACATATGGTGCATCTCCTAATTGAATTGTCTCTGATGCTGCTTTTACGCTTACAATAGAACTAGCTACAAATGCTATAGCAATAACTAAAGTAAGAATCTTTTTTGCCATTTTACTTAATTTTTTCATAGATTATCCCCCCTCATTAAATGTGGCTATATTATAACACTTTTTGCTTTAATTTGCAAGAATTTTGCTTTCAATTCATATTATAATTTGTTAATAAAAAAAAACAAGTCCTAATTTAGACTTTTTTCGGCAATAATATTATCATTTATATCAAAAATTGTGAATTTTTTGCTGTCATATATTAGGTAGCTTGGTTCATTATTTTCTTTTGGTAATGAAATTGAGCCTGGGTTTATAAATATTGAATTGTTTTTTTCTTTTATGAACGGTATATGTAGGTGTCCATATATTAAAATTGAATTTTCTTTATTCCAATTATTTTCATTATAAATATGTCCGTGTGTTAAATATAGATCAAGATTATCTGTTGAAATTAAACCTAATTCATTAATTATTGGAAAATTACTTACCATTAAATCAACTTCAGAATCGCAATTTCCTCTTAAACATATTAAATTATCTTTAAATAATTCTAAAAAATTTTTTACATAGTCAATATCATAATAATCTTTCATTTTATTTCTAGGTCCAATGTAATACAAATCTCCTAGTACAACTAATTTATCACAATTAAGTTCTTCATATCTTTCTTTTATCTTTTCTAAATTATTTCTTATTCCATGAATATCGGATATAAACATTATCTTCATATTTTTTTCTCCTTTATTTTTTCTATTAATATTATTATAGCATAATAAAAATTTATTCATATACTACTTTTGAAGGAGAGATTTATGAATAAAAAATTAATTGGTTATATATTAACTATCTGTTTTATCTTTTTAATTGGAGCATCTGTTTTGTTTGATTTTTCAAAAAAGGAGTCTTCTGATAAGGGTAAGTCCATTACTTTAGCAGAAGTTGCACATACTGTATTTTATGCACCAATGTATGTTGCACTTGAAAAAGACTATTTTGGGGAATATGGTTTGGATATAAATTTAATACTTACTAGTGGTGCTGATAAAGTTACTGCAGCTGTTCTTTCAGGAGATGCTGATATTGGTTTTTCTGGAAGTGAAGCAACAATTTATGTTTATAATTCTTCTGAGAAAGATTATTTACAAACATTTTCTCAGCTTACTCAAAAAGATGGAACTTTTATTGTTTCAAGAAAAAATATTAAAAATTTTAAGCTTGATGATTTAAAAGGAAAAGATATTATTGGAGGTCGTGCTGGTGGTATGCCAGAAATGACTTTAGAATATGCACTTAAACAAAATGGGATTAATCCTAGAAGTGATGTAAATATTGATACATCTGTTGCTTTTCCTGCAATGAGTGGTGCATTTATTGGAGGTCAAGGTGACTTTGTTACATTATTTGAACCTACTGCATCTCAAGTAGAAAAACAAGGTTATGGATACATTGTTGAAAGTGTTGGTAAATTAGGTGGAGTTGTACCATATACTTCATTCTCTGCTAGAAAGAGTTATATTAATAAAAATAAGGATGTAATTAAAAATTTTGATAAAGCTATAAGTAAGGGGCTTGATTATGTTAAAAATCATACTGATATGGAAGTTGCTAAAACTATTTTAAATCAATTCCCTGATACTAGTTTATCTGATTTAGAAAAAGCTGTAAGTAAATATCGAAGTATTGATGCATGGCCTAATAGTACTACATTTACTGAAGAATCTTTTAATCATTTACAAGATATTATGATTGACTATGGTGAGATTGATGATTATGTTCCTTATAGTAAATTAATATATAAAATTAAATAACTGCTTAGGCAGTTTTTATTTACCAATTTTTTTCTTATTACATAGAATATTGTAGTTGGGAGGTTTTTATGGAAAACATTTTAGAAGTTAAAAATTTGAAAAAATTATATCACACTGAAACTTCTGAAATAGAGGCAATTAAGGATGTATCTTTTAATGTTAATTTGGGAGAATTCATTTCAATTGTAGGCCCTAGTGGTTGTGGAAAATCCACAATATTATCTATTCTTAGTGGACTTATTGATAAATCATATGGAGATATTAAATTAAAGGAAGGATACTCTATTGCATATATGTTACAAGATGATTTATTATTACCTTTTTTAACTATTTTAGATAATTGTTTGTTAGGACTATCTATTAAAAAAATGTTAACTGATGAAAGAAAAAATTATGTAATTAATCTGTTAAACACATATGGACTTTCTGATTTTATTTATAAATATCCTAGTAGTTTATCTGGTGGTATGAGACAAAGATGTGCATTGATTAGAACTTTAGCAACTAATCCTGATATTTTACTTTTGGATGAGGCAATGTCTGCACTTGATTATCAGTCTAGGCTAACTATTAGTGATGATATTTATAAAATAATTAAGAATGAAGGAAAAACTGCAATTATGGTAACACATGATTTAGAACAAGCTGTAAGTATGTCTGATCGTGTAATTGTTTTATCTAAAAGACCTAGTGTTGTTAAGAGTATTTATGATATTAAATTTTCAAATAAATCTTCTCCTATTAATAATAGAAAATGTAGTGAATTTAGTAAATATATTGACTTGATTTGGAAGGAGTTAGACACTAATGAATAGTAATGAACATATTTTGTTTTTGAAGAGGAGAAAAAAAGAAAAAAGGATTATTAGATTTTTTAGAGTAAGTATAATTCTGACTTTTATTTTGATGTGGGAGCTATTTGCAAGATTAGAAATTATTAATACTTTTTTATATTCTAGTCCTAGTCTTGTTTGTAAAACATTATTTGATTTATTTAAAAGTGGTGAATTATTAAGGCATGTTGGTATAACGTTAATTGAAGTTTTTATCAGTTTTTTTGTGGCATCTAGTCTGGGTATTTTTATATCTAGTATTATGTGGAGATTTAAAATTTGTGCTAAAGTTCTTGAGCCCTATCTTACTGTTTTAAATTCTCTTCCTAAAGTAGCTCTTGGTCCACTAATTATTATTTGGGTTGGTGCTAGTATGAACTCTATTATTTTTATGGCATTAACGATTAGTCTTTTTATTACTATTATCAATGTCTATAATTACTTTATTTCAACACCAAATGACTATGTGACATTAATGAGAAGTTTTGGAGCAAATAAACTTATAATTTTTACTAAGTTAATAATCCCTTGGAATATTTTAAATATTATTTCTGCTTTAAAGGTAAATATTTCTATGAGTTTAATTGGAGTAATTATGGGTGAATTATTAGTTTCTAAAGAAGGTCTTGGATATTTGATTATGTATGGTTCACAGGTTTTTAATATTAATCTTGTTATTAGTAGTGTAATTATTCTGGGAGTACTTTCATATCTTATGTATTTAATAATTGATATTATTGAAGTTTTTATAAGTAAGAAAATGGCTGGATAGTTCTTAAATTTATTTAAGAAAAAAACAAAAGTAGACTACAAAATAGTCTACTAATCTTTTTATCACACGCTTTTTTTAATTTATTTATTTTTTATTTCTTCTCATTAATAATTATCAAGAATTATTATAAGATGTCCTCCTTTCTTTTTAATCATAAACCTTTATATAAATTTTTTTAAGCAATTAGAAATTGCTTTAAGATTAATTTTTGATTTTCTTTTATTTTTCCTTTATTTACAACGAATAAATTCAATATTCTATTTCCCCTAATTTAAGAGATTTTATTATTTGCGAT
>CAVLBI010000112.1:6439-12855 GCA_963661295.1 bacterium
TGAAATAATTATTTTAGGTGAATGATAATGATATTAAAAAATTTGAGAGCAAGTAGAGAAGATTTGGATTTAAAACAGAAGGATGTAGCAGAGTTTTTTGATTTGCATTTTTCTACGATTTCTGGATGGGAAACTGGTAAGGATACTATTCCTATCGAAAGACTTATTGAGTATGCAAATGAATATTCATTAAGTTTAGATTATCTATTTGGAATTATTTCAAAAAATGAAAATTATGAGCCTCTTGAATTTGATTTAGATTTACTCGCTAAAAATTTAACTGAATTAAGATTAAAAAATAAAGTTACACAGGTATTTGTTGCTAAAAAATTAAATACTTCTCAATCAGCATATTCTCATTATGAAAATGCAATTAATGTTATACCTACTACTTTTATTTATGGACTTACAAAAATATATAAGCCATTTTCTATTGATGAATTATTTGGCAGAAAAAAAGCATCTACAAAATAGTAGATTTTTTTTGGCTATATAATTATTTGAATATTTTTATTCTGAATATAATATTATGAATATATTTAGGAGGTGGTGTCTATTAATCTTAAATGTTGGTTTTTTTATATAGTTATCTTGGCACTACTTTTCATTATTATCGGTTTAGTTTTTTAGACAAATATATTCAAAAAAAAGGAAGATTATTCTTCCTTTAATTTTTTCCAAATGCTGTGAATGATAACATTAGACCACCACATATATTTGATGAATGTTCATTGTATCCATATTCTCCGAATGCAAATGGAACAATAAATGGAACCCCTTTTGATTCTTTTAATAATAGTTTATGAACTTCACCTATTCTATTACCAATTTCTGTACGTCTTCCTCCACAGTGTATTAATATATATGCAGCCGGCTCTGTATATGTTTTTCTTCTTAATGTTTTTAATGTCTCTCCTGTTGATGAAATTAATTCATCTTGAGATGCTTTTAATTGAATAATTGCAGTACCTTCTATAACCTTATTTCCTAACGTAATTGTATCATCTGATGTTGTTCTGGTACCTTGATCATTTCCAAATATTGGTTGACGAATTACAGTTATATTACCTAGTGGATCTTTTATTCCTAAAGGTTTTGTAATTGATGCTCTAAATAAATTTTTGTCTTTTAATTCATTTGGAGAAACATTTATCCAATGAGCATATTTTTTTAATGCAGATACTCCATCAATAGTTACTAGTGTACGATTATTTTTTACTTCAGTAATTAAGCCTATATTTTGAGTTTCAGTATATGCACCTGTAAATGTTGTTTCAATTTCATTGTCTGTATAGAAGAATGCTACTGCTACTCCATCTGAAAATATTTTATCATTACAAATAATTTTCCAGTCACCCTCTAGATTGTCATCTGCAGCACTTCCACCAAACATTGGTACTCTTCCAATTACATCTTGAATTCCCATTAGATAATCTTCTTCTTCTTTTGGACTGGCAACCATGTAAAAGTATGCTGGGGCTCTGGTAGTTTTTGCATTTTCAACTGCTTCTATAGCAACTTTTCTTCCTATTGCTCTTGCATCACGTCCTGCCTCATGACAGGCAACACCAACTACCATATCAGGATCATTTAGCGACATCATTCCAGAAAATCCTGATGGTGACTCTATGTATCCCTCTGGAACAATAATTCCTGTACTACTTGTGCATCCAATTACTGGTGTTGTTGTAACACTTTGAACTCCTTTTAAATATTTTCTTACATTATCATCTGCTGATGTATAGAGAAAATTTATTTTAACATTATTAAAATCTTTTGTTGAAATTTTTGCTGTTTCCAGTCCAGCTATAAATGGGGCTGGATTAATACTATATCCTACTTTTGCTCTTAACATCTTCTTCACTCCTTTTAATAGGCTTGATTATAAATTGTTATTAAATCATCAACTGTTACTTCACGTGGATTTCCAGGTGTACAAGCATCATTTATAGCTTGAGCTGCTAATTGTGGAATCATATCTTTAGGTATACCAACTTCTTTTAGGTGTTGTGGTATATTCATACTCTTTGATAATTCTTGAATTGCATCTACTATTGTTTCAACGACTTCGTAATCATTTAATCCTTCCATGTTTAATCCGAATGCTCTTCCCATATTTCTAAATAAATCTGGACAAACTTGTCCATTAAATCTCATTACATGTGGTAATAAAATTGAGTTTGCTAATCCATGTGGTGTATCAAAGAATGCTCCTAATGAGTGTGCCATTGAATGAACGATTCCTAATCCTACATTTGAGAATCCCATTCCAGCGATATATTGAGCATATGCCATTTTTTCTATAGCAATATCATCTTTTTCATTTGCAGCTTTTGCTAAATTCTTATAAATTAAAGACATTGCATTTATATGGAACATATCTGGTATTAACCATCCTGCTTTTGTAATATATCCTTCCATTGCATGAGTTAATGCATCCATACCTGTTGTTGATGCCAATGATTGTGGCATGCTTTGCATTAGATCAGGGTCTATAATTGCACATACTGGAATGTCATGAACATCAACACATACCATCTTTTTCATATTTGATTCATCTGTAATTACATAGTTAATTGTAACTTCTGCTGCTGTTCCAGCTGTTGTTGGTAATGCAAATAATGGCAATCCTTTATTTCGTGTTTCAACAGCACCATCAAGACTTGTTACTCCACTATGTTCATTGTTTGTCATAATTATAGATATTGCTTTGGCTGTATCTATAACGCTTCCTCCACCAACTGCAACAATTGCATCAACATTATTTATTTGGGCAAGTGTTAATCCGTCTTGAACATTTTTAACAGTTGGATTTGGTTTAACATGATTAAATACAAAATATGTTAATCCTGCTTTATCAATAACATCTACAACTTTTTCTGTTACTCCTGCCTCCATTAATGAATAATCACTTACTATTAATACTTTTTGATGGCCTCTGGTTCTTAATTCATCTCCTAATTTATTGCGAGAACCACGACCAAAATATGAAGTTTCATTTAAAACTACTCTATTTATCATTTTCTAGCCTCCCTATTTTCATAATAATAATTATAACATATTTTTTATTAGAATAAATACCAATAATAAAAAAAGACACTAATTTAACGTGTCTTGTGATTTTGAATTTAATGTTAAGTCAGCTCTTCTTCCAGCTAAATATGCATAATATCCTGCTGCGGCAATCATTGTACCATTGTCTGTACAATATTGGATTGGTGGAATTGAAAGATTAACTCCTAATTCATCGGTTAATTTTTGCATGGCATTACGTAATCCTTTATTTGCTGCTACACCACCGGCAACTATAACATTTTTTATTTTTTTATCAATTATTGCTTTTCTTACTTTTGACGTTATTGATTCAACTGCAACTTTTTGGAATGATGCAGCTAAATCTGCTTGTCTTATTTTTTCTCCTCGTTGTTCTTCATTATGAGCAAGATTAATTACGGCACTTTTTAAACCGCTAAATGAAAAGTTATAACTGTCATCTTTTAATGGAACTGGTAATTTATAGGTATCTTTTCCTGTTGCGGCTAGATTGTCAAGTTTTGGTCCACCTGGATATTCTAATCCAACGACACGTGCTACTTTATCATAACATTCACCAATAGCATCATCTAAAGTACCACCTAGCTTATTAAAACTATAATGTTTTGTCATCTCTACAATTTCTGTATGTCCTCCACTAACTACAACAGCTAATAATGGAAATTGCAATTCTTGAACAAGACTATTTGCATATATATGTCCAGCTATATGATGAACTGGAATTAAAGGCTTGTTATAAATAAAAGCTAAAGTTTTTGCGGCCTCTAATCCTATTAATAGTGAACCAATCAACCCTGGTCCATAAGTTATTGCTATTGCATCTATTTGTTCCATTGTCATATTAGCTTTTTGTAGGCATTCTTCTAAAACTATTGTAATGTTCTTTACGTGATGACGACTCGCTATTTCTGGAACTACTCCACCATAATTTTTATGAATATCAATCTGAGAAGATATTACTGTTGCAATTTCTTCTGTACCATTTTTTACTATAGATGCACTTGTTTCATCACAACTGCTTTCTATACCTAATATATATATATCTTTCATTTATATCACCTTTTCACTTCTTTGATATTATAACATAAAAAGACTCTTAATTAGAAGAGTCTTCTGAATATTTTCTTTCATAGAGAATTCCATCTACACCGCTGTAGTATCCTCTTCTAATTGCTTTTTTTATAAATCCATTTTTTTCATAAAGTTTAATTGCAGATATATTATCTTTTTTTACTTCTAAGGTTATGTCTTTTTTTACTGTTTCAATCATTTTTTTTAACAAAAAATTACCTTTTCCACAATTTCTGTGGAAAGTTTCTATTTCAAATTGATTTATTTCTGCTCTTTCATATATATCACTATAATATATGTAACCAATAATATTATTTTGTTCTTGCAATAACAGTATTTTTGCAAATGGATTTGTTTCAAATTCATTTTTTATATATTTTGAATCAATAAAAGTATTATCTATAATATCTAAATTGTTTTTTGTTAAATTTATTATCATAATCTACTTTCTTCTGCTTCTGTTAATTTTAAATATTCTGGATTAACTGCATGTGGGTTAATATTTTCTCTATCTTTGAAATGCATAATTATTTTACTGAAATTAGGACTGTATGTTTCTTTTGCAAATTCTGTATCAAATTCATCATTTGAAATAATTTCGTAGTCTTGTGATAATTTTTCTATTTCTTTTTGTAATTCTTTTAGTTCAATATGTTGCGGTTTTAGTATTACTTCATTTTCGACTCCATAGATTGCTGCATACACATATCCACGGCGTGCATTTATCATTGGAATGTGAATTTTTTTATTATCACTTGATACAGCCATTGCTTCTAATGATTTTATAGTTGTAATTGGAATGTTTAAACTCCAAGCATATACTTTAGCAATTGTTATTCCAATTCTTATTCCTGTAAATGATCCTGGTCCATCTACTACTATTATTTTTTGAATATCTTTTGGATTTAAATTTGTCTCTTCAAATAGTGTTACTATTTTTGGAAGTGCTTCTTCTGATAAGCTTTGTCCAAATTCCTCTTTAACTTCTGCTAATATATTTTCATCTTCTGCAATTGCTGAATATAAATAATTTGAGGATGTATCTATATATAATATTTTCATAGAATTGCCTCACATAGTTCTTCATATTTTCTTCCATGTGGAGTTATAGTAACTATTCTTTTATCTTCATCTTCCATTGAACTTTTAATCTTTATATCTAATCTTTTTTCTGGAAGATAATCTGGAATCATATCTGCCCATTCAATAATAGTTATACCTTTTTTTGTATAATACTCTTCAATACCTAAGTCATCTACTCTTCCATCTAGTCTATATACGTCCATATGATAAAGTGGCATTTCTCCAGATGTATATTCCTTAATAATATTAAATGTTGGAGAAGTCACTTCTTCTTTTACTTCTAGTGCTTGTGCGAAACCTTTAGTAAAAACCGTTTTTCCACTTCCTAAGTCTCCTCTCAAACATATAACCATATTAGGAAATTTTTCAGATTCTATGTTTTGTGCTAATTCTATTGTTTCTTCTTCAGAATATGTTGTTATTTTATAATCCATTTCTATCACCTAGAATTTATTATACCAAAAAAAAAGAGTTATACAACTCTTAGATACGTTTTTTTATTAAATTGTGTAAAGATGTTATTTACTACCTGCAATTGAAATATTTTCTATTAATAATTCTGGTGATGCGGATGACAAATTTGTAAATGAGATGTCATTTCCTATCTCTTTTATATTTGAGAATAATTCAAAAATTGTTGTTGTCATTATGCTTGGTGAAAAACCACATATTATTTTTCCATTTTCTACTATAAAACCAAATACTTGAAGTGAAATTTTTCCAGTTGTTTGGCTAATTGAAGTTGATGATGCTCCCATATAATCTGTTATATATAAACCATTATTTAATTTTTTTAACATTTCTTCATGAGCATTATTGCCTTCTTGAATATGCATGTTACTTGTTGTTATATATTCATAACCATTTCCTGTTGACTTTGAATTATTTATTTTAGCTTCCTTGATATTTGATAGATATGTTATTAATTTTCCATCTTTTACAATACTTTTATCTTTTGTTTCTGTTCCTTCATCGTCAAATAGTCTATATCCAGGATATCTTTTATTTTTTGGTTCTTCTATAATATTAATTTTTTGATTAAATATTTGCTGATTCTTTTTATTTTCTAAGCATGAAGTATGAAGTCTAATATTAGTTTCTGAAAGCATATCCACTAAATGCGACAAAATATTTCCGGCTACTGTTTTTGATAGAATAATATTATATTTTTTTGTTTCTATATCTTTTTTTGTTGATATAATTATTCC
>CAVLBI010000112.1:12865-14927 GCA_963661295.1 bacterium
CTATAATATTTTTTGTAAATTGTTTAAAATCTATTTTGTTTTTTTCAGTCTTAATTATACTTTTGTCATAGCTTGATATTTCTCCCTTATTATCAATAATTATTTCTGCGGCAAAAGAATATAGATTTTTATTTGATGATATGTCAGTACCAAGATTGTTTATTATTCTTATTCTTTCACTGCATTCTTCATAAAAACTTTTAATTTTTGAAATTGAACTATTTAACTTTTTTAGTTCATATAATGATGATAATTCTTTTTTTCTTTTTTCTGAAATGTTTATGGTAATTTCTTTTAAAGGCATTATTTTTTTTCTATTAAGGTATTCGTCTTCATATGAACTATCTGTTTCATCTAATTTCATAATCAATAAGTCTAATATACTTTCATCTATATAATTAGTTTTCACTTTTTCAGTTTTTTTATTTTTTTCTGCTTTTATGTAATAATCTACTTGTTCTGCAATATTATATTTTTCCAGCTTTTCGTCTATATAATTTATTTCTAGTTTTTTAGTTGTTGTTTCTGTAATTTGTATTTTATTTATTCCTTTATTTTCTGCCAATCCAAAAAATTCTTTGTATGTCATTTATTCCATTCCTCCCACTAATATTTTTGAAATTTTTATTGTGGGTTGACCAATTGTTACTGGTATCATTCCACTTTTACTTCCACAATATCCACCAGCTAATTCTAAATCATCAGAAATCATCTCAACATTTTTTAAAACTTCTTTACTTGTTCCAATTAAAGTTATTCCTTTTATTTTTTTTGTTATTTTTCCTTTTTCTATCAAACTGGCTGTTTCAACTGCAAAGTTAAACTCACCAGTTGCTGGATTTACACTTCCTCCACTCATTCTCTCACAATATACACCGTATTCAATACTTTTTACCATGTCTTCTATTTTATCTTTTCCAGGCAATAAATAAGTATTACTCATTCTTGATGTTGGGGCGTATGTATAGTTTTGTCTTCTACCACAGCCATTTGCTTTTTGAGATAGTTTCTTTGTGTTAATCTCATCGACTAAAAATTTTTTTAATATTCCTTTTTCTATTAAAATGTTTTTTTCAGTATTATTTCCTTCGTCATCAATTATATTGCTTCCCCATCCATCTTCTATTGTTCCATCATCGATTAATGTAACTTTTTCACTTGCGATTTTCTTTCCTAAGTCATCTTTAAATACAGATATTTTTGGAGCAACAGATGTTGCTTCAAGACCATGGCCACAGGCTTCATGAAAAATTACAGCTCCAAATCCTGGGGCAATAATGACTGGCATTTCACCACCTTTTATATTAACTGCATTTAATTTTTTTATTGCGCTTTTACAGCAATCCAAAACTTTTTTATTTAAATCTATCATGTCTAAAAATTCATATCCAGTTCCAGTTGCATAGTCAGTAAATTCATTTTCTTTTTTACCATCTTTTTCGACATAAATATTTGCGATAAATCTAGTTGTAACTTTATTTGTTTGAATATATTTTCCATTTGAATTTGCTATAATATAAGTTTTGTCATTTTCTATGAATCCAAGCATAACCTGTTGTATTAATTCGGAATATTTACGAACACTTTTATCAAGTTTACTTAGTATCTTCTTTTTTTCTTCTACATTAATACTTTCGTGTGCCATTTTTACTTTCTGTTTTTTATCTTTAATATTACTTAATTTTATTTCTTTGATATTTTCTTCTTTACTAAAAAAAGTGTTAGTCAAATTATTTATAATTTCTTTTACATTTTCAAATGATTTGTTGTTAGTGGAAGAATAATATACATCACCATTTTTTATAACTCTAATACCTATTCCTTTTATATTATTTGAATTAATTGAATCTAATTTTGAATCATTAAATATATAACTTTTAGAATATGAATTTTCATCATATATTTCTACAAAGTCAGCTCCATTAGTTATACCTATTTTTATTAGCTCTTCGTATTCTTCTTTCTTCATTATATCTTCTCCTCTTTTTTATTATAACAAATTATCTTAAAAAAAGAGTCCTACTTTATTGTAAAACTCTTTTGAAAACAAAAAAAAATTCTT
>CAVLBI010000113.1:0-4784 GCA_963661295.1 bacterium
AACTCAAACATTGCATTTAACCTTTCAAAGTTGCACTTACATTTTCATTTGAGCTTTTTTGCTTTTTTATTATTTACTCTAAGTTTTTTTGCATAAAAAAAAGAAAAAAGTATCTATTTTTTTTTCATTTTGCTATATATATCGCAGTAATATTCTACTGTTCCTGGTTTAAATGCACCTTCTTTTTTTCTTACAGTATCAATTAAGTTAGTTAATTCAGATTTTAAAATTTTATCAATTGACTCTGGATAATTCATTAAACTCTTGTGATATTTATATTCTCCCCTGTCAAGGACTTTAAAACTTCCATCTGGAAATACACGCAAATCCAAATCATAATCTATATATTTAATTGTGCCTTCTTCAATAATAAATGGTGACGCAATGTTACAATAATAATAGATTCCTGTTTTTTTATATTGTCCAATTATGTTGTACCAATCTTTATAAAAGAAGTATAGCACTGCGGGTTCTTTAGTTCTCCACGTACGACCATCTGATTCTGTTACTTTTGTTTTTTCGTTTCCAAATATTAAATAGTCATCATGAATTTCTAATAAGACCGCTTCATCCCATGATCTGTGAATTTTACCATCATGTTTATAGCCATGAATTTCATACTTTTTTCCAATTTCTAATTTTTCAACATTCATGTATTTACCTCGTCTTTGTTTATTATACATTTTTTTTGCTTTTTTTTCAAATAAACTATTACATAAAAAAATAGTAAACTTTAATTATATTTACTATTTTAACTATTTCTTATCTATTTTTTATTTAGTGATTGAACTCCAAAGAATGCAACGATAATTAATATTCCTAATATTGCAGTACCAATCCATACGTTATCTAGTTTTTCTGCCGAAAAAGAATTCAATTTATCATTCCAGTCATTCAATGTGTCCATAATACCTAAAATTAGTGGGTAATAATTCTGCATTATTTTTTCTCCTTTTTATTTTTTTTAGTCGATTTTTTTCTTTTTGCATCAGTTTTATCATCAATTATTTCTGCATCTGTTATTGTTTCTTCTACAGCATCGTGTAGTTGTTTTACTGTACTTCTGATTGAAATAGTTGAAATTATATCCAATACGGAATAAATTAAAATTAAAATTCCTACAATTCTTGTGATTAAAACTGCACCACTGAATGGATTAAAAATTAGCACTATACCACAAACTGTAGTTATTAATGCTAAAATCATAGTTGATTTCCATAAATTATTTTGGTTTTCTTTCAATTCCATACTATATTGTAGTTTTGTAGCACTATTAATAATTATAACAACTCCTATAACAAACGGAATTATACTGGCTATAGCTTGTGGATTTTTTATTACTACTATTCCTAATACTATACATACAACAGAGTAAATTATATCTAGTTCACTTCTTGTGTCTTCTTTAAAGTTTTTTATATATCTTAAACCTGCTACAACTCCTACTAAAATTATTACTGCGGCAATTATATAAGATATTGAAACTATGGTTGCTTCTGATTGAAATATTAATAGTAATCCTAATATTATTAATGCTATTGAATTTAATAATGATGATTTAAATATTTTTTCCATAAATTTATTCATGTGTACCTCCTATTATATTAAGTATACCATATGTTTTTTATTTTTTAAGATTTATATACTAAAAATAAAAGTAATAAATTAGGATCTTTTCCGTTTACAATGATTTCATAAATTAAATCAATTATCGGAATAGTAACTTGTTTGTCTTTTAGTAACTGATATATTGACTCTAATGTGTAATATCCTTCAACAGTTGTTGTATTTAGATATTCTTCTATTTTTTCCCTAGATGGATTTTCACCTATTAATTTACCAAAACTAAAATTTCTACTTTTTGTAGATGTGCAAGTTAATAATAAATCGCCTATTCCGGCAAATGATGTAACTGTTCTTTTATCGCAGTCAAATGCGCTTAATATGTTTTGCATATCATGTACAGCTTCTGTTAATAGCATTGCCTTTGTAGATTCATTGGCTTTTAGGCCTTCAAGCATACCAGCAGCTAGGGCTATAACATTTTTTATAGAACCACAAACTTCAACTCCAATTATATCTGTTGTGTCTCGCAATTTTATATAGTTGTTCTGTAAAGCTTGACGAGTAATTAAGATAGTCTCAGGTGTTTTGCTTGCTACCGATAGACCTGCTGGCATTTTTGTAACTAGGTCTGTTGCGAATGTTGGTCCACTAATTACAGCAATATTTTTTGTATTTAATTTTTGTTCTACTATTTCACTTATAAATAATCCTGTCCCTTGCTCTATACCTTTTGTTGCTATTAATATATGATTTCCTTCAACATATGGAGCCATGTCATCGCATAAGGAACTTACAAATGCTGCTGGTATGGCAATTATCAATAAGTCTTTATCCTTTACTGTTTCTTCAATACTTGATGTGATTTTTACATTTTTTTCTAATTTATAATTTGGCAGCTTAGCTTTGTTGCATCTAGTTTTTTGTAATTCTTCTTTTTCACTTTCTATTTTTGTCCACATTGTGACTTCGTGGTTGTTGTGAGTAAGAATGCTACATAATGCAATTCCATATGCTCCTGTTCCAAATAATCCTACTTTCATTTAATCTCTCCTATTCTATTGTTATATTACTGGTTGTTGGAACTATTTGTATAAATGTGTTTCCATCATTTAAAACTATTTCCTTACCATTTGTATATGTATATTTAGTTTTAGCACTTCTTGAAGTTTTTGTCCAGTTTATTGGAAGCGCATAACCATCTGTTATTATGTATCCTGTTCCAGAACCTACTGTATCTAGATCTTGCCTTCCGTATGAATCTAGAGTTTTATTGTTTACTCTTTCAATAATTATGTTTTTATAATGAAGTTGTTCATTAGTTGTTTTGTCAATATGGGTTTCTCCATTCATATATCTTAAATAATATTTATTTTCAGCATCATATTTATAACTTCTTGTTTGGTGATTTGAATATTGCATTAAAATGTTGTTGGCAGTTAGTAAATTTGTTTCAGTTGTATCACTTTCTGATGACTGTGTTTTTTCTTCATATTGTTTTAAAGATATTTCATCGGCATCATATTTTAATAATTGCCATTTTGAAGAAGTCTTTTGATAATTTTTTGTTGATGCATAACTTTGAAGATTATCTATTGATGTAAATACATTGTGTGGTGCTCTTATGGATTTATCGCGCCAATATGGAGTATCATCAGTTAGACCATTTATATTATTTACATTTAGTTGCTTGATATCATTTTCTGCGTAAGTACTCCAACCATAGTGAGCATAAATAGCATCGCTTTCTAATGCATAGTCTAGAAAATAGTGCCTTGAACTTCTAACTGGTCCAATTAAATCAACTTTTTTATCCTTATATATGGCCATTATTCTTGTTAGTCCGCCTTCAACAATTATTTCATAATTCAAATATGAGTCTTGTAGGCCTGCGTGATTATTGTTTCCCACATTATTATCAATCATTATAGCGATTGGTCTTTCATTACTATTTTCATCAAAAATAGTTAGGCTTTTTTGTGGTTCATTATTTATTACTTTATTTATCAGTTTTTTCGGTTCTTTATTAAATACTGCCATAAAATAAATAGTAAATAAAACTAGAGCTAAAAGTACCAGTGCTGTAGATGCCAAGATGAGTTTTTTATTTTTCTTTTTTTTATTTCCTTTATGCTTTCTGTTAGAGCTCATTAGCATCACTCCTTTGTTTAATTATATTTTATCATTAATTATTAAACATTTTAAACAAATTTATACTTTATGTGTTAATTAATGTTAAATAGCTTTTAATCTTTTGACTTTAAATTTTATTTTATATATACTTAATTTAAGAGGTGATATTTTGAATAGTAATGGTAATAATGAGCAATTAAATAATATGTTTATTGATGGTTCTACAAGTGTTGGAATTGATAAAATTAATGATTTGAATATTATAATTAATGATAGTGATTGTAGTGATTCCTTTATTGCAGATGTTTGTGAAGATTTAGAAAATTCTGGATTAGCATTTACTGCAACTCAAAATTCCGAAGATATTAATTATGATGGAAGTGTTATTATTACGTTAGATCAACAGTATAGTTCTGGAAGTGATACTGTAATTTTTGGTCCATATAGTAATACTAGACTAGGTCATTCTGATGCTCTTACTATATCTATGAAAGCTGCTTTAGAAAAAAATGATATAGCTGTTGGCGATATTTTATGTGGACAAGTAGGATTCTTGGCTGATGAGAAAGGAAGAGTTTCTTCAACAAAACCGACTAGTGCTGAGAGTGCTCTTGATGAAAATAATGATGCAAGTTTTGTAACAATTTCATTTGGTACTGGAAGTATAGAAGCAACTCAAGTTTCTAAGGCTATACTTGAGGGATTAGCTAGGTATGTATACTATGTTTCTAATTATGATACTGGAAGTGATTTAATTTATAGAGCAAATTCACATGATAAGTTAGAAGAAGTGGCTAAATATTTTAATAGTGATCCTAGATCACTTAAGAATTTTAATAAGTTTAAGGATGATAGATTTTTAGATTCTCAAACTATTATTAACCCAAGCGTTGAAGGTATTGATGCTTTTAATAAAAATTTTGGAGTTAATATAACTAAGGCTTCTGAGAAGAGCTATTAAAATTATATTTTACTGTTGAAACACATTTTTCTTTGTGATATAATCGAATTGTTCAAGTTTATTGGACAATTTTTTAGGGGATTAGTTAAATGGTATAATAATGGTCTCCAAAACCACTGTTGGGAGT
>CAVLBI010000114.1:0-18240 GCA_963661295.1 bacterium
CTACAAATATTTTGTTCATGAGTATTATCAATAACTATACTTGCAATTACTGCATAAATAATAGAATAAATCATAGTAGGAAGACCATAAATAGCTCCACATATAGCATAAATAACAATATTTATAGAAGCTCCAATCTTACCAACAGATAATTTTCTGTTTTTCATACTTATAAGAATTCCAATAATATCTGTTCCACCACCTGATCCACTAGCAGAAAGAGTAATACCACTACCATATCCAGCAATCATTCCACCAATTAAAACACAAGTTAATAAATCACTTATAATTGCCTTATCAGGAATTGGAATTATAGTTAAGAATATAGTTTGAAAAATAACACACACTAAACTTCTTCTAAAAAAAGTTTTACTAATAAATTTATAAGCTAATATAAATAATGGAACATTTAATAAAAAGTTAATAATACCAGCTACTTCAAAATTAAAATTTAAATGTAACACTCCAACTAAAAAACTTCTAATCAATTGCGCAACACCTAAAATACCACCATTATATAAAGAATTTGGTACTAAGAATATATTTACCGCAAAAGCAAATAGAAAACAGCCAAACGTTGCTTTTAATAAATCTTTAACACTCCACTTAAACAACTTATCCAACATTTTTCCCATATCATTACCCACTTAAATCAAAATCAGTAAAAAAAATGGGAATACAATTAATCTTACCCTATTAAAGTATCCCCACGAAACATAATTAATATTAACTTATTAATATATTTCTCATGATTTAATTATAGCATAAAAGTCTATTTTTTTTCAAGTAAAAAGCTTGCATTTGCCAGGTCAAAGACATGAAAAAATAATTTCATAGTCTTTTTTCTTAGTAATTATCTACGCTTTTGGCTAAAACAATAGCAAAAAAACGATGTCTTATCTACATTATGTAGTCTCATTTGCTAATGCTAAAAAGGCTAGAAATTCTAAAAAACTGTTTTCTAAATCTAAACTTAATACATTCATTATTCTTTTTAAACTCATATTGTAATATGGTTTTACTCTTTCTAACATTCCTAAGCAAAATTTATTTATTATCTCTAAATTCATAAGTGCATTTTTATCTAATGTGTGATTATTATCCATATTAAATGTTACATCTAAATGCCAATGTAATTTGTTTTCAACACTCCAATGTTTTCTTATTGCTTCACTAAATAATTCAATATTTAACTCTATATTTGCTATGTAATATCTGCATTCGACATTTGTTTCTTCTTTACCATTATTTTGACTTATGATAGTCTTTTTAACCATGCCTATCGTTTTTAATCCATCCCAACTTTTATAATCTTCATACCATTTTATATTTGTCGTTTGAAAATATTCATAGGTTATTGAAGAACCATTTTTATATTCATTTTCTTTTTTATATTTTGTATTTATTTTCTCTCCTATAATAAGATTTTGTTCTTCTTCATCAAAGTAATCTATTAAATCTTGATAAAATAAAGCATGATTTCCCTTTATTGGTACTACATAGTAGGCTTTTGCTTTTATAACTGCACTTATATTATCTTTTTGAGTATTTAAAGCATCCCAAGTAATAAGGCAATCTTTTACATTTAACCTTTCTAATATGGCTGCTGTTGTTGGTATTTCATTCGTTTTTTTATCAATTATTTCTTCTGCAATACACATACGTAAATTGTTTGAATATACATTTAAACAACTAAGAGGTGATACAGCATCTACTTTAACAGTTGCTTTTCTTTTACTACCATTGTTTACTCGGCCATCAATATTTAAAATGTCGAGCGTTGAATATAAATTTGTTGTTATTGTTTTGAAGAAATCTAAGACAATTATTTCTAATTCTTTTTTATCAATAATAGACATAATTCTTTCATATGTTTTAGCACTTGGTATACCACCAGTCATTTTTAAAAATTTTCTAAAAAATTCATATTTTAAAACAACAAAATCATGTATTTCTTCCCATGTCTTCATACCACATAAACATGAAATAACAACACAAGTTACAACATCCCACATTTTATATATTGTCTTTTCTTGTTGTCTAGTATCCGTTAATTGTTTCATTGCTTCCTTTAAATTTTTTAAAATAGTTGGCGTTAAATCTTTCCAAGCAGATATACCAAACTTATTTTTTAAGTATTTCTTTTGTCTTTTATCTAATTTATCGATATTTTTTATTGGTTTCATTTATTATCACTCACAATTCTATGTTAAAAGAATAACATAAACTAGTCGTTTTTTTAAGGGCTTTTGTTTTGGTTTTCTCGATAATTACTAAGAAAAAAGACTATGAATTTATTTTTTCATGTCTTTGACCTGTGCATTTGCAAGCCTAAGTCTAACATCAATCTTTTAAAGGAACACCATTAGCATCAGTAGTGATACTACCAGCTAAAATCATAATACCTTCAATAAGCCCCCAAAGAGCTCCAATACCACAAGTTAATATAGTAACAATTATTTGTGCAATACCTTTTCCTGTATATCCAAGATAGAAATTATGTATTCCCCATCCACCTAAAAATATACCTAATAAACCTGCAGCCATTTTAGATTTTTGATTATTATTAACAACAGTTTGTTGTTGAGCAAAAGTATTAGTATTAACACCTAAGTTTGCTCCACAATTTTGACAAAATGCTTGATTATCATCAGCTACTTGTGTACCACAATTTTGACAAAATTTTGCCATACATATCACTCCTTTATTCAATTCTACCACACTTTTAAAAAATTTGTAGTAAAAAAAGAAAATAGATTGTAAGTTGACAATCTATTTCTGAAATTGTGAATTATATAAATCTGCATAGAAACCATTTTCCTTTATTAATTCATCATGATTTCCTTGCTCAATTATATTTCCATCTTTCATTACTAAAATTAAATCTGCATTTTTAATAGTCGATAATCTATGAGCAATAATGAATGATGTTTTTCCTTCTGTTAATTTGTCCATTGCTTTTTGAACTAATTCTTCAGTTCTTGTATCTACGTTTGAAGTTGCTTCATCTAAAATTAAGAATGGAGCATCTTCTACCATACCACGAGCAATAGTTAGTAATTGTTTTTCTCCACTACTTATTGCTTCATTATCACCAAGACGAGCATCAAGTCCTCCTGGTAAAGTCTTAATGAAGTGATCAATTCCAACTGTTTTACAAGCATTCCAAATATCTTCATCAGTTATATTTTCTTGATTGAATTTAATGTTTTCTCTTATTGTTCCATCAAATAACCATGTATCTTGTAAAACCATAACGAATAATTTATGAATGTTTTCACGAGTTAATTCTTTTGTTGAAACACCATCTATTAAAATATCTCCTGAATTAATTTCATAGAACTTCATAAGTAAGTTAACCATTGTTGTCTTACCTGCACCAGTTGGTCCAACAATCGCAATCTTTTGTCCTGGCTTTGCTTTTGCTGAGAAATTATTAATTATTGTTCTTGTATCATCATAACCAAATTTAACATTCTTAAATTCAATTTCACCTTTTACTTTATGTCTATGAAGATGTTTTGTAACGTGTGACTCATCACTCATTTCTTTTTCATCCATGAATTCAAATACACGTTCACTTGCTGCAGCAGTTGATTGCAAGTTTGTTGTTGCTTGAGCAATTTGTGATAATGGATTAGTAAATAATCTAACATAAATCATAAATGCAACAATTACACCAAATGAAATATTTCCATTAATAACAAGTAAAGCTCCAACAATACACACTGCAACATATCCTAAGTTTCCAACGAATCCCATGATTGGTTGCATTAATCCTGATAAGAAAGTACTCTTTCTATTAGCGTCATATAATCTTGTATTTAATTCTTGGAAATCTTCAATTGCTTTTTCACATCCATTATATGCTTTTACAACAGTATGTCCTGAGTAAATTTCTTCAATATAACCGTTTAAATCACCTAACTCTTTTTGACGTTTAGCAAAGTATTTTTGAGATTTTCCTAATATTAAGAACATTAAAGCAAAACCTATTAAACTTGATAATATTGCAGTTATTGCCATTAACCAGTTTGTTACAAACATCATGATAATTGATCCTACAAATAATGTTGTACTAGATACAAGAGTTGCTAAACTATTATTTAAATTCATAGATATTGTATCTACATCGTTTGTAACACGAGATAATATATCTCCATTTTCATGTGTATCAAAGTATCTTAATGGTAATTTATTAATTTTATTACTAATGTTTCTTCTTAATCTTTTCGCAAAGTTATTTGATACAGTTGTCATCGAGAATGATTGCATATAACTAAATAATGAACTTATAAAGTAAATTAATCCTAAACCGAATCCAATATTTCTAATTTCTTTCATATCAATTGTTGGTTCAACTAATTTCTTTACTGATTTTGGCATTTCATCAATTAGTTTTAAGGCATTTTCAGTTGATTTTTCACCTTTCATTTTTGATGTTAATTTCATTAATTCTAATTGATCTTTTACTGTTATTGTTTGTCCATCTATTTTAAAGTCTGTTAAATAAAACTTTAAAACATTATCTGGAAGTGTTAATAATAATTTAGATGCATCTTCTTTATTTTCTAATGTTGTCATTTTACTAATCACTTCTTTATATGCCTTTTTTTCACTTGCTGTTAATTTATCTGATGTCATAATCTCAGTTGATGTTTTAGCAAAATTTTCTTCATTAAAGTTTGAAGTCATCCTTTTTGATATTTTTGTTAGTACTTCTGTATTTGGTACTAAGCCTTTTGATATTTCATCTGTAAAATCAGATAGTTTATTTGGAGCAATTAGTGCTAGTACTGAACTTGCACAAGCAAGAATTAGTCCAAATGTAAGTAAGAATTTCCAACTATTTAAATTCTTAAGTAATCTTTTCATAGAGCCCCAAAAGTTTTTAGGCTTTTCTTGAGCTCCACCTCTTGGTCCTCCTGGTCTAGGCACTTGCTAACTCCTCCTCACTTAATTGTGAAAGTGCTATTTCTTTATAGACTTCACAATTTTTTAATAATTCTTTATGTGTTCCTTGTCCAACACATCTTCCTTTATCTAATACGATAATTTTATCGGCATTTATAATTGTTCCAATTCTTTGAGCAACAATCATACTAGTAGCATCTTTTGTATATTCTTTTAACTCTTTTCTAAGTGTTGCATCTGTTTTATAATCTAGTGCACTGAAAGAATCATCAAATATATATATTTCTGGGTCTCTTGCAATGGCTCTTGCAATTGACAATCTTTGCTTTTGACCACCAGACACGTTAGTTCCACCTCTTGCAATATGAGCGTCATACTTTTTATCCATTTTTTCTATGAAGTCTGTTCCTTGTGCTACTTCAATTGCTTTTTTGATTTTCTCATTACTTGGTTTTTCACGACCATTGTCTCCGTAAGCCACATTTTCACTTACTGTTCCAGTAAACATTACTGCTTTTTGAGAAATATAACCAATCTTGTTGTGAAGATATGCTTCATCATATTCTTTTACATCTACTCCATCTACTAATACTTCTCCATCAGTTGCATCATAAAATCTAGGAATTAAATTTATAAGAGTAGATTTACCACTACCAGTAGATCCTATGAATGCTACTGTCTCTCCTTTTTTAGCAGTAAATGAAATATCTTTTAATAAATATTCATCTGCATCAGGATATTTGAATGAAACATTTTTAAATTCAATTGTTCCTGTTTCTTTAGTTTCTCCTTTAAATGTTCCATTTTTAATTGAAATTTCTTCATCAAGTACTTCATTAATTCTTTTAGCAGATATTTCTGCTCTTGGCCACATCATAAATATTAGGGCTAACATTAAGAATGACATAATTACTTGCATTCCATAACTTGAGAATACTACCATGTTACTGAATAATGTAATCTTATCAAGCATTCCTGCTTTATTAATTAATATCGCTCCAATGATATAAATACCAAGAGTTAAGCCATGCATGACAAGGTTCATTATAGGCATCATTACAGCAAAACATCTTTGGTTAAACATTTGTGTTTTAGTTAACTTATCATTTACTTCTTCAAATCTATCAGATTGGAATTTTTCAGCATTAAATGCTCTAATTACTCTAATACCTGATAAGTTTTCACCTGTAACTCCATTTATTTTATCAATTAACTTTTGAACAATTTGGAATCTAGGCATAACAATAATCATTAATGTTGCGACAGTTGTTAAAAGTATTGCAACGCATACTGCTGTTAAAATACTCCATTCTAATCCTTTATTTAGAATCTTCATGATTGCCCAAACAGCCATAATTGGTGCTTTAGCCATCATTTGAAGTCCCATACCAATTAGCATTTCTACTTGCATTACATCATTTGTTGTACGAGTAATTAAACTACTTGTTTGGAATTTTTTAATTTCTTGAATTCCAAAGTCTTGAATTTTTTTGAATATTTTTAATCTTAATGTAGCAGAGAATGATGATGCAACTAAAGATGCAAAAAATCCAACGATAATTGCTGATATTAAAGACCCACCAGCACACGCTAACATGTAAGCCCCTTGTTCTAATATATCAGACATTTTACTACCTTCAGTTTGAACAAGTTTAGTTATTGAACTCATGTAGTCTGGCATCTTTAACTCTAACCATACCTGAAAAACTATTAAGACTATACAAATTACTATATATATTTTGTCTTTTGTAGATAAATTCTTAAATAATTTAAACATTAAACTCCTTCTTTCTTCATATTTTCTTTTAACTTTTCTATTACTTTATAAAAAGTATTAAGTTCATCTTCAGATATTCCATTTAGTATACTATCATTTAAACTATCAAGACGCTTCATCATAACATCATGTGTTTCAATTGCCCTCTTAGATATTATTATTCTTTTTCGTCTCGCATCACACACATCTGCTTCTTTAGTAATAATACCTCTTCCTTCCATACTATTTAAAACATCTGAAACAGCGGCTTTACTTATATTTAATTTTTCTTCGATGTCTTTTTGATAAATTGTTTTATCTTTATTTTCAATTAAATATGTCATTATTTCTACTTGTAATGGTCTTGGATGAAACTTTTCATCTTCTTTTTTTCCTAAAGTAAAAAGTTTTTTAACCATACAATTATTTAAACTTTTAATTTCACTAATAACATTTCTTTGCAATCTATCACCTTCTTTTTTCTATCCGCTAGTTAATAATAAAACAAAAAAACAAAATAGTCAAGTACTTAACTAACCATTTTATTTTATGTATAAATTTAATTTTTTATTCACTTCTTAATGCTTCTACTGGGTCTTTTTTACTTGCTATTTTTGCAGGGATGAATCCAGCTATTACTGTTAGTAATACACTAATTATAATTAATACTATAGCACCGCCTACTGGAAGAGATGCAATATTACTAATACCTACTACATTCTTTATAATAATGTTTATTGGTATATTTAAAAGAAGTGTTACTACTATTCCAAGTACCCCAGCACTTAGTCCTTCTATTAGAGTTTCTGCATTAAATACTCGTGAAATATCTTTTTTACTAGCACCTATTGCTCTAAGTATTCCTATTTCTTTAGTTCGCTCAATTACAGAAATATAAGTAATTATTGCTATCATGATACTTGAAACAACTAAACTAATTGCAACAAATGCAATTAAGACACTACTTATTACATTTACTATTGTTGTTACACTACTCATCATTACTCCAACAACATCTGTATATTGGATCTGGTCTTTTTCTTCTTTTCCATCATTATATTTATCTATTATTTTTACAATACTTTCTTTTGAATCGAAATCTTTTGGATATAAATAAATATAATCTGGATTGTCTAAGGACACTGAACCAAGCTTTTTTAAATTATCTTCATAAGTTGCACTCATGTTTTCTTTATATGTTTCAATATATGTTGCCATCTCTTCTTGTGACATGGAAGCAAGTGATGTTCTTTGTTCTCCAGATAAACTATTCATATCAAATTTTTTATTTGTTTGGAATATGCTTCCAGTAAATATATTCTTATCTTTATTTTCAATTTGTTCTTTTACAATGTCACTTGCATCATTTTCTTTAATTAAATGTGTCATTAATGAATGTTGATATCCAACAAGTCCATAAGTACTAGCTCCATTTACCGCTTCTTCATTTGTTTTAATAATACCTACTATTTTTAATTCTTCAGCATTACTAATTAAGTTTTTCATATACTCTTCATCATCACTCTTATCAAGCCACATTCCATTTTCATTTTGATAATAGTCAGAGTTTTTAACAAGTCTAAATTTCAAATTTAAGATGTCACTTGTCTTATAACTAGTTGTTTTAAAACTTACTTCTTCACCAGAAACCATCTTATTAAATTGTTCTTTTAAATCATCTTGATCAAGTAATCCGATACTATATAAAGTATAATCTGAAATGCGGTTATTCTTATCAACTATAAGAACTAATTCATTATATTTCTTTGGCCATTTACCAGCAACTAAATCATATTGTTGTTTATTTAATGTCTCGTTATCTAACATTTCAGTAAAGACATTATTATTTGACATCATTGAAGAATATGCACTTGAAATATTACTTGTACCCATTCCAATTGAGTCATAGACAGTTGTTGGATTTACTTTAACTATCTTATCTGTTGTATCTTTATATAAATTTAATTGTACTTCATATGAATATTTAATGTCCGATGTATATTTCTTTATATTATTATTTTTTTCAACATATGACATAAACTTTTTCATATCATTTGTCTTAGTGTCCTTAGAAAGCGTTGTAAATACATCTCCCATTATATTAGTAGATGTTATTTCATTCTTCTTAGACTTTTCATCATCTTTTTTACTACCAGTAAATGCTGATAATAATGATGCCATATCAACATTTTGTTTTTGTATTGTTAATGGATAACTGCTTAATGTTTCTTCTTCAGTTTTTGCAATATATGAATTTATTCCATTTGATAAAGAAAGTATCAAAGCAATTCCAATAATTCCAATTGATCCTGCAAATGCTGTTAATATAGTTCTTCCTTTTTTAGTCATTAGGTTATTTAGTGAAAGTGATAAAGCTGTTTTTATAGACATATTTGTCTTTTTATCACGCTTATTTCTTTTTGATTCAGTCTCATTCTTAGAAACTTTATTTGAATCGTTTAAAATAACTCCATCTTTTACTTCAATTATTCTTGTAGAATATTCATGAGCAAGTTCTGCATTATGTGTAACCATGATTACAAGTCTATCTTTCGCAACTTCTTTTAATAAGTCCATTATTTGTTCACTGGTTGCTGAGTCAAGTGCCCCAGTTGGTTCATCTGCAAGTAATATATCTGGATTATTTACTAAGGCTCTTGCAATTGCAACACGTTGCATTTGGCCACCAGACAATTGATTAGGTCTTTTATTTATATGATCTTTTAAGCCGACTTTTTCAAGGGCATCAATTGCTCTTTTTCTTCTTTCTTTTTTACCAACACCAGATAAAGTAAGTGCAAGTTCAACATTTGAAAGTATTGATTGATGTGTTATTAGATTATAACTTTGAAAAACAAATCCTACTCGATGATTTCTATAAGTATCCCAATCTCTATCAGTATACTTTTTAGTACTAGTTCCATTTATTATTAAGTCTCCATCTGTATAGTCATCTAGTCCCCCAATTATATTTAATAAAGTAGTCTTACCACTACCACTAGGTCCTAAAATAGAGACAAACTCACACTTACGAAAGACAATACTAATATTATCAAGAGCAGTCTGTTTAAAGTCATCAGTTGCATAAATTTTAGTTATATTTTTAAGTTCAAGCATTTTATTCCTCCTATTAAATTTATGTCATTATATTAAAACTTATCTTTATTAATCACTATATATATTATACTTTATTTTTTACTTTTCTAGATACTTTTTTAAATCATCTAACTTTTTCTTAGTATCTTCAACACCCAAATCATACATAGCTTGTATCTTATCTTTATTAGTTTCCATATGTTTAATTTTTATATGTTTACTAGGTCTTATTACAAATATTTTATTGTCTTTTTCAAGATTAATAACTTGTTCTACTTCACTATTATACATATTTGGTCTATTTTCTACTGTATTTAAAAATTTCTTATACTTTTTATATTTTAATTTATATGGAAGCATTTTAGCTTTATATTTTCTATAATCAATTGGACGTGTTGGGATAACAATTATCTTATCATATCCCATATCTATTGCTTTTTGTACTGGGATTGAGTCACCTATTCCTCCATCTAGATATTTATTACCATTTATCTCTACAATTTCAGAAATTATTGGCATTGCTCCACTCGCTCTCATAACATTTATTTGTTTTCGCGAATTTCTAATTTCAATATATTCAGGAAGTCCAGTTTCAATATTTGTGACTACTGAATAAAATTTAGTTTTAGATTTATCAAATGTATCATAATCAAATGGATATAGTTTATCAGGAAGATCATGAAAACAGAATTTTTCATTTATAATGTTACCTGTTTTAATAAAAGACTTTAAAGACATATAATCTTTATTGCCAGCATATTCTAGGTTATATTTTAAAACTCTTTTAGGCTGTTTTGATACATAGTTTATTCCAAATAAAGTACCAGCAGATACTCCAATTACACAATCAACCTCAATATTTTCTTCTAAGAAAGTGTCAAGTACTCCCATAGTATATATTCCACGTAGTGCTCCACCTTCTAATACTAAACACGTTTTCATATTATCACCACATTTATTATAACACGTATGCAACATAAAATAATATGAAAAAAAGAGATAACTAGTATCTCTTAATTTATAAAGTCATTAATTTTTTCAATTAATTTAGTATTCTCTTCTTATTTAATAAAATCACATATAATATCCGTAGTCTTTTCAACACCGTACTTATCAACATTAATTGAAAAATCATAGTTATTTTGATTAGTCCATTCTCTATTAGTATAGAATTTATAATGTTTTTGTCTTTCTTTATTGATCTTTTTAATTTGTTTTAAGGCAGTTTTTTCATCTAATCCATAATATTTAACTGCTCTTTGTACTTTACTTTCATCATCACTATATAAGAATACTTTTATAGTATCTTTATTATCTTTTAAAATATAGTCTGCACATCTACCAACAATAACACAAGACTCTTTCTTAGCAAGATTTTCTATAACTTTTGTCTCCGCAATAAATAGTCTATCATCATTATTATTTTCGTAACTTGCAGATTTTTTCTTCTCATCTGTCATCTCTACATACTCTTCTGATAAACCAGACTTTTTAGCTGATAAAGATATTATTTCCTTATCATAGAAAGGTATACCCAACTTTTTTGCAACTAATGAACCAACAAATCTACCACCTGATCCATATTCACGAGTTATGGTAATTACTACATGTTTACCTTTATAAGTATTCTTTTCTGCATGCTTTTCAGTATATGTATCAGTTTGTTCCTTAACACCTAACTTCTTATATTCACTTCTTAATATAAATATAGTTATAATAAAGCATAAAGCATCCGCAATACATCCAGCATATAAAACACCATAGATTCCTTTATTTAGTGCGAATGCCAATATAAGTGAAATTGGTATTAATAAAATTATTTGTCTTATAAATGTAACAGCTGTAGATTTAACAACATGTCCTAAAGATTGAATTACAATACTTGTAGTCATTTCTAACGCATTAAGTGCAATTACTAATAAGAAACTATGACACATAAGTGTTGCGAATTCCATAAATAATTTATATGATGGATCACTTGCTGAAATAAATATTCCTGCAATTTGTCTTGGGAATAATAAAAATACTAAGTTAAATATTATTCCTACAGTAAAGTTTATTATTAAAACTTTCTTGATAGTTTCTTTTACTCTTAATTCATTTCCTGCTCCATAGTTAAATCCAATTATTGGTTGAGATCCAATAGAAATACCTAAAACAGTTGAAATATATAAACTATTTATTTTAGAGATAACTCCATAAACAGATAATGGTATATCTGCACCAAACTTAGTTTTTGCTCCAAGATATGTCATTATATTATTCATAAATATAAATAATACAAGTATTGTTGCTTGTGTTATAAATGAAGATAATCCCAAAGATAATATTCTAAATATATCTCTATCTAATTTAAAATCTTTCTTTTCTAATTTTACTGATTTTATCTTTCTAAGATATAAAACAGCAATTATAAATGAAATAACTTGTCCAATAACAGTAGCAATAGCTCCACCTTGAACACCCATATTAAATCCAAAAATAAATATAGGATCTAATATTATATTTATGATTGCTCCAACGACTAACATTACCATAGAATATTTTGGAGAACCATCTGCTCTAATAATACTTGATAATGAAGAATAAATAATCATAAATGGCGCTCCAATAATAATTATTCTTCCATAATCAACTGCATACTTGTATACACTATTAGTACAACCAAATAAATATACAAGTTGTGGTAAGAAAATATATGCAAGTACACTTATAATAACTGATACTAAAATAGTTAAACTTACAGCTTGTCCAATACTCTTAGCAGCTTCATCTTTTTTATTTTCTCCTAATTTCAATGATAAATTAGCAGCTGCACCATTTCCAATTAATCCTGCAATAGCATTAAAAATTATTACTAATGGAAATATAACATTAGTTGCTGCATTACCAAGAGTACCAACACCCTTACCAATAAAGATTTGATCGACAATATTATAAACTGAATTTATAAGCATACTAATAACACAAGGTACACTAAATGCCAGTATCAATTTATTAATCTTGTCTTTTCCTAAATTTAATTCTTTCATACTTTTACTCCCTTCTTCTTCACAAAAAAATAACATATTTAAAAAATAATACGTTATTTTTTCGACGCTTGTTAATTGTAGCACAAATAATTTTTTTGTGTAAGCATTTTTTTATTAAATTTTACTGATTTTGATTATTAGCTTGATTTTCTTGTTGTTTAGCCGCCTCTTCCTGTTGCTTTTTTGCCTCCTCAGCAGCTTTCTTTTCTAATTCTTCTTTTTCTTTTGCCTTATCAATCTTATTAAATTTAAGTCCTTTAACCTCTAACTCTTTTATTGTCAAAACGTTATTTGCAAGAACACTTCTTAAAGGAGTCGAAGTAGCAATTTTACCTCTAACTTCAGGAGTAACAATAAATGTTCTATCTAGTGTACCAATCTTATCAAACTCATATCTATAAGTTTCATCTTCATAAAATACCTCAGGGCCAGTATTTGTATCATCAGTTGTAGTATTTTGATCATCTTCTTGTTTTATTTCCCAAATAAATTTAAAATCATCATCTTTATATGTACAAAAATCATTCTGAAAAGAAGTACCCTTTGGAGCTAAATAAACATCATTAACATTAGTACCATGACATTTATACATAGTTAACCCATTATTAGATAAATTATATAAATCAGTAAAAACCTCCGTACTCATATCATTACTAAGTCCATTATAAGCAAGATTATTATCAAAATTGCCCATAAACTTAGAATCTTTCTTTAAATAGTCTAACAAACTCTTAGTCTTATTTAGAGAAGTAACATTAACCTCATCAATACAATATAAATATATCTTAGTATCTAAATCAGCATAATATAAAACAGATCCCTTAGAGCAACTCTTATCAACCTTAGTTTTAACAGTAAAATCTAAACTCTGTTCCTTATATTGATTAGGTACTTTTAATTTTTGATTTAAAACTGTATATTCAATATCAGAAGAATCCACTAAAGACTCATTAGTTGAAACTTTAACTTTACGTGAAGCTTGGTAAAACAAACCTCTATAACTCTGAATCTTAATACTTTCATCATATTTACTAATATTAAAAATAGGTGCTTGCCCAGAATTCATTCTAAAATAGTCAATCCCCGCACTTGAAACACCAAATATAACTAATATAATTAAAAAATCACGTATCTTCTTAAGCATATCTATACCCCTTTTTACTATATATCAATTATAACATCTATTATAATTTTTTGTCCACAAAAGAAAAAAAGAAAAACTAAAAATAGCTTTTCAAATTAATAAACATTAATCATTTAACATTTCTTCTAATTCATCTTTTTGTTTTAATCCAACAGACTTAGTAACTAATTTTCCATCTTTAAATAGAAGAAGTGCTGGTATTGACATTATTCCGTATTCTCTACAAATACTCTCAGCATCATCAACATCTAATTTATAAAATAATGTATCTTCTCTTTCCCCTGCTAACTCATCAATTATAGGTGATAGCATTCTACAAGGTCCACACCACGTAGCATAACAGTCAACTAAAACTTTTCCACTCTTTATTTTATCATTAAATTCACTTTCTTTTATTTCTACTACTTCCATATTAATCCTCCATTTCTTTTATTGCTTCTGTCACAGCAATTACCCCATCTGCAGTTGCAGTCGCAAGTTGTCTCAATGTTTTTACTCTAGTATCTCCAGCTACATATATACCATCAGTCTTTGTACATAAACAACTATCAGCCATTATATATCCATCTGAATCTAATAAAGCAATATTTTCAAATCTCTTATTATCAGGAATATTACCAATCGCAATAAATAAACCATCAACATCTAATTTATTAATATTATTATCTTTATCTGTAACTTCTATACTTTCTAAATATTCTTCTCCATTAATACAAGTTATATTAGAATTTAAAATTAATTCAATATTATCTTTCTTTAAAACTTCACTAATTAATTTTTCTTCTCCTCTAAATTTATCTCTTCTATGAATTAAATAAACTTTTCTACAAATATTTGATAAATATAAAGCATCTTCTAACGCAGTATTTCCACCACCTACAACCGCAACATTTTTCCCCTTAAAGAAATTACCATCACATGTTGCACAATATGAAATACCTTTTCCTAATAATTTATCTTCGCCTGTAATATTTAACTTTCTTTTATTTAAACCTGTCGCAATAATAACACTTTTTGCTTTATAAATATTATTTGTAGTTTTAACTTCCTTTTCGCAAGTAATTTCAAGCACTTCTTCATACTTAAATTCTACTCCAAGTTTTTTTATCTGATTATATAAGTTTGTCGCAAAATCAAATCCTGATATGTTTAGAATTGCTGGATAATTTTCAATATTACTTGCATTTATAATTTGTCCACCATAACATTCTTTTTCTAATATAAGAACACTTTTATTTGCACGTAATGCATATAATGCCGCACTCATACCACCAGGACCTGCTCCAACAATTATTACATCATACATATAATCACTCCCAATTTATAATTAAATTTTACGTAAAATAACTTTTTATGTCAACAAAAAATATGTCCGAAGACATATTAATACACTATATAGTTTTAGGCTTTTCTTCAACCTTAACTGTACTAACGCTTGTAAAATTAAACTTAATTTATTGTTTATTGCAGATAGAGTTATTAATTTACTATCAATACCAACTGAATCTTTTTTCATTTTATCATATTTTTTCATAGCTTCTTGATGTTTTAAATAATCTGCTTTAACTACTTGTAACTTAGCATCACTTTCAGCTGATTTCATAGCTCCAAAATAATAATTATCAATTTCTGCTGATAATCTATTATATTCATCTTCTACACTATATAACATATCTAAACGCATATTCACCATACATTCCCACCCTAAGCGCTCATATTATAACACACTTTTGCTATAAAGTAAACTTATTTATCTAATTTATACCATAAAATTAATTTATCTTTTAGAAAGTTCAACTACCTTTTTCCATAATAATGGTCCAACAATTCCATTAATTTCAAAATCATAATCTTTTTGTATCTTCTTAACAGACCTCTCAGTCAAATCATCAAATATACCATTAACTCTAACACCAGGTATTGATTTATCATATCTACAAATTTTCAATAAAAACTTTTGAAATCTTTTTATATCATCCCCAGTCATACCCTTAGTTAAAAAGTAATCTGGATATAACTCACTTATAAAATCCTTAAACTGTTCCGGAACATACTTTAAAATCTTATTATAAATATCTATCAAAGTCTTAAAATCATTATAAGTAAATTCCCCAGTAACAGGTAAATTATATTTCTTTTGAAAAGCTTTAACCATAGTAACAGTATTTTCGGAATATATTGAATTAGTCTGTAATCTTGGCATATCAGGATCCATAAAAGCAAGTGCATCTAAAAAGTAATGAATGTATTCAACATCAATTCCCGTCGAACCTAGACTTAATTTATCAGAATATAAAAGAGTAATCTCATCCTCCGTTAATCCTTCAGAGGATAATTCTCCTAGCTTCTTTACACTATTATAAATATACTTTATTTTGTACCAAGTTGCTTTGTTGACAACCCCAGTAACAGTAAGAGAAAATATTTCTTGGAATTTCTTAACAGCATCTTCTACCTCTGTTGTATAAATACCTAAAGTATCTGTAATTAGAGGAATTGCAGGATAATTATATCTAATTCTTTTTAAATCTCTTTCAATTAATAGTACTGGATTTCCAAAACTTCCGAGTCCAACATCATACCCAGGATATCCAAGAATTCCATCTCCTACCTCAGCATCATATTTAATAGAAATATCGCTGCCATAATAATTCTTTAAAATTTGCAAAGGTGTCTTACCTTGATTTGATAAAGTGACAGTCCCCCATTGTGAAAGTCCATTACAAGTAGTTTTTCTTCCATCACAATAACTTGTAAAATAAGGTTGAATACTATCACCCTTCACAACATAATTATTAAATATTTCTTGAACAATATTATCAATATTTTCATAAGTAGACCTGTTTTCTGTATAGGTCTGATCATAAGCTGGAAGTGAAGTTACATCGAAGTTATACCCTTTAGATTTATACCACTCATTATATAATCTGTTCATAGTAAAAGAAATTATTGCATAAATGTTTGCAATCAATGCATTCCTAGGCCACGTTGGATAAAGTTCACTTGCCGCAACGTTTGAAATATAACTAGTGAATGGAATCGTAATATCTCTAGCATTAGAACTAGGAGCTCCTAAATGAACAGTAATCATATTAGGAACAATTGGATATCTAACTGCCATAATATACCCTTTCATTTGATGGAACAATATTTATATTTTGTACAACGCAAATTCCATCATACATATTAACATTATAAGAATATTCCTTATTATTATATACAGCTGTAATCTTATAGACAGTCATCTCAGGAGCAACTAAATCATCATTATTACGAGGAGGTGTTGGTAAAGAAATTTTACCAATTATCCCAGAAATATTCGTAACTCCTTCATAAAAAATAACGTTAACATTTTCAATTTCCTTACTAACAACAACTCTTAAATTAGTAATAGGTAGAGCCTGATTCGCAAAAGATGCTTTAATATTCAAATTACCTCTCCCAGTATTTTCATCCATAAATCTCTTATAGATAGCCGAATTCATAAAACTACTATCTGTTATTTTAACATTATCCATTTTTCATCTCCTAAATTTTTAATACTTGTCCAATACTCAAATTACTGGACTTCAAATTATTATTTTTCATAATTGTACTTACATCTGTGTTGTATTTTTTAGCAATCGCATAAAGTGAATCTCCTTTTTTCACAACATACTCAATAGTACTATCTGAAAAATCTTCACCAAAACACTCCTCAACAACAGAATCTTCTTTAGTCCTTATCTTCAAATTCTGCCCAATACTTAACAAATTATTTTTTAACCCATTGTCTTTTATAATTGTATCAGTAGTAATTCCATATTTCTTAGCTATTGAATACAACGAATCCCCCTTTTTAACCACATAATTAATAAAAGATGGTAAATCCCCACTCGGATCATCTGCATAGTTTTCAGGTATCTTTAACACTTGCCCAATACTTAAAGTATTTGATTTTAAATTATTTAACTTCTGAATTTCTTGAACAGTAGTTTTATACACCCTAGCAATTCCATATAATGAATCTCCCTTTTTAACAGTGTAATTTATCGTTGAATCGGGGTTTGTACCAGAAGTACTAGTAATTTTCAATACCTGGCCAATCTGCAAATTATTATCCTTTAATCCATTTAAATTTTTTAAATCTACAACAGAAACACCAAATTGATTACTAATACCATATAATGTATCTCCTTTTTTTACTGTATAGGTCTGCATAATTCACCTCATTTAAGAATATTCCAACAATCAAAAAATAATAACAAGAAAAGAATTAAAATAAAAAAATTTATTTTAATTCGCGCCTTTCGGCCATA
>CAVLBI010000115.1:0-6099 GCA_963661295.1 bacterium
ATATAAATGAGGGTATTAAAGAGACTTTATTAAAAGATTTGATTATAAATAAATATAATGAAGATGATGTTTCTGAGAGAATTAGACTTTTATATGTTGCGGTTACTAGGGCTAAGGAAAAGATGATTATTGTTATGCCGGAACAAGAGGAAGGGTCTGAAATATTTGATATAGTTCCTAATTACATTCGTGAAAAATATAATTCATTTTTATCTATTATGAAGTCAATTTATTCTAATTTAGTCCCATATATTACAAAGACGGATATTATTGGTAGTAAGGATTATTTAATTAATAGTAAAAGTAGTAGTGATAATTTAGTTTTAGATAATGATAGTTTAGTTGTCAATGAGGTGGAGATTGAAAGTCATGAAATAAATGAGACTCACTACTCTAAAGATACAATTCATCTTATTTCTCGTGATGAAGCAGAACTTATGGATTTTGGTACTCGTGTACATGAAATATTAGAAGAGTTAGATTTTAAAAATCCTATTGGTCTTGATTTGATTGATTCTAAAATAAAAGATAAAATACTTGCTTTTATTAATAGTGATTTAATGAGGGATAAACTTGAGCTTAATATGTATAAAGAATATGAATTTTTAGATGCAGAAGATGAAACTGTAAGCCATGGAATAATTGATTTATTAATTGAGGGAGATGAAATGACTATAGTTGATTATAAATTAAAAAATATAGATGATCCTTTATACGATAAACAATTAAATGGATATAGACATTTTATTTCAAAGAAGACTGGAAAAGTTACTAGGTGTTATTTATATTCGATACTTGATGAGAAATATAGAGAGGTATTAGATGATTAATATTTGTTTTGTATGTTTAGGAAATATATGTCGTAGTCCTATGGCAGAATTTATTTGTAAGAATAAGATTAAAAGTTTAGGTCTTACTGATAAGATATTTGTTTCATCTCTTGGAATATCAGATGAAGAAATAGGACATGATATGTATCCTCCAGCACAAGAAAAGTTAAAAGAAAAAGGTATTCCATTTGAACATAGGATGGCTCGTCAATTACAAAAAGATGATTATTCTAAATATAATTATTTTGTTTGTATGGAAGATAAATACGTAGAAGGAATAAAGATTGTATTTGATGATAAGGAGAGTAAGGTGTTTACTTTACTTCCTTATGATATAGATGATCCTTGGTATACTGATGACTTTGAAACTACTTATAATGATATTAATAAGGGAGTAGATGAGTTATTAAAGAAAATAATATCGGAGTATAATTTATGAAAAATAGTATAGAGTTTGATTGTGTAATTTATGATAATTATAAAGATTTATTAAATAAGAAAATTTATGAACATATAATTTTAAAATTAATGAATGAATCAGAAATTATATTTAATGGGAATTATAAATATATTTTAAATCAATCACATAATGAAAGTGACTTTGTCTCAGAAGACTATAAGTTTTATGATGCGAAGATATTGTTCTTTGAAAAACAATGTCAAGCACTCGCAATTAATAAAGATAATTTATATACATTTGTAGAAGAACTTGAGAATGAAATAAATGAGATATATAAAGCAATAGAAAGTCATGATGGCGATAGGCTAATTAATTCGGTATTTTATCGTGAGATGGTTAATAGGATTAGTAAGGCTAATGATATGGAAAATATTATTTTATTTATTCCATTTGCTTGTACTATGGAGGTTAGTGATAATTTAGAATTATTATTAAAGAATGATATATTTAGTTATATATTTAAGTATATTAGGACTAATAATAGTGAACTTATTGATGGACATAATATTTATATAATTTATCCTAATGTAGAGAATTATATTATTATTAAAGATTTAACTAATGATACTTTAGAGTTTATTATGGATGATGTGTTTTCTAAGTATATAAGGTTTAATATAAGAAATAGTTAGAATTGAAATTTTTAGTATTATGTGGTATTATTATGAGCTAAGTGGAGGAGTATTTAATGGAAGAAAAGTTAAATGAAGCTGTTAATTATGCTAGTGGAAGTAATTCTTTAGAAGATAATAGACTTACACCTGATGAACTTCAACAATTAATTGATGACATAAGAAGTGGTAAGAATGATGAGAGTTTCTTATATTCTGTTGTTAAGATGATTAGAAAAAAAGAAGGCAGAAGTGATGAAATTCAGGATGTAGAGGTGAAGCCTTATAGGAAGAATAGATAAAGAGTTACTTAATTATAAGTCTAAGTATACTAAGGATGGAGTATTAATTAATAAGCTTGGTATTTATGATGAAGACGAACTTAATAAAGCTGAGAGAATGATTACTAGTTATAAGTTGTCTAAGATGTATTTAAGAGAAGATGAACTTAAATTTGATGTTCCTTATTATTTAAGCATACATGAAGAGCTATTTGAAGATATTTATCCTTTTGCTGGTAAGGTTAGAGATGAAGTTATTGCGAAAAGTTTTACTTTTTGTTTACCACAGAATATTTACTATTTTCTTGATTATACTTTGAAGGATGCAAAAGCTAAAACATCAAATATTAATTCTTATGATGAGCTTGTAAATATTGTTGCACATCTTTATTCTGATTTAGATGTTGTTCATCCTTTTCGTGAAGGTAATGGAAGATGTGAGAGAGAATTTATACGAAGGTATATGAATTATGTTTGTGATATTAATGGACTAGATAGGTGCATTCTTAATTACTCAGCTATTAAAGATAGAGATAAATTTGTGGATGCAGTAGTTAAGGCAGATGCCTTACTTGATTATAGTGATTTAGTTCTTTTATTTACATCCATTCTTGAGAAGTCTGATACAAAAGAGAAAGTTAGTAAAAGTGTAAAGTAAGAAATCTACGTTGTAGATTTTTTCTTTTTGTTATGTTAATATATTGGTAAGGTAGGTGTGTTTATATTATGAAAAAGAGTAAGATTCTTTTATACTTTTCTATAATCTTTCTAATGTTTTTAAGTACAACTAATGTTTATGCTTCTGAGAATGTAAAAATTAAATCTATTGATTTAGTTGATAAGTCTGTTAATGCGACTGAGACTAGTAAAGCTACATTTAATGGATTGACAATGAACTTTAATATTAGATTTTTAAGTGTTGATGATTATGCTAAGTATAAGATTGTGGTTGAGAACAAAGAAAATAAAGACTATAATATATCAGTAGATTCTGAATTTAATAATAGTAAGTATATTACTTATGAATATGAAAAGACTGATAGTTTAAAAGCTAATTCGGAAAGTGAATTTTATGTTACTGTTACTTATAAAAATAAAGTAAGTGATAATGATTTAGTTAATGATAAGTATATTGAAAATGATAGTGCAGTATTGAAACTATCTAATGACAATATTAGTAATCCTAATACTTCAAATAATGAGGTTATGATTATTATTGGATTAATAGTTATGGTTGGTATACTTTTAGTATTATTTAGAAACAAGAAGACTAGAAAAGTAAGTGTATTTGTTTTGTTTGGATTATTTTCAGTACCTTTATTTGTAAAAGCGGTAGATTTTTTGAAAATAACATTTAACTCTAATGTGGTAATTGAGAAAGGATATTCTGTTGGATATCAAGTATATGGCTATATTAAGGCAAGTGAGGCTTCTAATTATAATTTATCTTATGCAGATTCCTTTGAAACAGCTTATGAAGGTAGTGTGAGTGATGAAAATAAGTATATATTATATGGAAATGGAATTTATATAGAAGAAAAATTATATGTTCCTGGAGAGACTGTTAAATTTGACTATAGTCCTGCTAAAACATATGAATTTGATAGTGATGATTGTCAGACTATTGGTGTGAATGATAGTGGTGATGATATATATATTTGTGGAACACCTAAGAAAGTAAATAATTGTACTTTTTATGAATATACTAAGAGTGCTATGGAAGATTTTGGTTATAAATATAATGATGATGATAATACTGTGATGAAATTTAGTAAAGTATATGATGAGTGGCAGGATATAGGCAGACTTACTATTTATGATGGTTCTACATTCACAATGCCAAATCACGATGTTTTATTTACTAATGTTCTTCTTTAAAGTTATTTTCAATATAAAACTCAAGTTCAAATGGACTTGAGTTCTTTTTGTATAATTTTTTGTTATTTGTACTAGTTGTTGATAATTGTTCCAATTGATTTGTCTATAATTGCTTTTTTTAGATTACCTTTTTCTTCTATGTTGAAGACTATTATTGGAATGTTTTCTTCCATACATAGACTTATTGCGGTTGAGTCCATTACATTTAGTTTTTTATTTAATACATCGATATATGTTATTTCATTATATTTAGTTGCATCTTTGTATTTTTTAGGATCTTTATTATATACTCCATCTACTTTAGTTGCTTTTATTAAGATATCTGCATTTATTTCTGCAGCTCTTAGAGCACTTGCGGTATCTGTTGAGAAGAATGGGCTTCCTGTTCCACATCCAAATATTACAACTCTTCCTTTTTCTAAATGTCTTATTGCTCTATCTTTTATATAGAACTCAGCGATTTGTCTCATTTCAACACCTGTTTGTACTCTTACAGGGACATTTATTTGTTTGAATGCATCTCCTAGAGCTAATGCATTCATGACAGTTCCTAACATACCAATATAATCTGATGTTGTGCGGTCCATATATTCATTTGATTTACCACGCCAGAAGTTTCCTCCGCCAACAACAATTCCAATTTCGTATCCTTCGTCTGTACATTCCTTTATTTCTCTTGCAATTTCAAGAGTTCTATTAAAGTCAATTCCATGATGTTGTGAACCACTTAAAACTTCACCACTTAGTTTTAAGAGAATTCTTTTATCTTTCAAAAATATCATCTCCTTGTAGTTTAGTTTAACATACAATTTATTTTTATAATAGTGGAATAAATATAAAAAATATTTTTAGATAATTTGTTGATATTATTGGGTTCTGATAAATTTATTAAAAAAATTCAAAAAAAGTATTGCATAAATTACAATTATATGGTTTAATAAATGTAGCTGATAGATATGACAATAAATTTTTAGAGATTGAGTGGAGCTATTAGTAATTATATTGTTATTTAGGAGATTATATAGTGATATATAGTCAGGGATCAAATAATATAGAAATAGTTACGTGAATGTTATTTATTAACATTCAGCTCCCGTTGGTGTATGGAAAGTAATAATATTGAAATATATATTATTATAAGAAATATATCATGGTCCAATCTTTAAAATGTGTCGGTCAATGATGTTCTTACGACTATTAGCTATGTGATCACGTGGTAGGCACCTAAAGTAAGAGATTATGGAAAATAGTTTGATAGGCTATTAGATATAATTCATTGTATTGCCTTGAAAAAAGTATTGACTATCAATCAATACTTTTTTTATTTGTTTTATTGCTCTTGCCTTATTTTGATTATTTAGGTATAATTAACTAAGGTGATGGGTAATGAAAAACAGACTTGTTTTTATATTTTTAATTTTAATTGGATTATTTATTGTTACCGGATGTAGAAATAGTATTGATGGTTTAAAATTTAAAGAAGAATATGAAAGCTTGAATGGTACTAAGACAAGTTATAGTGATAGTAATTATAGAAGCATTAATGTTAGTAAAAGAAATCCTTTTGTGTATAGTACTGCTGATGATATTTTAGATATGATTAATAATAAAGAGACATTTTATGTTTACTTTGGTTCTAGTTATTGTCCATGGTGCAGGAGTGTAATAGAAGAAGCTATTAATTCTGCAAATGATAATAAAATTGATAAAATATATTATGTTGATATTTGGGATGGATTCCATAATGAGATTTTAAGAGATACTTATGAGATTGATTCAGAAGGTGTTGCTAGAAAGACTAAGAATGGTACTGGTACTTATTATAAATTATTAAAGAAGTTTGATAATGTATTAAAAGATTATACTCTTACTAATGATTCAGATGAAGAGGTTAGTGTTGGTGAAAAACGTATATTTGCTCCTACATTTATATATGTAGAAAATGGTAAAGCTATAAAGTCAACTACTGGTATTTCTGATAAACAAAGTAGTTCAGATGCTAAACTTTCTAAAGATATTTTAAGTGATGAGAGTAAAGC
>CAVLBI010000116.1:0-3368 GCA_963661295.1 bacterium
TTAGCAATCTTTGTATTATATATCAGTTTAAATATAAACTTTCTAATTAATTCAATAATTAGACAAGATATAAAAATCAAAATCGCACATACTAATATTTTTCCTAAAATCATTATTGAATAATTGGCACTTTTAAACCCAAGAAATTTATATAAAACATTTCTTATATTATTATTATCATGAATTAAATATATACCTATTGTAGCTGTTGAAATGTAATTTATAAATGTACTTTTTAAATTTAAAGTTGAGAAAAATATAAAGAAGGCTATTGTTTGAATAATAACTAATGGATTATTATATGCCATAAAGCTATTAACAAAAATTGTACCAACTTCTGCTACTATTGGATGCATATTTAATAGTTCTTTGCTTGCAGCTTGATTAATTATGTTTAAAAATACCATTAAGAAAAAAATAAACATTGAAAATAATTGCAAAGCTTTTTTTGATACATTTTTAAAGATATACCAATCTTCTATTGGATAATCTCTTAAAAAAGCCCCAACGAAGTATAAAAATATAAAATGATACAATGAATATCCTTGTGAAACACTAAAAAAGCCACTATTTGTTAGTGTTGACAAAATTGAGTCAACAAAAAGCAAAAGTACAATTATTCTTTTAAATTTTTTTTCATCAATATTGTTAATAACGGTGTTTAAAATTGGACTAATTAAATATAATATTAGATAGTTTGTTAAAAACCAGTAATCATTATAGCTAATTGGCAAAAATGTTTTCAACAAATCATTTGAACTAAAAATGGCTCCTTTAAAAATAATGAAAAGCAAAACTATTGAAACTGTATAAAACCAAATTGAATTATTTAATTGAATAACTTTACTGAATTTTAATCTTGATTTACATTGAAAATAGCCTGTTACTAATATAAATGAATTAACATGCACTACGCATATTGCTAATATAATGGATAATGCAAAATGTGTTGTACCATGTGAATTTTCAAGTACTCCTCCATGTATTATTATATGATATATAACAATAAAAAACATAGAAACTATTCTCATTAGTTCAAAATTTGAATTTCTTATTTTCATTTCACTATTTTGATTTTTTACACTTGTTGCCATATATTCAATAATCACCTTACCCTTAAATTCATTATACATAATTTATATTCCATTTGCAATTAATTAGTAGTTCTATATAAATAGTATTTAACAATTTTTGAATATTTATTGATTTTAAATCAAAGCAAAAAATAAATAGCTTATTATTGAGCTATTTACTTAAATATTCTTTTAATGTTTTTGTGATAACCTTGTAACCATCACCTGACATGTGTAATCCTTCTTTTGTATATTCAATCTTCATATTTCCATCACTATCTTCTAGAAGACTATACATATCTATGTATGTTATATTTTCATCTTTAGCTATTTTTTTTATCATTTTATTTAATTCTTTTATATCTTCATTTTTTCTATTATGTACCATATTGTGATCTATTTTACTGTTATTTGTATCATTTACTGGATATATTGACTCTAAATATATTTTTGCAAGTGGTCTGTTTTTTTTGATTTCAACTATTATTTTATCAATATTTTTTGCAATTTCTTCATTGCTTGTATCTCTTAATAAATCATTAGTTCCAATTAAAAGCACAACTTTTGTTGGATTATATCTATACACTCTTTCTTGCATATTTTTTAATATATCCAAAGTATTATTTCCATTTATTCCACTATTAACTACATTATAATCGTAAAAGTATTTATCTAAATCATAAAAATCAGTAATAGAATCTCCAAGAAAAACTATGTTTTCTTTTTTATTGTCAACTTTGTTATTTTCTATTATTTTAGGAGTTTTTTTATTTTCTATAGATTTATTTAAATTCTTATTATTAAAATTCTGAAATATTAGTATTCCAATAATTAATATTAAAGCTATAGTTACGAATTTAGAAAATAATTTTTTTGAATCTATTTTACTTAATTCATAAACTAATATTTCTTCTAAATCACTAGCTTTTTTGTAAATATATATATTCCTAGTAAAATATATTTTTTTTCCTAGTTCTTCATTATTTTTTTTATATACTATAACAGTTTGATGCTTATAATCGAAATTTTCTATAATTTCACTTTGCTCATCGCAAATAATTATTTTTGCTTTTTGGCTTAATTTAAATCTTCTATTTTTATTTTCTATTTCTTCTGCATAAACTACTTTTTCATTTTTTATAAGCGATAATAAAATCATCCGAACCTTTTTTTCTTCTTCATTATCTGATAATGAAACATATATCATATTATACCTCCATGATAATTACTATTTAATCAAATGAAAAGAAAAGTAGTCTATTTCTTTTCTTCTAAGTTTTCTGAAATTATGAATCTTGGTCTTGCTTTTGTTTCGCTATACATTTTACCAACATACTCACCAATAATACCTATGCTTATCATTTGTAAGCCTCCAATAAACCAAATTGATATTGATAAGAATGTCCATCCTGCAATTGTTTGACCTGTTAATTTCATTATTAGTGAATATAGCATTATTGCTATACTTACAAAAAGAATTACAAAACCAATAATACATATAAATCTTAATGGTTTTACACTAAATGATGTGATTCCATCCCAAGCAAAATTTAACATTTTCTTTAATGGATATTTTGATTCTCCTGCAAATCTTTCATTTCTTTCATAGTAAACAACATCTGATTTATATCCTACTAATGGAAACATTCCTCTTAAGAATAAATTTACTTCTTTAAAATTTTCAAATTCATCTAATACTACTTTTGATGTTAATCTATAATCTGCATGATTATAAACACAATCAACTCCTAAGAATTTCATGAATTTATAAAATCCTTCTGCAGTTACTCGTTTAAAGAAAGTATCCTTTTTTCTTGCACTTCTTACGCCATAGACAATTTCATTTCCTTCTTTATATTTTTTTATCATTTCATCCATAGCATTAATATCATCTTGTAAATCTGCATCCATTGATATTACAATATCAGCATAATTTTTTGCAGTCATAAGTCCACCTAATAATGCATTTTGATGTCCCCTGTTTCTTGATAAAGTTACACCTGTAAATAATTTTTCTGTTTTATTAATTTTCTTAATGATTTCCCATGTTTTATCTTTTGATCCATCATTAACATACATTACTTTACTTTTTGCTGAAATTTCTTTTTTACTAATTAAACTTTCCATTTTAGCTTTTAATTGCTTTGTTGTTTCTTCTAATACCTCTTCTTCGTTATAGCATGGAACTACAACATATAGTATTGGTTCTTTTTTCATTTTATTACCTCCAACTTCATTATAATTCTATCATATATTTTTTCTTTTATAAATACTATTATAATTCATTCCTTTTTT
>CAVLBI010000117.1:0-1648 GCA_963661295.1 bacterium
ATGATAAAATGAAGGTTACTTATACAAGAAAAGGAGATTATTTATTACCTGATTATAAAATTGATTGGACAATCTAAAATGTTTAAGAGCTAAAATAGCTCTTTTTTAATATGAAAATATATTGTAACTGTCAAATTAACATCTTATATTTACATTCATTTACAAAAAATATTTTATAAAACGAAAATAAAAATGTAAAGTTAGACTAAGATAACTTGAAAAATCTGAATAATATGATATCATGAATATATACTAATAAAGTAGGAGGATATGAAAGATGGAAAAAAATAGGGATTTAAAACTTGTTCTAGTAACAGTTTTAACAGTAGGAATTGTAGGCTTATCAATTGGATTTGCAGCATTTTCAAATGTATTAAGAATTAATTCATCTGCAAATGTTTCACCTGATGCAAATACATTCAATGTTGATTTTTCAACTGTAGATAGTGAGGTAAAGGATGGTACTGTCGTACCAAATATGTCATCATCAACATTAACTGACTATGAACCAGCTGTACCAATGACTGCAACTAATGCAAAAATTGATAATACAGGTGATCCAACAATTTCAAACTTAAATGCTACATTCAATGCACCAGGGCAAAAAGCAGTTTATAGTTTCTATGCTTATAATAGTGGTGAACTAGATGCATACTTAAAAAGTATAGTATATGCTAACGCTAATGGACAAACATCAAATAAAGTTTGTACTGCTGGTCAAGGCACAACAGATGCATTAGTACAAAAAGCATGTGAAGGAATTGTTGTAAAAGTTAAAGTTGGAAACGAATCTGAAACAACAAGTGGTTTATCAAGTATTACTAATCATCAATTAATAAAGTCTGCTAGTGAATCAGTAACAGTAACAATAGAATATCTAGCAAATAGCGCAGTAGCAGATGGAGATTTTACTGTTTCATTTGGAGATATTTCACTAAATTATAGTTCAGTAGACTAAGAAGAAAAAATGACACAGTAAAATACTGTGTTATTTTTTATGAAGGAGAATAATAATATGAAAAAAAGTTTTAAAAGACTTATAATATTTTCCTTAATCATAATAGCAATATCTCTATTAAATGGTTTTGTATTTAAAATCTTTAATAGATGGACATTGCTTTTATTTACTATAGTACTTTTATTAATAACAAAAATAGTATTTGGTTATGAAAAAGATAGACATAGATATGTAAAAGATATAATATTAGAAATTGTAATAAATTTAATAACGTTCTTTATGATATATTATATATCAGGAATATTTATAAGCTTTGCTAAAGTAGGAAATTATTTTACATTAAAATATATGTTGACAATAATAATACCTTTAATTCTTTATATAATAGCAAAAGAATATTTAAGGTATACACTAATTACCAAAGCTGGGGATAAAAAGGGGATAATTACATTAATAATAATTGCTTTTATATGTATGGATTGTACAATCGCAACATCTATAAATTCAATTAGTATTTCAAAAGAAACATTTTTATTATTAGCCATAACAATAATTCCTTCAATAACAGAAAATATACTATGTAGTTGGACAACATATCATTTTGGATATATTCCATGTTTGGTATATTTAATGATAATAAACTTATACAAATATTTTCTCCCAATAATACCTAATCCAAATGAATATTTA
>CAVLBI010000117.1:1658-3491 GCA_963661295.1 bacterium
ATATTTATATTCAATAATATTCTTTATTCTACCAGTAATAATACTTATTAATTTAAATAATTGGTTAAAAAAAGATAAAACTGAAATAATAATAGTAGAACATAAAAATAATGCAAAATTAAAAATAGCTTGTGAATTGCCAATAATTGTAATATTAATTTTTATGATTTGTCTTGTTTCTGGCTATTTCAAATATTATGCAATCGCAATCGCAACAGGCTCTATGGTACCAAATATTAATAAAGGTGATGTTGTCATAGTAAATCAACAATTTAAGGAAAAAAATCTTGAAGTAGGCACAGTAATAGCTTATAACTATAATGACAAAGTAGTAGTTCATCGTATTTATAAAGAAATTAAAACAGATAAAGAATTAATTATTTATACAAAAGGTGATGCAAACAATAATATGGATGAATATAAAATAACTACTGATATGATAGTAGGAACTGTAAATAAAAAAATACCTTTAATTGGTTATCCAACCGTAATGATAAATGAAATATGGTAAGGAGGAAAATAAAATGAATAAAAAAGAAAAAAACATTACTCAAGATGAAAATATTAAAGAAACAAAAAAATTTCTTTTAGAAGAACAAAATGAAGAACAAGAAGATTCTCTTCAAAATAAAAAAGTTATTCAAAATGAAAATATTGATGACACAGAAATTATAGAGAAGAAAGATTTTATAAATATAAAATATGAATCTTTTGAAAGCAAACTATCAAAGCAAGTCATACTAGCCATATTCACTTTAATATTATCATTAGGAACTATATACTATGGCTTAAATAATACAAATAAAAGAACAATATCATATACTCAAAGTGGTAATGTAGATTATAAGGTATGTCTAAAAGAAAATGCTTTTTATAAAGAAAGCTGTCTAGATAAAAATATGACATATATATCAAGCTTAATAAAAGATATAAGCCTAACATTTAATTATAATTTAAATACAAGTGAAAAATTTGATGTAGATACAGAATATGAAATAGCAGCAGATTTAGTAATTTCAAATGCTGAAAATACTTCTAAATATTATGAACAAAAGTATATTCTTCAAGATAAAACATCTGAAGGAATATCAAAAATTAATAATAACTACGTAATAACAAAAAAATTAGATATTGATTATGATTATTATAATACGATTGCTAGTACATTTAAATCTCAATATGGAGTAGAAGCAAACAGTTACTTAGAAATATCATTCCAAATATTCCATACAAATAAAGAAAATGAAGATATAAAAGTACCTTCACCAAACCCTGTCGTACTAAATATTCCATTATCTCAAAAATCAATTAATATTAATATGACATCATCTGAAATAAATAAACAAGAAAATCAAAATATTGAATCTGGTGTGTTTTCATTAACCAATATAATATGCTTATTTATAGGAGCAATTTCGTTAGTTATTTGTTTAATTTCAAGTCTAAAGATTGCTAAAATGTTATCACTTACAAAAACAAAGAAAAATAATTATGATAAGTTTATTGAAAAAATATTAAGAGAATATGATAGATTAATAGTAGAAACTTCAACTCTTCCAAAATTCAATAAATACTTTGTAACTAAAGTAAATAGTTTTGGAGAATTAATTGATGTAAGAGATAACTTAAGATTACCAATTATGTATTATGAAGTTGCTAAACATCAAAAATGTCATTTATATATATTAAATGATAAAAATTTATATTTATTAACACTAAAAGCTGTAGATATGGAAGATAAGAAAAAATAAATTAGAACAAAAAAAGACTATTGCCACTATAAAATGAACCCTTTGTCAAGGACTAAATAAAAAAAGTCTAATTAAGTAATGG
>CAVLBI010000118.1:0-2161 GCA_963661295.1 bacterium
CTTTAGAATTGTTAATTGAAGTTAAAAGTTTTTCTGTATAGTCTAAACATTCTATTCTTCCTTCTGTTTCTACTTTTTTTCTTGTATATGATTCTATTAATGAAGCCATGAAGCTTAGAAATTTTTCTTTTATAATATCAATATCTGGATTATTCATGTGCACACCTCGTATTTTATTCTATTTAAATTATACAATAGAAAGATGTTTTTTTAAAGAATTAAATTTATTTTTATAAATATTCTTTAGTTATAATTTTCTAGATATTTTAATATTAATTTAAGGGTTTTATTTATACTTTTATCAATAAATTTTGATATTTTTAATGTGGTTTTAGAAACTTTGTTATTATAGTCTTTTTCTTTTTCTATATAGTTATTTACATCTATTTTTTTACCTTGTTTTAGGTCACTTTCAAATCTTTTTATAGCGTCTTCTGTTAGTACATTTTTATTTTCATAATAGGAGTTATTATAACCACTCAAGTAAAGGGACAGGAAGAGTATTAATAGTATTATACCTATTGGTTTAATTATTTTCTTCATTTAATACCTCCAAGAAACATTTAGAAAAAGCTATTGTTGAATTTAATACTTCTGTTGGCGTATTTTCATAACCACCTATTTCTATTAATATTGTTCTATCACTAAAGTCTTGATTATAGACTCCATTAACTCCTGCCCCTCCTTTTTTTAGTATTCCTTTAGATAGACCACTATAATATTCATTTAATTTATTATTAATTTTTTCAGTAAACTCTAAGTTCTTTTCATAATTTCCATTTTCTAAACCTATTAAAAATAATACTTTGGCATATTCTTTTCCATCTATTTCTACTGTTGTCTTATTATGAGGAAGACTATCTCTATGAATATCTATAAAGTATTTTAGAGTTGGATATTTAATAATACTTTCTTCTAGTAGGATTCTACTTGCTTTATAGGAATTATAATATTTCCAATTATTTTTATTTAATATTTCTTTTATACTTGCCTCTTCTACTATTGTTTTATAATTATTTTTATTAAAGATATCTTCTAAAATGTAGTTATTCATGATTACTGTAGGAGTTACCGAGTACTCGGCAAGTGTTTGAGAGGCATATTCTTCTGATTGATGAGAGTTATATAAGTATATTGTTGGTTTATATTCTTCTTTTACGTCTTTATTTACTCTTTTAGTTTCTGTTTCATAATTATTTTTTAAAAGCCTTATTGGGTTTGTTACCGAGGCAATATCTGAGACTATTTCTTTTATAAAATTTACTTCATTATTATTAAAAGAATCATTTACAATTAGATTAGTTAATTCTTTATCATTAAGCACTATTTTTTTATTTTCAAGTGTTTTATAACTAGCTATTATTCCTAATATTAACATAGAAAAAGTAAAAAGTAATTTTATTTTTATCTTTCTTTTTTTAGTAATAGATGCTTTTTTCATATTATCACCATTACTAATATAAATTATTTATAATTACTATTTTGTCGGATATAGTTTTTTATGAAGAGTTTTATTAATACTTTGCGACAATAATTCACTTAATTTTTCTATTTGAAAGTCAATGTCTGTTGGGGTTAATATTAAGTTATTTTCTAAGGTTACTTCTTCTTTTAAGATACTTTTTAATATTGTTTTTATATCAACTACTGTTGGTACTCCTATTGATAATACTTCTGTATTCATTGTTTTTTTACTTATTTCTCCTCTATTATTGTTAATTCCACTACCAGGATTTATTCCTTTATTGGTTATTTGGATTGTTTTTACTAGTCTTTCTGTTTTACTTGCTTTTAGGGCATCTATTACTATTACTTTAGTGGCTTTTATATCTTTTATGATACCTTTTATTAAATTAATTGATTCTATTCCAGTATCAGCAATTACACTTGGTTTGAATGTTGAGACTGATGAGTAGTTATTATCTAAGACATTTAATATTTTTAAGTGTCTTGTGACTAGAATGTTTTCTATTGTTTTTGGTCCAAGAGAGTCTGGTGTACTTTTAGGATTTCCTAGACCCACTACTAATATATTGTCATTTTCTTTTACTTTAATATATTTTTTTAATGTACTTGTGAGTATACTTTCTAAGTTTTTGAAGTTATTAGTATCAGTTATATCATTAAAATAAATCGTTGTATATTTATAATCATTTATTAA
>CAVLBI010000119.1:0-5621 GCA_963661295.1 bacterium
ATCATACTTAATTCCGTTATTTATTAATAAGCGGACTTCCAAAAGAAAATTAACGTAAAAAAAACAAATTTATTAAAAAATATTGAAAAATAATATTATTAATGATACAATTAATATGCCTTTGATAGTGATATGGCCTGTTGGTGAAGTGGCTTAACACACTGCCCTCTCAAGGCAGCATTCACGGATTCGAATTCCGTACAGGCTACCAATTGTAAAAAGTTAAGCCCATTAAGGGCTTTTTTTGTAGGAGTTTTTATGTACAATATATGTTTTTATTTCCTAGTTTTCATAATCTATTCATTTTTAGGATGGTTAATGGAAGTAATAGGTAAACTTATTGAAAAGCACAAATTTATAAATAGAGGATATTTAATAGGACCAATATGTCCAATATATGGTTCAGGCTGCCTTTTAATTTATTTTCTATTAAATAGATATAGCAATAATATATTTATCCTATTTATTGCCAGTATCTTTGTATGCTCAGTACTTGAGTATTTAACAAGCTATTTTATGGAAAAGATATTTAAAACAAGATGGTGGGATTATACAAGAAGAAAATTCAATCTTAATGGTAGAATATGTGCAGAAACAATGATTCCCTTTGGAATATTAGGATGTCTCATGATTAAAGTACTAAATCCAATTGTCTTTGATTTTATAGAAACATTGCAAAAAAATACAATAGTAATCATAAGTATCATAATATTTATAATATTCATAGTAGACTACATAGTATCAACATGTATAATATTTAATTTTAGAAATACAATTAAAAATATAGAAAAAGACGCAACCGAAGAAATAACTAAAAAAGTCCGTGAAGTATTCTTAAAAAAAGATTATTTCCATCGTCGTCTTATTAAAGCTTTCCCTAATATGATTAGTAAAAAAGAACGTCTAAATCTTATTAAAGAAAGAGTAAATCAAGAATTAAAGAAACTAGAAAATGTAAGTATCTCAACAATAAATAGAATAAAAGAAGAATTGCCAACAAATAAAAACGAAAAGGAGAAATAAAATGCAAAATGATTTAAAAGAAATAATTCAAGAACATCTAGATAAAATAGAAATAAAAGACAAAGAAAAATCAAAAAAAATAGAAAGCCAAATAAATGATATAATACTTGAAGAAAATTTAAAAGTAATGAAAAAAGAAGAAATAACAAAAAAACTGCAAAAATTAAAAGAAACAAATAAAGAAATTAATTATAGTGAAGAAATGGCTTTAGAGGAATTAGAAAGTATATTGGAAAAGTATAATAACTAAAATTATACTTTTTTTATTTTATATTGAAAAAAAAGTTAAAATATATTAAAATTTATATAGTAAGATAGGTGAATGATATGAATAATAATGGGGTAAATAATAATCAAAATAATTCAAATACAAGTGCAAGTATAAATCAAAATACTAATATGAGCGTACAACAGATCATAAATCAACAAAACTCATCAAATCAAACACAAAATAATGTTAACACAACTCAACCACTAAATAAAAATGTACAAGATGTAAAAATAATAAAGCAGAAGTCAAAGTTAACACCAATTCTATTTATACTATTACTATTGTTAGGAGCATATACTTTATACTCAAATTTGGATAATAAAAAAATAATAGAAAATTTAACTTATAATTGTACTCCAATAAGTTCAAAAAATGAAGATTCTAATTTAGATATTAATTCTACTCTAGTAAAAGACTTATATAGTAAAGTATACACCACAGTAAGAGAAGATGTAGCTCAGCCAGAATGGAATGATACCATGAGAATATATTTAGCTTACAGGCAAATTACAGAAAATAAAAAATATGATTCAAATTGTAATTTATTTGATCAAAATGCTATGCCATCATATAGTTGTGAAGTAACAACAGATTTCACTCCTAAAGCTTTTAAACAAAGTGATTTAGAGATAGAATGGAAAAAATTATATGGTGAAAATACGCCACTTACATTTACAAGTATTAAGTTAGATTACGACTGTATCGGCGGATATCAATACATAGCAGATAGGCAAGAATATGTACAAGGACGTTGTAGTGCTAATAAAGCATCTAAAGTAAAAGCAACAAAAAAATTGGAAAGTGCTACATCAAACGGAAACACAATAACATTAAAAGAAAGCGTTACATATGAAGGAACAGATAGCAGTACTGTAGCTGATTATTTAAAAAGTGGATATTATTACTATAATTTTAGATTAGATATGAATTATAATTATGTTTTAGTAAATAGAACGTATGAAACAAACTATAAGTAAAGGAGAATTTTTATGGAAATTAAATGTGTCGTTACAGGTTTTTTAGATGAGAATTGTTATTTAATAATTAAAGATGGAACATGTTTGGTAGTTGATCCAGGTGATGATTTTCATAAAATAAAAGATGAAATTGGTGATAATAAAATACTAGGTGTATTAATAACACATTCACACGCAGATCATATTGGAGCATTAAGAAACTTCCTAACAAAAAGAAGCATAAAAATATTTAAAAGAAGTAATCTAGAAGAAAAAGAATATACTATCGGAGATTTCAAGTTTAAGTGCATTTATACTCCAGGTCATTCAAAAGACTCAGTAACATTCTATTTTGAAGAAGAAAAAATAATGTTTATTGGAGACTTCATCTTCAAAGATAGTATTGGAAGATGTGACCTACCCGGAGGAAGTGAATTAGAGATGAAAGAAAGTATAAATAAAATATTAGAATATTCAGATGATATAAAATTGTACCCAGGCCACTATCAAGAAACAACTCTAGGTGAAGAAAAAGCAAATAATCAATTTTTAATCAATTCGTAATTTTTACGAATTTTTTTTATATTATAATAATTAAAAAGTTAGGAGTAAAACAATGGATAAGTTATATTTAGAAATACCAACAATAAAAAGAAAAAAAGAAACATATGAATACATTCAAGAACATTTAAATAATAATTCATCAATTCACGGTTCAGGAAGTCTACATAGATATGTTAATAAAGATAAAAATGATTATGAAGAATGGTTAGAAAAATTAGAAAAAGATTATGTAAGAATACCTGATGAAAATAATGTACCATCAAGAACATATTTTCTTATAAGAGAATCTGACAATAAAATTATAGGTATGATTAATATAAGACTCGCATTAAATGAAAAATTAAAAAAATTAGGTGGTCATATAGGATATGGAATAAGACCATCAGAAAGAAGAAAGGGATATAATAAAATTAATTTATATTTAGCATTAAAGATTTGTAATGAATTTGGAATTGATAACGTTTTATTGGACGCTGATATAAATAATCCTGCCTCATGGAAAACAATGGAGGCATTAGGTGGTATAAGAGTAAGAGAATATTATGATGATGTTAATATGCATTGTACAGTTGTAGACTACAATATTGATGTACCTAAAGCATTAAATGACCACATATTCTATGAAAATTATATTTTAAAAGAAAATGAAAAAGTTTTAAATATTATCACTCAAACAAAATCTAAACATAAAAAATAAAAAGTACAACTTTATTTTTAGAAACTTTTATGTTATTATATAAAGCCATGGAAGTGATATAGATGAAAGTTTGGACTAAAGTACATATTAAAGATAAAAATAAACAAGTAAATTTAATATCAAAAGCCTTTACTAACTATTTATATACTTATGGGCCTATATTAAATATATTTAGAAAATATAATATTTCAAACGAAGATAAAAAAGCCCTTGATACATATATATCGAATAGAATTTCAGGACTACTTCTTTTATATTTATCTAAAGATTATGCTAGAATAAATGATATTGCAAATAAATATAATATAGATAGTTCAAGAATTGAAGATGTGATACCAGAAATAGAAGGATACATAGAAAAATAAAAGAGCCTGCAGCAGCAAGCCCTTTTTTATATATAAATTAGTACACTGAAGAAACCAATTAGCATTACAACAAGCATTATAATAGCAATTATCTTTACAACTTTTTCATTCATTTTCTTCACCTCACTAATGTCATCTAATACTATTATAAAATAAATAGCAAATTTTGTAAAATTATTTAAGGAATATTTAAAAAATAAATTTATATGATTAAATAGGTGATAAAATGCTTAAATTCATAAAAAGAAACAAACTACTCTCAATACTTACATTACTAACAATATTTATATTTATTATAGGAATACTATATCCAGCAGTAATTGATAATAATACAAAAAAAATAATAAGTAAAAACATAAATGAACTAATTTCTACAATTCAAAATAATATAACATTTAAAGACTTTTTTAAAACATTATCAAGTAACTATGTATATACAATTATAATATGGATTCTAGGTATATCAATTTTTGGTATAGCAATAGTTTTAATACTATATCTATTCAAAGTATTTATATTTGGTTTTGAATTATCATCACTATTTATAAATCTAAAACTAAGTAATATCATATTTATAATTCTATATATGTTACCAAATTTACTATATATTACAATATATTTTATACTAGTTTTATTTAGTATAAGTTATTCAATAACACTATTTAAAATGATATTTCTCCATAAAAATTACAATATCAGAATAATAACAAAAAAATATACCAAGGTACTATTAATTGCTTTAATATTAATATTTTTATTATCAATTATAACTACATTTATTACACCTAAATTAATAAAAATATTCTTCTAATTAAATTATAAAAAGTGTCAATTTACACTTGATATTTTACAGTCAAAGACATATAATTATATTAGGAGGTTAAAAGATGAAAGAATTGAATGTAGTATTAACTGAATTAGGTATTAGTAAGGTAAGATTAGCAAAGTATTTAGGCGTTTCAAGGCAAATGCTTTACAACTATTTAGCGATAGATGATCTAAATAATTGGCCTAAAGAAAAAGCTGCAAAACTACTAAGTCTTTTAAATATTGAAAGTATTAAAGATTTAAATAATTTAAAAATCAATGGTGAATATATCATTGAGGTTGAAAATAGATTAAATGAAGGATTAAAAGATTCTCCAAATAAAGAAGTAATTGCTGATTTGAAAGGTTTTAATAAAAAAGAGCAGGAATTGCTTTCAAGTATAATTACATTATTAAAAGAAAAACTTGCAAATGATAAAACAAAAGATACATATAATTCATATATATATCTTCAACATTTCCTACAATCAATGGATACAAATGAAGAATTAAAGTTTATTTTAGCATATATGTCAAAATCATTAGGATTTGTAGACCCAATGGAATTTAATTTTAATAAGGATAGACAGTTTATCTTTGAAAGTATTTTATTTAGTGCAATGACACTTTATAATAATGGTGGGGCTTCTAAGAATAAACTAGGGGAGTCACATAAACGCTTTGTTCAAAGTATAGAGCAAAAGAAAGAAGAAAAACTTTCTCGTACTCAGGAATTAAATACAGTAAGAATTCAAGCTTTAAAAGAACTAGGATATACAGAAATTAATGAAGACAATGCAAAAGAAGTATTTGAAAAAATAGCTGAAATTCAATCAAGAAAGGTATAGTATTATATCTTTCTTTTTATATACAAATAGAGTAGAGTAGTCATTATAAATGAATACAACTAATTTAAAATAATATACTTAATCAATAAC
>CAVLBI010000120.1:0-23554 GCA_963661295.1 bacterium
AGATAACATCGTAGTAATAAATTTAGACTACTTAAAATAAAAAGTAATATAAAATTAGAAACAATATCAACAATATTGTTCTTTTTTTTTAAATAAAGAATATATTTTTACTAGTATAAGGAGAATGCTATGGAAAAATATGAAATAATAAAAAATATTGCCCAAAGAAGTGGCGGAGATATCTACCTAGGTGTTGTAGGTGGAGTAAGAACAGGTAAATCTACATTTATAAAAAGAGTTGTAGAAACTCTAATAGTCCCAAATATTGAAGATGAGTATGAAAGAAAAAGAGCATTAGATGAAATACCACAGAGTGCTGCTGGAAAAACTATAATGACAACTGAACCAAAATTTGTCCCAAATAATACTGCAAACATAAAAATAGATGATATAAATTGTCACATAAAACTAATAGATTGTGTTGGCTACATGATAAATAATGCTATTGGCGCAACAGATGAAAATGGACCAAGAATGGTAAAAACACCATGGTATAATGAAGAAATACCATTCACAGAAGCCGCAGAAATAGGAACTGAAAAAGTAATTAAAGAACATTCAACAATTGGTATAGTAGTCACAACAGATGCATCAATTGGAGATTTTGAAAGAAACGACTACATTGAAGCAGAAACAAGAGTAATTACCGAGTTAAAAAGTATTGGAAAACCATTTATAGTTGTTTTAAATTCAACACATCCAACACATCCAGATACAGAAAATATTGCGAAAACTATAAGAGAAACACATAATGTTCCAGTACTTCCAATCAATGTAGAAGCAATGAATGAAAAAGATATGTATAATATTTTAAGAGAAGCATTATATGAATTCCCAGTACTAGAAGTAAAAATAAATATGCCAGAATGGATAAGTATATTAAATCCAGATAATAAAATTAAAAAATCATATATTAACTCAATTCGTGAAAGTGTAGTTGAAATAGATAAAATTAGAGACGTTGAAAAAATAACTGAACATTTCTTAGAAAACGAATACATAGAAAAATGTTATTTATCAGACATTAATACATCTACTGGAGTCATAACAGTAAATATAACAGCTCCAATGAAACTATATAATGAAACTCTTAATGAATTAATAGATAAAGATATCAAAAGTAAAGCAGATTTATTATCGTTATTTCAAGAATATAATGTTGCGAAAAAAGAATACGACCAAATAAAATATGCACTTAATATGGTTAAACAAACAGGATATGGCATCGCAACTCCATCCATCGAAGACATGAAATTAGATAATCCAGAAATCATTAAGCAAGGACCAAGATACGGAGTAAAACTAAAAGCAGTTGCGCCATCAATTCACATGATAAAAGTAGATGTTGAATCGACATTTGAACCAATAATAGGAAGTGAAGTTCAATGTAAAGAATTAATCGATTATCTAACAAAAGATCAAGAAAAAGACAAAAATGAAATCTGGAGAAGTGAAATATTTGGAAGAAGTCTAGATTCAATAGTCCAAGAAGGAATTCAATCCAAGATAAATCTTATGCCAGATAATATCCGTTTCAAACTACAAAACACTCTAACAAAAGTAGTAAACAAAGGCTCAAATAATGTAATTACAATAGTAATATAAAAAATGAATCCCAAAAGATTCATTTTTTCATTTAATAGTTAACTTTTACTAGTATTAACCTTACTTACTAATTCATTATAGTAATTATATAAATTATCATTCTGAAACTTAATTTGATTGTCTTCAAGTACCCAAGAATCTTTATATAATACTAAGAAATTTAAAACCTCAATACTAGTATCTAAAATATTATTAAATCTAGTCTTAGTGTCCTCTAATAAAGTTTTAGTATCACTAAACTTACTCTTCATTTCTTTACTTAACATTAAATTATTATATAAAGAAACATAATAATCATCATCTGTCTTTTCATAAATATAATTCTTAACAGAATCACTATCCATCTTATTAATAACAGAATCAATACTATTATTAAAATTACTCTTAGAATTATTTAAATACTCAAAAGATGTCGTAAATGAAGGTCCATCACTAGAATAATTATCATATGATAATATCTTACTTAATTTATCATCATTAATAATCTTAGAAATATCCTGTATTTCTAAAGAACAATCATTTAAATATCCCTTCATAGCTTTTTCAACTATAGCATATTTACCTCTAGTCTTAATCTTAGTATTAAAATTATCCTTAGTAATATCAAGTTTTTGAATATCTTCCATTTCATTCTTTAATTCATTTTCCATAGTAGCATCTCTAATAACTAAAAAACTAACTAACATAAACATATTCAAAACAATAAAACCAAATATTAACAAAAACTTACGTCTACTACTCACAGTATCACCTACTTATATTAAAGTACTATTCTTAATTAAATCGTTAGTACCATAACCAAATATAAATTTACCAAATTCAACCTTATTAAGTATATCATCAAAATAATCATCAACTATGCAATAATAATTCCCATCAGCATACCTAATATTATTTAATCCCATAAGTATAGAATAATTATTAGTCATATAATAAACCTCGTTATCGTCATTTAAAATTATCTTTAAATCTATAGAATCTTTATATAAGCCATCATCTATTTTTATTAAATTTAAAAATAACCCTATACTTCGATAATAAACATATACACTATAATAACCATTTAATTTTAATTCATACTTTAATCCATTAATTATCTTCTTAATAGCATCCCTAATATCAACACTATCATCTATCTGTTCATAAACATATATTTTAATATTATCAGAAGAAATAAATTCAATTTTCATATATTCACCTAATATAAATATATGTTTTTACTTATCACCATAAACTAAATCTTCGATTTTTCCTAAAACTTCTTTTACCCCAAGACGTGTAACGCTTGAAAATACAACTAAATCATCACCAATAACTAAATCTAAAGTATCCATAATCATCTTAAGATTCTTATTTTTCTTACTACCACCAACTTTATCAGCCTTAGTCGCAATAACAGTTACAGGTAAATTATAATACTTTAAGAAATTATACATAAGTAAATCATCTTCAGTTGGTTTAATTCTAAAATCGATTAACATAAAAACTCTTTTTAGTTGTTCACGTTTTTCTAAGTATTCTTCAATCATCATACCAAATTTTGCTTGCGTCTTTTTATCAACACTGGCATATCCATATCCAGGAACATCGATTAAATAAAAATCATTATTTACACCATAAAAATTAAGAGTTTGTGTTTTACCTGGCTTTGAAGAAGTATAAGCCAAATTTTTTCGAGATAAAATTGAATTTATAAAACTACTTTTTCCAACATTACTTCTACCAACAAGTAAAAATTCTGGTTTATTCTCATCTGGATATTGACTTCTTCTAGTAGCCATTACATCTAAATTAGCCTCTTTTATTACCATACTATATCTCCTCTATTTCTTCATTATATATCTTTAACTCACTATCTAAATCCCTCATAACACTAAGCGCTTCATCTAAAGACTTACATTTAACACCACTAGCCATCTTATGACCACCACCATTATGTTTTTCTGCAATCTTATTTATTTCTGGACCACGAGATCTAATTGATATTCTATATTGATTATTCTTTACATCCTCAGTAATAGTTGCCCAAACAATTATTTCCTTAATATAATTAAAATCATTTATCATATTACCTGCAGAAGCACTATCAACTCCATACTCATTAATTATATCATTTGTAATGATGACATAGCCAAGCTTATTCTCAGTAACTTTCATATTTAAAGAAATATATCCTTCTAGTCTAACTTCAGAAAGCGGCCTCAAATAAAGTTTATTATAAATACTACTTAAATCAAAATCATAATCTCTTAAATAATTCGCAACTCTTTGAAAAGTATTACTAGTCGCACTATTAAATAAAAATCTATTAGAATCTGATACAAGTCCCATATAAAGAAGTTCAGCAATCTCCTTACTGCACTTTAATTCTGTATCCTCAATTATCTTCATTATAATCTCACAAGCAGAAGTTTTATCATCCTCAATTACTTCTAATCCACCAAAGGATTCAATAAAAGGATGATGATCAATCTTAATAACATAAGAATAATCATCCAAAACTGCAGTATCAACACGTTTTTTATCTGGAGTATCACAAACAATAAGTAATGCATTATCTAATTTTTCATACTTATCAAGTCTACCAAAATGCGTAAACTTTTGACTACCAGTACCAATAGCTAAAACTTTCTTTTCTGGATATGTCAACCTAATTGAATCTCTAAGTGCTAATTGACTACATAAAGCATCAGGATCAACTCCTATATGTCTTGTTATAACTATATTATCATATTCTTTAATTTTATCTATTATTTTATTATACATACATCATTTCCTATCTATTTACAATCAACTCATATACTTCATTTGCAATCATTAACTCTTCCTCAGTAGGAATTATATAAACATCTACTGAAGAATCATCAGTACTAATCTTAACCAACTCACTACGCTTAGTATTTAAATCTAAATCAATCTTTACTCCAAAGCAAGAAAGTTTTTCACATATTTCTCTTCTAATAGAAACACCATTTTCACCAATTCCAGCAGTAAAAGCAATAACATCAACTCCACCAAGCAAAGCATAATATTGAGCTATATAGTCAACAACTCTTCTAACAAATTTGTTTTTCGCAACCAACGCTCTATTATCTCCCTTATCACAAGCTTCAATTATATCACGCATATCACTACTACATTTACTAAGTCCAAGTAATCCACTATTTTGATTTAAATCTTCAATTACTTCACCAACGTTTTTTCCTTCATGTTCCATTACATAAGGAATTATTGAAGGATCTATATCACCAGACCTAGTTCCCATCATAACACCAGATAAAGGAGTAAATCCAGTACTTGTATCAATTGCTTTCATACTATCAATTGCAGTAACAGAACCTCCATTACCCAAATGACAACTAATAAGTTTAAAATCATCTCTATTTAATAGCTTACTAACAACATCACACACATACTTATGACTTGTTCCATAAAATCCATATTTTCTTACACCATAATTAACATACCAATCATATGGAACAGGATATAAATAATCCTCCTCTTTAATAGTCTGATAAAAAGCAGTATCAAAAACAGCAACCATCATTATACCAGGAACAACTTCTCTAAATGCTCTCATAACCTTTGCCTCATTATTATTATATAAAGGAGCAAGATCACTCAAAGACTCAATATCATCAAATACCTTATCATTTATAAAAGTGCTTGCTGAATAAAGTGAACCTCCATGAACAACTCTATGTCCAATACCCTTAATTTCATCTGCAGATTTAATAACATTAAGTGTAATAAGTTTGTCAAATAAAACTCTCACAGCCTGGACAAAATTATTTATTTCAACAGCTTCAGTTATTTTCTCAGAATTAAACTTTATAGAAAAAAAACTTTCTTCAAGGCCAATACGACTAATATTACCATTAGCTATAACATTATTATCAGGAATATCATACAAAGTATATTCAAGTGAATTATTTAATGCATTAATTGCCATAATTTTCATAAAAATACTACCTCTTTCTACAAATCTATTAATATTATACTACAAGATATAAATTAAAGAAAGAAAAAAGACTGGCCAAGCCAATCTCTAATTATTTACATAATTCATATGTATCTTTAATAATCATAATTTCTTCATTAGTTGGAAGAACATAAACTGGAACACTAGAATCTTCTGTAGTTATAATTCCTTCATTAATATCTTTAAATCCAGCTATTGTATCATTAACATCTGCATCTAACTTTAATCCTAAACAAGCAAGTTTATTAATGATATCAGCTCTAGTTTCAGAACCATTTTCAAGAACTCCTGCAGTCATAATGATTGCATCTACTTTTCCTTCTAATTCAACATAATATTGTGAAATATAACGAACGATTCTATCTATATACATATCTAATGCTAATTTAGCATTTTCATCTCCATCAGCAATTGCTTTTTCAACATCTCTATTATCATTAAATCCACAAATTCCAAGAAGTCCACTCTTCTTATTATAAGATGTAGATACTTCATCAACTGACATACCAGCTTCTTCAATCATATATTCAGTAATTGAAGGATCAATTGAACCACAACGAGTACCCATCATTAATCCATCAACTGGAGTAAGACCCATTGTTGTATCATAACATTTACCATTCTTTATAGCACTAATACTTGCACCACTACCAACATGGCAAATAATTAAATTAACATCTTCCTTACCTAATCTTTCCTTCATTTCTGTAGTAATGTATTTGTGACTTGTTCCGTGGAAACCATACTTTCTAACACCATATTTAGTATACCATTCCATTGGTACTGGATACATATAATTTACTTTTGGCATTGTTTGATGGAACGCTGTATCAAATACTGCAACCATAGGAACATTTGGTAAAGCTTCTTTCATAGCCTTAATACCAGCTAAATTTCCTGGATGATGTAATTTAGCAAACTTAGTTAAACTTTCAATATCAGAAATTACTTGATCATCAATTAAAACTGAGTCAGCATATTTTTCTCCACCATGAACAACTCTATGTCCGACACCTTTAATTTCGTCTAAAGATTCAACTGCACCTTTATCAAGTAATTCATCTAACATTACTTTAACAGCTTCAGTATGATTCTTTAAAGGCTTTTCACCTTTAATTTTCTTTCCATTAACTTTAGTATTCCAAAAACTATCATCAGCTCCTATTTTTTCAATATAACCACTAATAATAACTTTTTCTTCAGGCATTTCAACTAATTGAAATTTTAAAGAACTACTACCTGCATTTACACATAAAAACTTCATTTTGCATCTCCTTTTTCTAAAATTTAAAATATCAAAATAGTACTAATTTGTCAATACTATTACCTCCATATAAATACTAAAAAAGAGCATTGACAAAGTCAACACTCTAAAGATAAATTATAACTTATCAATATAGTAAACTATTTACTTCTACTTTTTCTTTTAGAAGAAGATTTACCTTTACCATTTTGAACTAATCTTTTAGTCATTTCACCGCCAACACTACCGTTAGCACGACTAGAAGCATCAGCTCCTAAATTAACACCAAATTCATTAGCAATTTCGTATTTCATATTATCCATTGCTTGAACCTTATTAGTTGTCTTAGTACTAGTTCTTTTCTTTGGTCTTGCCATAATCTCACCTCCTAATTATAGGTTGTGACATTATTCAAATTTTATACAAACTTTATAATAAATCTTCAAATTCAGAATCAACTTTATTAGTAATCTGAATTGTATTAATATTTTCTATTGCTTTATCTATCAATTCTTGATAATTAAATTTATTTTCTTCTTTAATAGCAGTATCAATCTTAGGATTAATTGCTGGATGTTTTGGTACAAATACAGTACAACAATCTTCATAAGGTAATATACTAGTCTCATATGTATCAATATTTCTTGCAATATCCATAATCTCTAATTTATCCATACAAGCAAGTGGTCTAATTACAACTTTATTTGTAACGCTATTAATAACATTCATACTAGTCAAAGTTTGAGAGGCAACTTGTCCTATACTTTCACCATTAAATATTGCATAAGCATTATATTTTTCACACAATCCATCCATTATTCTATACATCATTCTTCTCATAATAGTAATGCAATAGTCTTCTCTACAGTTCTTATAAATTTCTTCCTGAATAGACGTAAAATTAACTACATGAAGATTAATATGATTTGTATATGGAACTAATTTTCTACATAAAGTTATTACTTTTTCACGAGCTTCTAAACTAGTATGAGGTATAGCTTCAAAATAAACAGCATCTAAACTAACGCCTCTTTTCATTGCCATATAACCACTAACTGGTGAATCAATACCACCACTAAGCATTAATAATCCTTTTGGTTGAGTTCCAACAGGATATCCTCCACTTCCCTTAAATGACTCATGATAAACATATGTATTCTCATCCCTTATTTCAACTCTTAATAACATATCAGGATTATGAACATCAACACTACATCCGAAAACATTTTTTAAAACAAGTCCACCCAGAATATTATTTAATTCTCCACTATGAACTGGAAATTTTTTATTAGATCTTTTTGTCTCAACCTTAAAAGTAGAAAACTCACTATTTCTAACAACATCAAGTACACACTCTTTAATTGATTCTAATTCACTATTACAAACATAAGCAATATGATAAGTATGAATACCAAATATCTTATCAATGATATTTTTAATGCTATCCAAATCATGATCATTAAACTCTATAAGCATTCTAGCTCTATCCTTACTAATAGATACATCATAATCCTTTAACTTAGTACGAACATTATTATATAGCGTATTTATAAAAAAATTACGATTACCCTTTTTAGTATTCAACTCTCCATATTTAACAAGTATTACTCTCATCTAATCCCCTCCAATGCAAACATATTTTATCAAAATACCAAAAAATTTACAACAAAAAAAGGAGCATTGCTCCAAATTTACTAAATATTAATTATACTCTTCCATTGTTCTATAAAATGTCTTTGAAACTACATTACATTCACTAACTTCACTTGCATTATAATTAGAAGCACTATACTTATTATTTATTTTATAAACGAAATAAAATTCATCTAAATAGTTATCGAATACATCCTTACCATTTTCAGTACAATTATATAAAACCTTCTCTTGAACATTATTACCACTAGGCTTATTAGTAGCCCAATTTCCAACTTTATAAACTTTAATATCAGCCTTATTTTCAATAGAAGCATCATTAATAATATAATCTCCACATTTTAAAGTTACATGTACACTACCGTTAATCATTGTAAACTTAGACTCCGCCTCATCACAATAACCACTGCTAACTGGACTCTTAATCTTATTCATAAGTCCATTTTCAATTGCTTCTTCTAAATATATATTATCCGGATTAGAAAAAGAATTAGTATCACCAGCTACAGTTTTACCAAATGTAACCGCACTATCCTTCATTGCACTAATTTTTTGTTTACTAGCTCCTCCAAGTAATGTATACATCAAATAAGCAAAAATAACTAAAAGTACTACAATAACTGTTAAAACCTCAAATTTTCCAAATCCTTTTTCATTCATCATATACACTCAACAACTTTCTATAAATATCATTATCAACTAAAGAAGTTACCTTAATAGAAGTATCCAAAGATTCCTTATACTTACCCTTATAAAATAATTTCTCAGCATCACTTAAACCAGCATCAACCTCAGTATATTTAAATCTATATCTATTACCATATACTATTGCCATTTCAGCAAGTTGGGCAGTTTTAATCATTTCATTAGTAGTATTATATAACTTTAAAACTAAATCTCTAGCTGTATCAACACGAGTATTCAACGTCTTAATAACTATAGGTTTCTTTTCTAGTTCCTTAATAACTTCTAATATAGCTTCATTTGCTTCATTCAATTGAACAAAATAATTATCAGTAATAACCGGTAATTTATAACTTCTCATTTTATTTTTACAAGTCTTCAAAAACTCCTGAATCTCATCAAGCTGCTCTCTAGCCCTAACTTCATCATCATACATATTACCCAAAGACTTCAATGCTTTATCAAAATCTTCTTCCATAACACTAAGTCTATTAGTTAAACTTTCTACCTCTTCATTTAACGCACTATAAGGAGTGGACTTTGCATTATCTTTTTGAATCATCTTTTTATAATCATCATTTATTATAACTAAAATCTTATTAACCTCATGAATAATATTAATATCATCATCATTTAAATCATACATGCTCTTAATATCATCCAATTGATCATATACATCACTTACTAATTTATTAGTCTTTTCAAGTCTCTTAGTAAAAGCATCTAATTCTTCTTCATAAACTTTTCTACTTAAAACTTCTTTTTCAAAATCAATAAATAAAGAATCATAATACTCTAACATTGTCTTCAAATCAAACATAGACCCTTCAAGATTAATTACCTTTACTTTATCAAGAATTCTCTCAATATTCTTTTTTGATTCATTTATGTTATATTCAATGTTTAAATAATCAAGTACATATCCTTGAGATGTCATATCTTTATAAGTATTTTCAATCTCTTTCATCCTATTAGGAATAACAACATTACACATAAGAAGAACATCAGGTAACTCATTAACAATGATTTCCATATGCTCAATCATTGCATCAAGTGCTTTACAAATATGAACAACTTCATTATAATCATTTGACTCCATTACCTTTTCAAAATCCATGAATCTTCTTTCAATATTTTCTAGTTGTAATTGAACAGCATCTTGCATAAAATCATATGACTCAGCATGATTTTGAAATTCATTATTTAATTTTCTATACTTACTTTTTAATTTAATTACTATACTTCTATATTTTTCTTCACTTAAAGTAATATCTTTAATTTCATCAAGCAAATGCTCAGCCGATTCTCTTACTTTATAGATTTCTATTTCCGTCATAGCAATTTTATATCCACATGACTTATAATCTCTTTTATCTATGTAAACGTCTAAATCAATTAACATATCATCAATAACTGTTAAACGTCTTTCTCTTATATCATTAAACTTAGTTTGCCACTCGTTATACTTCTCTTCCATTTTATCATTTTTAATAATTGGTTCAACCTTAGAAAGTTCAGCCAAAACTGGAGTAGAAGCGACCATATTACGTTGTATTTCAAGATTTTTTACTTTACCACGATAATACTTCATTTCAATCTTTTTAACAAAGTGCAATATAACAATAACAATGATTAGAGCAATAACAACTGCTGAACCTAAAATAAGATATTGTCCTTGCATACATACACCTCTATTCTAACAAACTTATTTTATCACAAAAATATCACATATTTCTACAATTTTAGAAAATATTCCATAATAATTATCCTATAAAGTAACAATTCCTTGACTTATCAATGTTTTTATCATATAATTAAAACTGCAAATTCCTTGAAACAGCATGTTTAGAATATTTTAAAGTGTTTTTCATAAATTCAAGTAACTATTGCTGTTTACGCGAAAGAAGAAGAAAAACTCCCTAAGATATGGCTAAGCAATTCAAGATTTGTAAATATGAAAGGAGAGATATTATGTCAAGATATACTGGTTCAAGTTACAAACAAGCACGTCGTGTTGGATTCTCAATCAGTGAAACTGGTAAAGAATTAGCTCGTCGTCCATATGGTCCAGGACAACATGGTAATGACCGTAAAGGTAAATTATCAGATTATGGTAATCAATTAAAAGAAAAACAAAAAGTAAGATTTATGTATGGAGTTAATGAAAGACAATTCAAGAAGACTTTCAAAGAAGCTGAAAAAATGAAAGGTATTCAAGGTACTAACTTCTTAAGATTATTAGAATCAAGATTAGATAACTTAGTTTACCGTGCAGGTTTTGCAAACACTCGTCGTGGAGCAAGACAATTAGTTAACCACGCACACGTAACTGTAAATGGTAAAAAAGTTGATATTCCATCATACAGATGTGTACCTGGAGATGTTATTTCATTAAAAGAAGATGACAAGAACTTAAAAGTTGTTGAAGAAGCATTAGCTAAAGTAACAAAAAGAGTTGAATTCATTACTTATGATGAAAACAAAAAAGAAGCTACATATGTTAGATTACCAGAAAGAAATGAATTAAATGCTGATATCAATGAAGCATTAATCGTTGAATTCTACAATAAGTAATAAAAAAAGCACTAGTTAAACTAGTGGTTTTTTTATGCAAAAATTTAATTTTTATTATATTCAAACTCCTCAATCATTAGATTAGGAATTTCACCATCTAATAAATGGCCTTTTAAAGGAGTACCTTTAATTAAAAATCTTAAAGCTCTATAAGGAGAACCATGCGTAACTATTAAAATACTCTCATCTTTATGTTTCTCACTTATATAGTCAAGAAATGATTTGCATCTTTTAAAAACATCTTGAACCGGCTCTACACCACGACTATCACAATTCAAATCATAGTCCCAGTACTTATATGCATTATATTCTTCACGAGGTCTTCCATCATATTCTCCTAATTCTCTCTCTATTAATCTATCATCTCTAATCATCTCAACACGATCACCTATTAATATAAAAGCAGTTTCAACACATCTTACAAGTGGTGACATATAACAGTAATCAAACTTTTTATCTTTTAATCTTAATCTTAAGTTATTACATTGTCTTCTTCCAGTATCATTAAGCAAATTATTATTCTTTCCTTGCATATTACCTTTAAAGTTTTCCTCAGTTTGAGCATGTCTAACTAATGTAATCTTCATTATTCAACCTCCAATACCTTAAGTGCTTTACTATAACTAACAAATTTACTCATATAGCTACCATCTTCATAAGAAGAATAAGAAGAAACAACATACTTATTATTAATAAGCATTACATCTGTAAAATAATCGTCTCTCTCATCACCATAAGTAACAACATCTTTTTCAACTAAATCAGAATCATATTTCGCAATTATTCCATCATAGTCATACTCATCTACTGTATTATGATTATGCTTACGAACTGTATACATTGTACCTATCGCAATAATATTATTATCATCATCTAAAATCAACTTATTAAATCTTTCAGTACCCTTAGCATCATAAGTAACTTGCTTTATATATCTACAATCCATTGTATACATAACAATCATTGCATCAGTTAGATCATTACCATTTCTATTAGCACCACTAATATAAATACGTCCATTATAACTAATAATACCACTAAAACCTATATTATCAGTAGACTTATAATCATTATATTCAACTAATTCTCCATCTAAATTATACTTACATAATATTCCTAAATAATTTTCATCATTACCAACAACATAAATATAATCATCCACAATAATTAAATCATTATAAATACCACTCTTACTACTTCCATAAGTTTTACTCCAAACTAAATTACCATCTTTATCATATTTAGCAATTAAAGCTCCTCCAGCTTCACTACCAATCTTAGTACTTTTATAAACACTTTGTCCCGTAACATAATAATAATCTCCATACTTAACAATACTAGTAAACTTAGAATTATCAAGTACACTTAAATCCTTCTCAAAAACAACATTACCTGCTTTATCATATTTAACAATTAAAGCTTTTCTAACGGAATTTTCTCTATCTTTATCAGTCTTTTCATAACTACCTACGCAAACAACATCACTACCATCTAAGATAACCCCAAAAAAAGCACTATTAAAACCAACATTATATACCTTTTCATAAGTTTTTTCCTTCTTCATATTATAAAAAGAAATCTTAGCTTTTTCATAATGCATATCATTATCATTATTACTACCAACTGCAGCATAATATTCATTATTAGAAACAACTGCATTTATCCCCTCAAAATATACCGACTTTTTTTTTTCAAATAACTGATGATATCCAATAAAAACTATTTCTCCAATTAAAATTATTATTAAAATAATAGCCACAATCTTTAATCTTTTTACTAACTTCTTGTTCATATAATTCCTCCTGTCAATCTTCAAACTCATTTTATCAAAAAATTAAAAACAATTCTATATAGAATAGAAAAAATTTATCTATTTTAACAAAAAAGAATACTATAAATAGTACTCTTTAATTAAATTTTTATTCATATATACCAATAAAATATTTTTTCTTACCACGTCTAATTACAATATATGTATTTTCAATACATTTTTCTTTAGTAAGAACAAAATCTAAATCTGTAACCTTTTCTCCATTTAAAGTAATAGATCCATTACCAATAAATTCTCTTGCTTCCCTCTTACTAGAGCATGCTCCACTATTAACTAATAAATCAACTATATTTAAATCACTATCTACATTAAATACATCAAGTCCTTTAAATGCAACTTCTATGTCTTTCTTAGTAAATGATTTAATATCACCATTGAATAAAGCTTCACTTATTTTAACTGCATTATTATAACTCTCTTCTCCATGTAAATCAGTAATTATACACTGAGCTAACTTCTTTTGAGCAATTCTTTTCTCTGGAGTTTTATTATGCTCATCCATTATATTATCAATCTCTTCTGGAGTTAAGAATGTAAATACTTTTAAATATTCATATACTTTAGAATCATCTGTATTAATTAAGTATTGATATAACTCATAAGAAGAAGTCTTATCTTCATCTAACCATAAAGCATTTCCTTCACTCTTACCAAACTTCTTACCAGTAGAATCAAGTATTAAAGGCATTGTAAAGCCATATGCTTCCTTACCAAGAATCTTTCTAATTAAATCAATTCCAGTAGTAATATTACCCCATTGATCAGAGCCAGCTGCTTGCATTGTACAATTCATTTTTTGATACATATTTAAAAAATCATATCCCTGAATTAACATATAACTAAACTCAGCATAAGTAATACCAGTATCTAATCTTCTTTGAATAATATCTTTATTTAACATATAATTTACATTAACATATTTTCCAACATCTCTTAAGAAATCCAAAAATTCATATCCCTTAAACCAATCATAATTATTAACAAGTTGTGCTTTTCCATCAAACATCTTATCTATTTGTTTACGTAAACACTCTACATTTTTATTTAATTCTTCAATTGGCATTATTTGTCTTTCAGATGTAGGTCTAGGATCTCCAATTCTACCAGTAGCTCCACCACATAATATAATAGGATGATGTCCCATCATCATTAATCTTTTTGCAGTCATAAAAGAACTATAATGTCCTAAATGTAAACTATCCGCAGTAGGATCTGTTCCTATATAAAAAGTCATTCCTCCATTATTGATTTTTTCTTCAATATCATCTCCTGCAGTATCTTTAATTAAACCTCTCCATTTTAATTCTTCCCAATTTGTCATTTTCTTTCCTCCTCTAATTTTAAATTATATATTTCATTTAAATTATATCCATAATCTAAATAGATTCCTTCAACATCTCTAGTAGTAGTATCTGAAATAGAAAAACCAAGCTTTTTAACCGTATCATAAACAACTTCTTCACTAGGTCCCTCAATCTCTAAATATGTAGGTATTAAAGGCCAACTATCAATATCAATTTCAACACCATTTAATGAATATTGAATTCTTCTATTTTCTTGATATCCTTTCTGGGAATACCCCAACTCTTCTAAAATTAAATTTGTCTTCTCAAAAGAGTCAACTTCTATTTCTAATTCCTGTGTACCATCAATTTTTGATGAAACCAAATTCTTAATAGTTAATGTAGTTCGAGTTCCATTAGTCCTAAGTCTAATCCATTTACCATCAATCTTTGGAATAAAATCATATACATAACGTCTTTGTAATGCATCCCATTCAAAAGTTGCATTAACAATCTCTAGTCTTTTTAAAATGTCTTCCTTATCAATATTTAATATTCTAACTTCATATTCAGTATGCATAAATTTCCTCCTAACAAAAAAACGAACAATCATCCCTAAGGACGAATTATTCGTGGTACCACCTTATTTTATGTATAAATATACACCTCAAATATCTTAACGCGATAAACGATTTTTCTCCAAACAGTGTAATTCAAAATAATTACCAACTAATTTTCACCAACCATTAGCTCTCTACATATTAAATAATTACCTCTACTAATCTGTTTATCAATAAAAACATAAATAGAATATAACATAAATATTAATAAAATACAAATAAAAAAGCTAATTACTTAGCTTTTTCTTCTTTACCATCTAACTTTTTTATAGTATCTTTAGATACTTTTACTACATTTTCAAGTACTTCTTTAGCTGTTTTCTTTAATACAGGAGTTCCCTTTTCAACAGCTAAATCATATAATTCTTGTGCCTTGATTTTTAAATCATTAGCTTTTTCTTTAGCAATATCTAAAGCTTTTTCTTTATCTAAATCAACAAGCTCCATTCTAATTTCATTTACTTTTAAATCAAATTCTTTTTTTACTTCTTCAACATCAATATTTTTTACTTGTTCAACTAATTCGTCTAACTTTCCTTTTAACATTGATCTTGTTTCACTACCTTTTTTAGGCGCAAATAAAACTCCAAGTCCTGCACCAACAGCAGCTCCTAATACAAATTTTCCTAATCCAGATTTTTTACTCATCAAAATCACTCTCCTTTTTCTTATTAAACCTATTAAATATTTTAGATATTGCAGAAGATACACTAAATACAACAGTATCAGAAATACTAGCAATACCATCAGCAGCACCTTTAACTATAGATAATGCTCCATTAAAAGTATTTACTTTTTCCTCAATATTATCCACTAAAGCATCAATTTTATCTAATACCTTAATAGCTCTGATACCTAATATAATTAATATAACTAATAATACAATAGCTACTATATATAATATTATAGGCAAACACATACTTAAAAATTCCATATATCAACTACGCTCCTTTCTCTTCATACATTGAATCAATTAAATCAAACAGATTATCATCATCGTCATCTTTTTCCTCTTTACCATTAGATTCATCTTTTATAACAGTTATTTTAGACTCAGATTTATCTGTTTTTTCAGCTTCTTCCTGTTTTTCAGAAGATTTTTCTTCTCTATGTCCTTCTTCTTTCTTTAAAACATCTGTAATAGAAACTTTTGGTTTCTCAACTTTTTCTTTTTCTTCATGATTAATATCTGCTCTTCTAGGAATTTGTCTTTTATTATTTGCATCAAGGTAATCAACATTATATTCCAAACCAAGATCTTGGAAATATTCCAATGCATCACCCATTGTTAATTCTTTAACTTGTGGCTTATCCTTATCATCAGTTAAATCAACCATCAAGTCCTCGTCATCATCATCAACTTCAAAAGTAGTATTAATAGCTTTTTCATGTTTGCTCTCATCTTCTACACCTAAAGCTTTATTTCTAATATCATCAACACTAACATTAGATCTTGTATAACTACTAGTAAGTCTAATTTCTTTCTTTTGAACTACATCTTCTTTCTTATAATTCTTATCTAAAATACCATAAATAGGAGAAATAATTGGACTTGGTTTAAATACAGCCTTTTCCTCTTTTTTCTCATATATACCATATTCAGGAACAGGTACTTTATAAGTACTATCCATTCCATATGGTTTACTTTCATGGTAGTTATTATTTTCATGCTTTTCTTTTACTCTATCATTATTATTAGATGTATACTCATGCTCTAAAGACTCATCATTATAACTATCTCTATATTCATTATAAGAATCTCTATCTCTATCTCTATTGCTATAATTATTTCTCGTTCTACGCTTATCATTCTCTCTCTTTGGTGTATCATCAATATTTCTAATTATTTCTGGTTCACTATCAGCTTCTGATCTAGCATAATCATCAGACTTAAAGTCTTTATCATCCATAAACTTAAATTCAGAATGACTCTCCTTAACAGTTTCATCTTTAGGTCTAGCCTCAAAATTATCATCCTTTAATTCTTCTTCTTCAAGTTCTTCTATCTTAGCTTCCTTCTTACCAGGTAATACAACCTTTTTAGCAATAGGTTTTACTTCTTCTCTTTTTTCTACCTTTTTTTCAGGCTTAAATTTCTTTTTTTTCTCAGGTTTAACTGGCTCATCTACCTCAACATACTCTACTTCAAAAAGAGCATTCTTAATTTTATCAACAAATCCCATGAGTTCACCTCTTCACATTAATTATTTAAATCAATCTTTTCATCTTCTAAATCTTTCTTATAATCATCTGTCTCATACTTCTCAACAACACCCAAGAATGTCTCATTAGAAGAATTTGAATCAAATAACGAATAATTTTCTTCCTTATAATCAAGAGCATTATCTCCAATTAAACTGTTAAGAATCTTATCATTAAATTTTACAGATCTTAAAATATAGCACATATTTGAAACAGTAGAAGCCAAATCCTTCTTATCAACTAAAGCTTCCAACTTAGCATAATTATAAACAAACTGAATATAATATGAAGAGTTAACCTCATCTATTTGAATATAACCAGTCTTTTTATTGTAATCTAACTTCTTAGAATAATGTGACTTATTATTTACTTTATAAGTATTTTCAATTTTATTATAATAACCAATCGCATCAACATATAAGTAGTACTTATTTCCAACACTATCTTTTAATACAGCATTATAATCTTCTTTAGTAACGAAACCTACACCCTTAGGTAAATAATACTTATAGCCATCATAAAATACATTATACAAACTAGATTTTTCAGATAAAAGAATCCTAATATTCTTTCCAAGATCATTATTATCTAATTTAGTAACACTACATCCTGTCATTAATAACATGATTGCAGAGAGTAAAACAACTATTCTTTTCATATTTCACCTACTCTTAATACATTATAACATCTTTTTTATAAATGTAAAAATTTTTTATAATTATTTACGAGATTTAGACATATCTTTAGAACACTCTACAAAGTAAATTGGCATATCCAAATTAGAAAACTTATCCTCATACTCAGTAGTAATTAAAGGCATATCATCCTTATGTAAATCTAAACTTACATCTTTAAGAATATACCCATTCTCACTAAAACTAACTAAAGAATACTGAAATAACTCCCTATTATCAGTCCTCATAAAAATAGAAGCATCATTCTTAAATAAACTATCATATTTGCTTAAAAACACTTTACTAGAAAGTCTACGCAAATGATGTCTATTTTTAGGCCAAGGATCAGAAAAATTAAGATAAATCCTATCAATTTCCCTATCAAATATATTATCAATATCCAAGGCATCAGCCCTAATCATAACAAGATTATTAAGTCCGTCCGGTATCTTTTGTAGTCCCTTGCAAATAACACTATCAAATTTCTCAATACCAATAAAGTTTATATCAGGATACATGACAGCATTCTCAATAATAAATTTACCTTTTCCCATTCCAATCTCTATATAAATTGGATTATCATTTCCAAATAGTTCATTCCATTTTCCTTTATAATCAAAATAATTCTTAACTAAATACTTAGAATTATTCATAATTTCTTCTTTATTTTTTACATTTCTTAATCTCATATACTTCACCTACAAATATTTTATCACACTAATAAAAATAATACATAAAATAATACGAAAGAAGTTGATTTTATGAACAATTATTCCTATCCATTTATTCCAAATAACAATTTAAATATACTAGAAGAGTTAATAAAAATAAATGAGACCTTAAAAAGAATTGAATCTAAACTTTCTAAAACCGAGCCAAACAAAACAATAAATAATTATCTAGATAAAGATGATAACTTTTACATGGTCTAATAAAAATTAGTAGTTTTCCAATGCCTTACGTGATATACTATTTGTATAGAAGGTGAGGCATTTTTATGTTAAAACTTAAAAATATAGAAAAAGAAAAATTCGATAACTTTGTAAAAAATCATAAAACAAAATCACATTTTCTTCAATCATTGTCTTGGGGAGAATTTGCTAAAGTAAAGAAAAATTTAACACCATATTATCTAGGACTTACAACAGATGATGATGAAATAGTAGCCGCAACACTATTACTTGAAAAAAAGCTTCCTATGAATATGTGTTATTTTTATGCTCCTCGTGGATTTGTTGTTGATTATAAAAATAAAGAATTAGTTAGAACAATGACTAAGAAAATTGTTGAATTTGCAAAAAACAAAAAGGCAATCTTTGTAAAAATTGATCCAGACTTAATAAAACAATCAACTAACTATCAAGACGTAACTGTAAGAAACAAAGATTATGAAGAAATATTTGAAACACTAAAATCATGTGGTTTTAAGCATCAAGGATTTACTAAAAACTTTGAAACAATGCAACCAAGATATACATTCCGAATTGATTTAACTCAATCCTTGGAAGATATTGAAGCACATTTTTCAAAAACAACAAAACAGCGAATTGCAAAGTCATTAAAACTAGATACAGAAGTAACCATTGGTACAAAAGATGATTTAAAAAAATTCTATCACTTAATGACACTAACAGAAAGTAGAAAAGATTTTATTTCATACAATGAAGATTATTATGAAACACTATATGAAATATTTAATGGAAATGAAAACAGTAAAGCTACTCTATTCTTAGGGAAAGTACATTTTAATAAAACAATTAAAGCATTAGAAAAAAATTTAAAAACAATTAATGACCAAATTTCAATTTTACCAATTGACAATTTAAGTAAAAGTGCCAAAAACAAATTAAAAGAACTAACAACTCAAAAACAAAATGTTACTAAAGAAATAGAAAAATATAAAGAATATAAAAAAGAATATGGAAATGACATTACATTAAGTGCACATATGATTATTGAATATGGCGATAAAGCTTGGGTTTTATACGCAGGAAATCATAATGACCTAAGTGAAACATATGTAAACTATAATACATATTATGAACATATCAAATACTGTAAAGAAAAAGGAATCAAAATCTATGACCAATTTGGAACTATAGGAGACCTTTCAAAAACTAATCCAAGATTAGGATTACATGAATTTAAGAAAAAATTTGGTGGAGATTACATTGAATTTATTGGTGAATGGGATTATGTTACAAACCCACTTATGTATTTTGTATTTACAAAATTAGTTCCAATCTACAGAAAAATAATAAGAAATAAAAGCAAGAAGGAGTTACAAAATGAAGTTAATAAAACTAAATAAAAAAGACTTTAAAAACTTTGCAGATAAACATCCTCAAATAACTTTTCATCAAACAGAAGAATGGGCAAACCTAAAAAAAGTAAATAATTGGGAAGCGCATTATGTTGGACTTGAAAATGACGAAAAAGAAATTGTTGCGGGTGCAATGATTCTGTCAAAAACATTACCCATAATAAAAAAGAAAATGTTTTATTCACCGCGTGGTTTTTTAATTGATTATAACGATAAAAGATTATTAGAAACATTCACAAACGAATTAAAAAAATACATAAAAAAAGAAAAAGGAATTTTTGTAAAAATAGATCCATTTGTAGAATATCAAGAACATGATAATGAAGGAAATGTTGTTGAGGATGGATATAATAATAAACAAGCAGTTGAAAACTTAAAAAGCCTAGGATACAAATTCTTTGGTTTTAACTTAATGCAAGATACACTACAACCAAGATGGATGCACGTAATAGAAACAAAAAATAGAACATTAGAAGATGTCATGAAAGACATGGAATCAAAAACTCGCCAAATATTAAGAAAAAATGAAAGATGTGGAATCACTACAAGAGAAATCACAAGAGATGAACTACCAATATTCAAAGATATAATGAAACATACAAGTGATAGAAGGGAATTTGTCGATAGACCACTTTCTTACTATGAAGCAATGTGGGATAACCTACATGATAGTGGAATATTAAAAATATTAATTGCTGAAATAGACTTTAATATTTATGAAAAAAATACAATTGAAGAAAAAGAAGAAGCAGAAAAAGCATTAAAAGATAGAATTTATAAAAAAGAAAAAGGCATTCTTAAAATGAATGAAAAAAAATATAATTCAAGTAATAAACAAGATGAAGAAACAATTAAAAGACTAGAAAAGCAAGTAGAAAAAATTAAAGAATTAAAAGAAGAATACGGCGATAAAGAAATTCTTGGAGGAATACTATTCCTAATATATGGAAATGAAGTATTATCGCTTCATGGAGGAAGCCATGCTAAATTAATGCAATTCCAATCAGCATATACAATACACTTTGAAGGAGTAAAAATGGCTGTAGAAGGAAACTATAATAGATATAACTTTTATGGAATAACTGGTGACTTTAGAAAAGAAAATCCTTTATATGGATTATATTTATTCAAAAAAAGTTTTGGTGGACACGTTGTAGAATTAATTGGAGAATATGATTTAATCATATCAAGATTCTGGTATAACACCTATAATATAGCATTTAACCTATATCATAAACTTAAACACATAAAAAGTAGCTTAAAAAAATAATAAGCTACTTTTTTTATATATAATTTTATTTACTTTTAACTAGTCCCTTTAATCTTTTAGAAATAACACTTCCAAACAACTTATCAATTAACTTAATCTTGTAAACATAAATAAAATAAGTAATCATACCAATAAAACTATATAATAAAATAATAAATAAATTAATTAATCTACTATCAGAATATATAGGAACTATTAATTTAATTATATATAAAACAAATATCATTAATATAGAGCCACATAATATATCAATAAAATTCTTAATTGTCTCCTCATAATTAACCCCATATTTAACATGAAAAACAGTCATACAAATAATAAATGTAAATAAATATCCTAAAATAGTCGCACTAATAATACCATAATATGGAGGTAACCCCATCTTATTAAAAGCTAAAAGTAAATTTATATTTAAAAGTAGTTTTAAAAGCACACCTCCAAATAAACTAATAAATATCCACTTATAATTCTTATAACATTGTAGAGCTGTAACCATACTAGTCGCCAAAGCAATAAAAAGTCCTACAAAAATATAATAACTTAAAACATCATGTCCATATACACTCTCTCCATAAAAAAGCATCCATATAGGTTTAGATAAAAAACTAATTCCAAAAGTAATAGGAATAGCTAAAAATAAAATAATATTTAAAGCTTGTAAAATCTTACTATTAGCTCCTTTAAAATCTTTCTTAATAATATTAGAAGTTAAATTAGGAATTAAATTAATCACAATAGCAGAAGAAATCGCAAGTATTATCATATTAAATTTATTACCCCAAGTAGAAAGCATAGAATAAACTGACTCAGCATCAACCGTACTAAAACCAACATTACTAAGTCCCCTAACAACTTCAAACATATCTATGTAATTATAAAGAGATTTAAATAAATCAATCATTATAAATGGTACCGCATAAGTAATAATTTTTCTAACTATTGCTTTATCAGTAACGATAGGCTCATTTACATTTCTAATCTTTTCATTAAATTTTTTCTTATTCTTATTAATTTTACTAACTAAATATATGTATGAAATAAAAGCACCTATTGTTGCTCCAAAAAGAGCTATTCCAACTGTACTTTTTAAATCTAGCTTAAATACTTTAACTGCTATTAAACTTCCAAATATAATAATCATTACTCTAAATAGTTGTTCTAAAACTTGAGAAATAGAAACAGTATCCATAAATCTATGTCCTTCAAAATATCCTCTATATACACTTAAAACCGGTACTATCAAAATAGCACATCCAATAACTCTAATTACAAAAGTAATATCAGATATACTATTACCTCCATTTACACCTCCTATTATTAAAGATGCAATTAATGGAGCACACAATACAATAATTAAAAAACATATAATACTAAGAATTAAAGAAATCCTCTTTCCTAAAGCAAATACACGTTTTTTTACATTTGTATATCCTAAAGTTTGATATTCCGAAACAACATTACTTATAGCTAACGGAATACCTGCAGTTGAAATAGACATAAAAAACAAATAAATAGTATAGGCATATCCATATAAAGCTCCTCCTTCTTCACCAATAATAGAATGAAAGGGAATAACGTATAAAACACCTAATAATTTAGTAATAATACCT
>CAVLBI010000121.1:0-2041 GCA_963661295.1 bacterium
CATAAAAACATTCTGGCATATAAAGATCTAGTTTATTATTTTTCTTATCATAATAACAATCAATAAAGAATAAAGAATTTATTTCTGCAACAGCAAGCATCCTAATCTTATCAGTTTCAAAAGATAAAGATACTCTATTACTATCTTTAAAATATTTCTTATATTCATTTAAAATAGATGTCTTCATTATACTTAAATAACTATACATAATATCACGTATATTAGAAGCAACTTCAGATACAACATTTTCTTTCTTTTTTCCATTATGGTCTCTAAAAGATACTAATTTAGATAATTCATTATTATAAATAAGATGAACAGAATAAAATATCATTAATTCATCTTTAGTATAATTTTTCAAACATTCTTCAAGACTTAAATCATATTTAATTTTCTTATTAAAATCACTTAAAATAGCTTCTGATATACAAGCACCCAATTCATTATATTTCATACTACAACCTCCAATTGGCTATATTATCTCACATTTTTAGAATATTGCAAGAAAATTATTACTTATTATCTTAATAGAAAATGGTTTATTCATGATTAATGTTATTTATATACTCAACAAAGTATAATGGAACATTAATTATCTTTTCATTTTTAGTTAAATTATTTAAAGAAAATCTATAAGAATAATCATTTGTATTCTTCTGATTATATTTTGTTAAGCTACTATTATTAGTGCTTTTATCAGACTTAACTTCTATTGGAATTATTTCATTTTTTATTTGTAAAACAAAGTCAATTTCATTTCTATCAAAAGTATAATAATAAGAAGCAGAATCAAATAAATAATTCAAAGTATTAGCAACATAGTTTTCAGTAAAAGTACCTTTAAATTCTTCAAATAATTTATTACCATCTAAAATTATACTACTATCTAAATTTGCCATTTTTCTAAGCAACCCAACATCATTCATATATATTTTAAAAGAAGATAAATCAGTATATGCTTTTAAAGGAAATGCACACTTATTAACAGAATAACATTTGCAAATCAAGTATGCATCCTTTAACCAATTAAGTGCAGACTCATATTTCCTAGCTCTTGCCCCATCTTTAACAACTTGATATACAAACTTCTTATTTTCTCTAGCTAATTGTGATGGAATTCCATTCCAAATTAATGACACTTTATTTGCTTCAGTTGCATCTATATGTTTAGAAAAATCTTCCTCATAAGATAATAAAATGTTGTCCTGTATTTTATTTACTTTTTCAATATCTTTCTCATTAATCCAACTATAAACTACTTCTGGCATACCACCAACAATATAATATATCTTTAATTTTTCAATTAATTGAGACTCAAAAATTGCAGGAATTTCTTCAATCTTAGAAATACCTTTCATATATTCAACTAAGTTTTCAGAACCATCAGCAATTAAAAATTCACTAAAAGACATCGGATATAAATTTAAAAATTTCACCTTACCTACTGGAAAAGATGTTTTTGAAAATTTTCTTCTAGATATTGAACTAGCACATACCACATGATACTCATTTGCTTCCTCACAAAAATATTTCAATGAATTTAAAGCATTAGGACACTCTTGAATTTCATCAAAAATAATTAATGTTGTTTTTGGAGAAATCCTTTTACCATTTCCAATAGATAATTGTTCAACTATACGAATAGGATTCTTTGTATTAGAAAACAACTCTTTCAATCCATCATTATGATCAAAATTGAAATAAGCAACATTTTCATAATTAGACTCACCGAATTCTTTTAAAATATATGTTTTACCTACCCGTCTTGCACCATTCAAAATAAGAGGCTTTCTATACATATCGTTTTTCCAATCAATTAATAGTTTCATTATAAATCTATTCATAAAGAAATCACCTCAAATACACGGCATCACACTTTTGCAGACCTTTCAGACACTTTTATCACACTTTTGCAAACTATTTTCATCAAGAAATCACATTTTTATAAAAAATAATGATTTCTTATCATTTCATTCAACTTTTCAATCTGTGTGTTCAATAAAAGTTTCATAGATACCTATCACCTGCAAAATATTATATC
>CAVLBI010000122.1:0-25628 GCA_963661295.1 bacterium
ATATTAAATATTTATTTAAGAATAAGTCTTTGGATGATTTGATTCACATTATTTCTATTATTGAGGAATATATACCTAAACTTGCTTATAATGTTAATTATAAGTTGTGGCTTGATTCTTTGTTTTCTAAGTTGATTGGAGGTTAGAGTTATGGTTGATGTTGTTATTGTATCTATTGATGAGACTAAAAATATTTATTATTTATCACCTAATTCTCTTAATTTAAATTTAAATGATAAGGTTATTTTTGGAACTGATAATGGATTGTTTTCTGGGAGAGTTATCAAAGCAAATTATTTGGAGAATGAGAGTAATTTAGTTTTGCCTTTAAATAAAGTAATTAGGTTGTGTGAAGAAACTGATTTTGATATTTTAAAGAAAAATTTAACTATTTCAGAGAAAGCATTGAGTGATGCAAAAAAAATATCAAATGAGTTAGGACTTGATATGAATTTTATTGATTCTTATTTGAATTTTGATGGGACTCAGCTTATGCTTTCTTTTTTAGCTGATAATAGAGTTGATTTTAGAGAATTGGCTAAAAAATTAGCTCAAAAATATAAAACTAGAATTGAACTTAGACAAATTGGTGTTCGTGATAAATCAAAGAAAATAGGTGGAATTGGACCTTGTGGATTAATGTTATGTTGTAATTCTTTTTTGACTGATTTTAATAGTGTTTCAATTAATATGGCAAAAAATCAAAATCTTGCTTTAAATCCTTCTAAAATAAATGGTATTTGTGGAAGACTTTTATGCTGTTTGGGTTATGAAAATGATACATATACTGAGTTAAAAAAGAATTTACCTAAAGTTGGATATAATGCAGAAACACCTCATGGTATGGGAAAAGTTGTATCAGTTGATCTTTTTAATAATTGTTTTTCTGTTGATCTAGGTGAAAAAGGTATTGTTAAAGTTATGGGAGATAGTAAAAATAATGGAAATGATTAATGATATTTTGGGATATAAAAATTTAAAAATATATCAAAGTGATTTATATTTTTCTTTTTCTCTTGATAGTATTATTCTTGCTAATTATTCGACTATTAGATTAAGAGATAAAAAGATTGTTGATTTTTGTACAGGTAATGGTGTCGTTCCTATTATTTTAAGTAAACGTTCTTCTAGTAATCTAGTTGGTGTTGAAATACAAGAAAAGTTATGTGATTTAGCTAAAAGAAGTGTTACTTTAAATAATCTTGATGATAGGATAAACATTATTTGTTCTGATATTAAAGATTTTTCAAAGAATAATTTAAATGTTTATGATTTGGTTTTATGTAATCCTCCATATTTTAAGAATAATCTTGAAAGCACAAAGAATATTTCTTATGAAAAGAAGATTGCTAGGCATGAAATTCTTCTTAATTTAGATGAATTACTTGATTGTGCAAAAAAGGTTTTAAAAGATAATGGTACTTTTTCTATGGTACATAGAAGTGATAGATTAATAGAAATCATTGAGTGTTTTAGAAAGTATGGAATAGAACCAAAGAAAATTAAGTTTGTTTATAATAATGTTTTATCTTCATCTACTTTAGTTTTAATTGAAGGTCAAAAATGTGGACATGTCGGTTTAAAGATAGACAAACCTTTAATTATGTATAATATCGATGGTAGTATGACTGATGAATATAAAAAATTACAGGAGGTAGTAAATAATGGTACAGAATAGTTATGATGATAGTGCGAGTCTTTATTTAATTCCAACACCTATTGGTAATTTAGAGGATATAACTATTAGGAGTTTAAATACTTTAAAAAGTGTTGATGAAATTCTTTGTGAAGATACTAGAGATACAGGTATTTTATTGAAGCAATATGATATTAATAAAAAGTTAGTAAGTTGTCATGAGTATAATGAAAGTAAAATGATAGATTATGTTGTTTCTAAGTTACAGGCTGGTTATAATCTGGGACTTGTTACTGATCAAGGATCTCCTGTTATTAGTGATCCTGGATATGTTGTTGCGCGTGGTGTTATTAATGCTGGATATAACGTTATAAGTTTACCTGGAGCAACTGCTTTTGTTCCGGCTTTATCTTCTTCTGGTATTGAACCTTCTCCATTTTTGTTCTATGGTTTTTTAAATTCTAAAAGTTCTAAGCAAATTAGTGAGTTAAAAGTACTTAAAAATTTACCATATACAATTATTTTTTATGAATCTGTTCATAGATTAAGAAAAACTCTTGAAAATATATTATCAGTCTTTGGTGATAGAAATATTGCGATTTGTCGTGAATTATCAAAGATACATGAAGAAATATCTCGTGACAAAATTAGTAATTTATTAGATAAAGTTGATTCTATGAAGGGTGAATTTGTTTTAATTGTTGAAGGAAATAAGAATGTTCATGATTTTAGCGATTTAGATATTTTTACGCATGTTAAATTATATGTTGATGATGGTGTAAGTGAAAAAGAGGCTATAAAAATGGTAGCTCGTGAACGTGATATTGCAAAGTCAATAGTTTATTCTGAATATCATAATAGGAAGTGATTTATATGAAATTAATAATTGGACTTGGAAATCCTGGTAAAGAATATATTAATACAAGACATAATGTAGGATTTATGTTTATTGATAAGTATGTTGAGTATAAAAATATTAATGTTAATTGGTCAAATAAGTTTGATGGACTTTATTTTGAGGCAAATATTAATGGTGAAAAAACTATATTTTTAAAACCTCAGACTTATATGAATTTGTCTGGTGATTCTGTTAGAAAAGTTATGGATTATTTTAAAATAAGTGTTGATGATATTTTAGTTATTAATGATGACCTTGATTTGAAGGTAGGAAATTTTAAATTGAAACCTAACGGATCTTGTGGTGGACATAATGGTTTACGTGATATTGAGAAAAAGATAGGTTCTCAGGAATATAAAAGATTAAAAATAGGAATATCTAAGAATAGTAATATTGATACTAAAGATTATGTACTTGGGAAATTTTCTAATGAAGAATTAAATACCTTTGATGAGTTATTTAAAACTTTATATTTAGTAATTGATGATTATCTTAAGATACCTTTTAATGATTTAATGAGTAAATATAATCGTAAGAATAGGTGATTTAATGAATTTTTTTGATGATGTCATTAAGTTTGATTTAAAAAAAGACATGGGTATATGTAATGTTACCGATGAGTTTTTTTGTGTATTATTAAATAAGCTTAATAGAGAAGATAAGAATATTCTTGTTGTTGTGGATAGTTTATTTGAAGCTAATAAGTTATATAGTTCTCTTAGTAATTATACTGATTTAGTTTATTTATTTCCTATGGATGATTTTCTTACTAGTGAGGCTTTGGCTATTTCTCCAGATTTAATGATTAGTAGACTTGAATGTATAAATAAAATAAATAGTGGTAAAAAATGTATTGTAGTAACAAATTTAATGGGCTATTTAAGATTTTTACCTAAAAAATGTGATTATTTAGATAGTATAATTGACTTAAAAGTAGGAAAAGTGATTGAACCTAGTTTATTAGTCTCTAAACTTATATCTATTGGTTATACTCGTGATACATTGGTTAATAAGACTGGTGAATTTGGTGTCAGAGGGTTTGTTATTGATGTTTTTCCAATTGATGAGGATAATCCTATTAGAATTGAATTTTTTGATGATGAGATTGAGTCAATAAGATATTTTAATCCAGAAGATCAGAAATCTATTTCTTCTATTGAATTTATATCTATCAAGCCTAATTTTGAGTTTATAGTTAATGGTGAAGTAATTGATGAAGAATTTGGAAAACAAAAGTATTTACAAAAGTATGCAGAGGTTTGTTCTATATCTGATTATTTGGATGGTGCTATTACTATCTTTAAAGATTATGAGCAGTTAAAGGTAAGTTACAGAAATATAATGGATGAAGTAACTGAATATAGAAATAGTAAGGATATTGAATTTGATTTGGATTATATGATGGATTTTAATAAGATTCATGTTGATTTTCCTGTTTATTATTTTTCACTTAATAATTTAACTTATGGTGATTATGTATCTACGATTACCAATTTTGGTGTTAGGACTATTAATAGTTTTAATGAGAATGGTGATTTAATCAATAATTATATTAATAATTCTATTTCTTCTAATAAGACTGTTATCATTGTATTAAAGAAATATCAGATTAGAAGTGTTCTTAAACATTTAAATATGAAACTTATTGAGAGTGATTTTTCATCTATTAAACCTAATATAGTAAATATAGTTGATGGAGAACTTAATGAAGGTTTTATTTATAATGATATTGTTGTTTTAACGAGTAAAGAGTTATTTAATATTCATTCTAATACTAAGAAATATAATACTAAATTTAAGTATTCTTCTGCAATTAAGGATATTAATAAATTAGAAATAGGGGATTATGTTGTACATAATGTCCATGGTATTGGTGTTTATAATGGTATTGTTACTCTTTCTTCTAATAATAATCTTAAGGATTATTTAGAAATATTATATGCTGGTACTGATAAGATTTATATTCCTGTTGAGAAGATATCTCTAATTAGTAAGTATTCTGGTAGAGAAGGTGTTTCTCCTAGAGTTAATAAGCTTGGTGGAACTGAGTGGATTAAGACTAAACGTAGAGTTCAGGCTAAAGTTACTGATATGGCTGATAAATTATTAAAGTTATATGCAGAGAGAGAATCAAGAAAAGGATTTGCTTTTTCTAAAGATTGTGATTTGTCACGTGATTTTGAGAAAGATTTTCCATATGAGTTAACAGCTGATCAGACAAGGGCAATTGAACAAATTAAGGAAGATATGGAAAAGCCTGTTCCTATGGATAGATTACTTTGTGGTGATGTTGGTTTTGGTAAGACAGAAGTTGCATTTGTTGCGGCTTTTAAGGCTATTCTTGATTCTAAGCAAGTACTATTTTTATGTCCTACTACAATTTTATCTAATCAACATTATGAGAATGCCAAGGTTAGATTTAAAAATTTTCCTGTAAATATTGGACTTCTTAATAGATTTACTTCTAGTAGTGAGGAGAAGAGAATATTAAATGGTTTAAAAGATGGTACTATTGATATTGTTTTTGGTACACATAGATTATTAAGTGATGATATTCATCTTAAGGACTTGGGATTACTTGTAATTGATGAGGAACAAAGATTTGGAGTTGCTCATAAAGAAAAAATTAAACAATATAAGACTAATGTTGATGTTTTGACATTAACTGCTACTCCTATTCCTAGGACTTTACAAATGAGTTTAGTAGGAATTAGAAGTTTAAGTTTAATTGAGACTCCTCCTGTTAACAGATATCCTGTACAGACTTATGTAGTTGAAGAGAATAAGCAAATACTTAAGGACGCTATTTATAAAGAATTATCTCGTAATGGGCAGGTATTTATTTTATATAATAAGGTACAATCAATTGACGAGTTTTCGTTAAGAATTAAGAATTTAATACCGGATGCAAGAATTGGTATTGCTCATGGGCAGATGAATAAGAATACTCTTGAAAATACTATAATGGATTTTGTGAATTATGAGTTTGATATTTTAATTTGTACAACTATAATTGAGACTGGTATTGATATACCTAATGTTAATACTTTGATTATTATTGATGCTGATAGGTTTGGACTTAGTCAGTTATATCAGATTAGAGGACGTGTTGGTAGGACTGATAAGTTTGCTTATGCATATTTGATGTATCAACCATTTAAGTCTCTTACTGAGATGGCTGTTAAAAGACTTAATGTAATTAAAGAGTTTACTGAGCTTGGTAGTGGTTTTTCTATTGCGACTAGGGATTTATCTATTAGAGGTGCTGGAGATATTCTTGGTAGTGAACAAGCTGGATTTATCGATAGTGTGGGTGTTGATTTATATTTAAAAATGTTAAATGATGAAGTTAATAGGCGTAATACTAGAAATGTTTCTTCAACTGATGAACAGGAAGATAAGAAGACTTTAATTAATATTTCTACTCATATATCTGATGATTATGTTTCAGATGATGATTTAAAGATAGAGATACATAAACTTATTAATACAATTACTGATAAAAATAGTTTTGATACTATAAAAAGTGAACTTGAGGATAGATTTGGTAAATTAAATGAAGATATTATCATTTATATGTATACTGAATGGTTTGAAAAGCTTGTTGATAAGTTGCATATTGCACATGTTAGAGAGAGTAGAAATTCTATTGAAATGACTTTTCCAGGTGAAGTGGTAACTCATCTTGATACTGAGGAGTTATTTATGGATGCTATTTCTGTATCTCATATGTTTAGATTTATTAGTAGAGGGTCTAATTTAATTATTATTTTAGATACTATTAAACTTGATAAGCATCCTATTTATTATTTAGTTGAGTATTTGAGTAAAATTTATGATAAATTTGGTAAAGTTCTTGACTAATAGTTTTTTACTTGTTAAATTTAGAATACTAGGAGGGTAAAAATGAGTGAAACTGAACATGAAGAAATAATATTACAACATATAAATAATTATAAGATGGCTATTCTTGAAAATATAAAGAACAATACTAATGTACTTGTAGATGAAGATATTAAGTCATTATTAAAAACACCTCCTCTTGATTCAATGGATTTAATTAGAACAAAGTTTTTGGATTTAGCAAAGAAGAATAAGATTGTTTTAAATACTGAAGAATTAAAGAAGATATTAGATAGTTATCGTAGATACGTTATGAAGTGCTGTGTAGAAATTAAAAATATTAGGGTTAGTGAATTGTCAGATAAAGTAGAAAAGATTGAGTTTTCTAAAAATACTGAAGTTATTAAGATAAATAAAAAAGATTTTAATAATATAAATAAAGAAATTAAAAAAATTATTAAAAATCAATTATCTGATGGATTTGAAAAGGTTATTTTAAAGAAAATAGATTCTGTATTTTTAGATGGTGTTGAAGATGAGAAGAAATTAAAGATTACTAATGATATTACTAAGTGGATTAAGGGAAGTTATAAAAATCAATTACTTGAAAATATTGATATTAAAATTTTAGTTAAAGATACTACGCTTATTAATGGTGCAAAGGAACAGGCTGAGAGATATTTGTTTACTTTAAATAATTCTAGATTATTAAATGATTTAGATAAATAGTTTGCATATTTTTAGCTGTTGTGTTATATTATGAACATATTTAAATGTTTTGATGAAGAGCTTTGTAGATATAATTTTATTATAGAGAACTCTGTTGGTGGAAATGAGTATAAATGATTTATAGAGTATGGCTTCTGAACTTCTATATTGATATGTAAGTATAGACGTAGATAGGCGTTAACTATTTGAGTGTATAATTTAAATATTATAAATTAAGGTGGTACCGCGAGATAATCGTCCTTATGTTTATAATATTTTTTTTTGGAGGGATGAATATGAAAGAAAAGTTTTATTTAAGTACTGCGATTGCATATACTTCTGGTAAACCTCATATTGGTAATACTTATGAGATAGTACTTTCTGATGCGATTGCTAGATTTAAAAGATTACAAGGGTATGATGTTTATTTTCAAACTGGTACTGATGAACATGGTGAGAAGATAGAGATTAAGGCTAGAGATGCTGGGGTTAGTCCTAAGGAATTTGTTGATGATGTATCTAGTCAGATTAAAGATATTTGGGATATTATGAATACTAGTTATGATAAATTTGTAAGAACTACAGATGAAAATCATGAGAGGGTTGTTCAACATATTTTTAAATATATGTATGATAAAGGAGATATTTATAAGGGAGAATATAGTGGACTTTATTGTACTCCTTGTGAGTCTTTTTGGACTGAGAGTCAATTAGTTGATGGTAAATGTCCAGATTGTGGAAGAGATGTTGAAGAAAAGTGTGAAGAAGCATATTTCTTTAGATTGAGTAAATATCAAGATCAACTTGAAAAATATATAAATGAACATCCTGATTTTATTCAACCAGTTGCGAGAAAAAATGAAATGATTAATAATTTTATAAAGCCTGGATTACAAGATTTATGTGTTTCACGTACATCATTTAGTTGGGGAATACCAGTTGATTTTGATCCAAAGCATGTTGTTTATGTTTGGCTTGATGCTTTAACAAATTATATTACTAATATTGGATATGATATTGATAGTCAAACAGATCAATTTAAAAAATTATGGCCTGCAGATATTCATATTATTGGAAAAGATATTATTAGATTCCATACAATTTATTGGCCTTGTTTCTTGATGAGTCTGGATTTACCTTTACCAAAGAAAGTATTTGGTCATCCTTGGTTAATTGTTGGTGATGGTAAGATGAGTAAGTCTAAGGGTAATGTTATTTACGCTGATGATTTAGTTAATGAGTATGGTGTAGATGCAGTTAGATATTATTTCTTACATGAAATACCTTTTGCGAGTGATGGATTATTTACAAAAGAGTTACTTGTTGAAAGAATAAATGGTGATCTTGCAAATATCTTAGGTAATTTGGTACAAAGAACAATATCAATGGGTAAGAAGTATTTTGATGGTAAAGTTACTAATAAGAATGTTCATGATAGTGTAGATGAAGAATTTATTAATAATATTAATTCTTTATATGATAATGTTTGTAAGAAGATGGACAATTTACAGGTTTCTGATTCTTTAACTGAGATTTTTAATTTGTTGAGAGCAAGTAATAAATATATTGATGTTACTACTCCTTGGACATTAGCTAAGGATGAAGCATCAAAAGATAGATTAGAGACTGTTCTTTATAATTTATTAGAGGCTATTAGGGTTAGTGCTGTATTATTAAATCCATTCTTAACTGAAACTAGTGATAATATTTTTAAACAGTTGAATAATACTAAGAAGGATTTTGAATATTTAACTGATAATAGTTATGATTTAGGAGAAGCTAGTCCATTATTTATGAGAATTGATACTACTAAGTAGTTATAAAACCTATATATTGTGTTATATAGGTTTTTATTTGGTATAATAAAGGTAGTGTTAGGAGGATATTTATGTTTATAGATACACATTGTCATTTATCGAGCGAAGATTATGATGATATTGATTTAGTTATTAAGGAAAATAGAGAGGCATTGATTGAAAAAATTATTATTTCCGGATGTACAAGGGAAAGTATTATAGAGTCTGTTGATTTATCTAAAAAGTATTCAGATGTTTATGTTACTATTGGGTATCATCCGAGTGAGGCGTCTATTACTTCTAATGATGATTTAAAATTACTTGAAGAGATGATTTCTAAAAATGATAAGGTTGTTGGAATTGGTGAGATTGGACTTGACTATCATTATGGTAAAGATGATATGGAATTACAAAAGAAGTTGTTTAGAAATCAAATGAATTTAGCTCAAAAATATAAGTTACCTGTTGTTATTCATAGTAGAGATGCTACTCTTGATACAATTAATATTTTGAAAGAGTTTCCTAATGTTATTGGGGATATACATTGTTTTAGTGGAAGTGTTGAAACTGCTGATATTTATATATCTATGGGTTATAAATTAGGAATAGGCGGGGTTTTGACTTTTAAACATAGTAATCTTTATAAAGTTGTTGAACATGTGGGACTTGATAATATTTTACTTGAAACTGATAGTCCTTATCTAACTCCTGTTCCATATAGAGGAAAAAAGAATAGTTCAAAGTATATTCCTTTAATTGCTTCTAAGATCTCTGAAATATTAAATGTTAGTGTTGAAGAAGTGTCTAAAAAGACGCTTAATAATACATATAGCTTGTTTGACTTGAAGTAGTTTTTATGTTATTCTTTAGTCAATAATAGGTTGGTGTTGATATGGTGAAGAAAGATGTTAGACAGCTTACTTTAGCGATTATCGTTATTGTATGTTTATTTGCTGTTTTTATGGGATTTGGTTTTTTATTTAATAAGTATAAAAATACCGAAAATAAAACTTATAATTTAGGTGTTAAGTTTTCTGATAACCGTAATGTTTATTTAGAAAATACTTTGCCTGTTACTGATAAAATTGGAAAAGAATTAGATGGAGTTAGTTCAACAAAAAGTATACAAGGATTTAAGGAATTTAGCATTGAGAATAATTATGATAAAAAAATTAATTATCAAATATATTTAAAGGTAAAAAATAGTTGTGAAAATATGATTGATGAGGATTTTATAAAATTATATTTGACTGATACTGGTAATAATCCTTTAAGTGGATTTGAAAATAATAAGTTACCAACTTATTCATCTATTAGTAGTTTAAATGATAAACCTGATAGTAAACTTTTATATACTGGTTCAATTAATAAAAATAGTATTAGTAAATTTAGACTTAGAGTATGGGTGTCTGATTTATATTCTGTTAATAGAGATAAAGAATGTTTTTCATTTGATATTTATGTAAGAAGTATTTAGGAGGAGTTATGAGTAGTAGTGGTACTTTAGATAATAAGTTATCTAAAAAGTTTTGGATTGTTGTAATTGTTGTATGTTGTATTCTTATTGTTTTCTTAGCTACTGGTTTTGTGATTTCTTCTAATGAACCAGATAAAGTAGTTAAGGAAGAGAAGAATGGTGGGAATCTTGTCTTGAATTATTCTGGTAATACAGATGGGTTAACTATTTCTAATGTTATTCCTACATCGGATATAGTTGGTATGGCTAATAATATTGATGGAAGTTATTTTGATTTTTCTGTTGATGTTGATTTGGATAATGCTAAATCTGTTGACTATGAATTATCTATTAGTAAGGTTAGTTCTAATTGTACTATTCCAGATAATGATATAAAGGTTTATTTAGAGAAGATGGAGAAAGGTGTTTATACTGGTGTATTTGGTCCTAAGAAGTTTGTTGGATTAGATGATGATAGTTCTTTGGGTACAAGTCAAGATAGTATGATTCTTGTTAAGACTTCAAAGAACGAATCTGGTAGTGATAAGTATAGACTTAGAATGTGGCTTGCTGATACTAGTTTAGTTACTAGTGGTAGTTATTCTGTGGAAGTAAATATTGTTGGTAAAGCTAAATAGAAGTTGATGTCAAGTTTACTTCTTTTTTTTTGTAAATATAGTTTTTTTTTAGTAGTAGTATTATAATGATTCTAGAATTGGAGCGATAATATGAAGAAAGTGAAATGCGAAAATTTAAGTAAGTTTCAATACTTATCTTATTTTATAGGTAGAGCTTTTTTGCTTTCTGTATTTTGTTTTGTTGGTCTTTTAGCTTTGTTGGTAACTGTTTATTTTGGAGATTTAATTATTAATTTAAGTAGTGGTAAGTCTAATAGGCCTTTATTTAATAGTTATGTAATTGTTTCTCAGAGTATGGTCCCAACAATTAATATTAATGATGCGATTATTGTTAAGAGAGTGGATCATGATAATTATAAGATTGGTGATATTATTAGTTTTTCTTCTTCTGATATTAATTATAAGGGACTTACTGTTACTCATAGAATAGTTAATAAGCAAAGTTCAAGTGATACGAGTTCTATTTATACTACAAAAGGAGACAATAATTTAGTTGCTGATTATGCAGGTGTTAAGACTGATCAAATCTATGGAAGAGTTTTATTTATTATTCCTAAGATTGGATATCTTCATACTTTCTTCTCAAAACCATCTAACTTCTTTATATGTTTACTTATACCTATTTTAATGATTATAGGTTATGATGCTTTTAAAATTACAAAGGTTGTCGTTGATAAGAGAAAGGCACTTAGTGAGTAAAGTGCTTTTCTTTTTTTTGTTTATATTTTATAATAGTTTCAGTTGGTGATTTTATGGAAAAATATGATGTTAAATTTAAGAGAAAGTATGGACAAAATTTTTTAAAGAATATAAGTGTTGTGGAAAGAATTGTTGATGTAAGTGGAGTTGGGGCTCGTGATTTAGTTATTGAGGTTGGCCCAGGTGGAGCTATTATGACAAGAGAACTTTCTAAAAGAGCTGGTAATGTCTTGGCATATGAGATTGATGAGGATTTAAAAGATGAATTGTCAAAAAGACTTGATGGTTGTAGTAATGTAGATGTGTTATTTAAAGATTTTTTAGATGCTGATTTAGTTAATGATGTTAAGAATTATTCTTATGATAAATTATTTTTTGTTAGTAATGTTCCATATTATATTACAACACCAATACTTATGAAGTTAATAGATTCAAATCTTTCTTTTTCAAAGATTGTGATGATGGTACAAAAAGAAGTAGGAGATAGATTTTCTACTAAGCCTGGCAGTAAAGAGTATGGGTCAATTACTGTACTTTTAAATTATTTTTTTGATGTTAAGAAGGAATTCTTAGTTTCAAGGAATCAGTTTGTTCCTGTTCCAAATGTTGATAGTGTAATAGTTTCTTTTACTGAAAAGAAGGATAAGAAGTATTTGAAAGATTTTACTTTTTTTCAAAAAGTTGTTAGGGATAGTTTTCAATTTAAGAGAAAGACTATTAAGAATAATTTGAGAAGTTATGATTTAGATACTGTTTCAAATGTTTTAAGTAAATATGGATATGACTTAAGTGTTAGAGCTGAGAATTTACAACTTGATGTTTTTGTAGATTTAGCAAATGAATTAATATAGTATTTTTAATTTTAATTAGTTTGAAATATAACTAATTTTTTTATTCTAATTTTTTATTTTTAGCATATAAATTTATGGGAGATGATTAATTGGAATTTAAAATAGGAGATTTAGTTAGCCGTATATCACATAATAATGATATTGTGTTTAAAATTATTGATATAAGTGGAAATGTTGTGTTCTTAAAAGGTGTTGATTTGAGACTTTATGCTGATTCTGATGTGAATGATTTGGTCTTTGTTCATGATATTAAGTCTGATGATGATTCTATTATAAAAAGAAATGTTTCACTTATAAATATGGATAGGGATAATTATTTTTATATTCCGGGGAAGGTTTTACACATAGATGGAGATAATGATTATTTAAATAGATGTATGAGGTTTTATAAGAATATGGGAATTAAAGCGAATGGAATTATGTTGTCTGAGAGGACTGTTCCTTCAAAAATACTTGGATTAATTAAGGAGTATAGACCTGATATTGTAGTTATTACTGGACATGATGCATATTTTTCAAAAAAAGATGATTATGAAAATTCATCTAATTTTATATCAGCGATTAAAGAAGCACGTAAATTTGAAAAGAATCAAGATAAATTAATTATAATCGCTGGGGCTTGTCAGTCTAATTATGAAAAATTAATTCAAGCGGGAGCTAATTTTGCATCTAGTCCAAAAAGGATTAATATTCATGCGTTAGATCCTGCAATTATTGCATCTAGTATAGCTTTATCTGATAAAAATCAAAGTATAGATTTAATAAACATGATTAAGAAAACTAAGTATGGTAGTGATGGAATTGGAGGAATTATTACTAATGGTACTATGTATGTGGGGTATCCTAGATGAATCTTGATATGGCGAAGAGGATAGTATTTAAGAATTTAGGAGTTTCTAATAATTTCTTTTATAAGGGACCGAGAAATCAAAATGAATATTTTCATGGTTATATAGATAAAGCATATCCAGCTATTTTTACTATTATTACGGATGATGGAAAAACTCTATCTTTTTGTTATAGTGATTTACTTATTAATAATTTAGAAATACTTAATTAGTTATTTATATTTACGTACTTTTTGTCGAAAATAAATATATTGCAATTTGGTAAATATTATTATAAAATTAACTTATAAAGTGGTTACGCTTTAAGAGGGAGGAAAATCATATGAAGATTACATCTGTTAATGTACGTAAAATTGATAAGGAAGGTTCTCGTATGAAGGGAATTGCATCTGTATTATTAGATGACAGTTTTGCAGTACATGATATTCGTATTATTGAAGGAGACAACGGTCTATTCATAGCAATGCCTAGCCGAAAGACTGCTACTGGTGGATACCGTGATATAGCTCATCCAATTAATCCTGAAGTTCGTGCTATGTTTGAAGAAGCTATTTTAGATGCTTATGAAAAAGCAGAAGATGAACCTGTAGAAGAATAAGATGTTTTATACATCTTTTTTTCTTTCATAAATTTATTATTATTATCATATATTTTATTGGGAGGAAAATATGGATAAGGATAATACTACTATAAATAATTATAATCATAGTGTTAGTTTACTTGAGAGAAAGACATTAGTAATAACAGGTGTTAAAAAGATAGAGACATTTGATAAGTTACATTTTATATTAGAGACTACTATGGGATTTATGGTTATTAAGGGAAATGATTTAGAACTTATAAAATTAGATACTCTTGCGGGAAATGTTACTATTAAAGGAACGATAGATTCTATTAGTTATATTGTTGAGAATAAAAAGAAAGAAGAAGATGGTATTTTTAATAGGTTATTTAAATGATGAATTTAGTAACGCAATTAATTAGTTTATTTTTTTCTTTTTGTTTCGGAGTATTTTTGTTTTTTATGTTTAAAATTAATTATAGATATTTAATAATACGTAGATATAAGTTACGAATACTTTTTTATATTTCTATATTTTTATTTATTTCTATTTTGTATTTTGTGATTTTAAGGTTGTTAAATAATGGTATTTTACATTTATATTTTTTGTTGCTTATAATATTTGGTTTTTTAATTACTTATAATTTTTATAAGAAAAAGCGTAAATAAATGTAAAATTTTATTAGAAATATATTATTATTTATGTTTTGATATTTGTAAAGATATATAATGTAGAGTGAAAAGGTAGGTGAATGTGATGACTAAAAGAAAAAAAGTTAATAAAAAGAGAAGGAGAACGTTATTGTTAGGTTTACTTTCTATATTTGTTATTTTTGGTGTTACATTCTCTATTGGAAAATATTGGATAGAGATATTTGATAAGTATCAAGAAAAGAAAGAATTAGATGAAAAACTTACTAGTTTAAAGGAAAAAGAAGAAGAATTACAGGTGGATGCGAAAAAGTTACAAAATCCTGATTATGTAGCTAGGTATGCTCGTGAAAAATATTCATATTCTAAAGATGGAGAGTATATTTTACAAATCCCTGATAAATAAAATATATTTTTCTTTTTTTTTGCTTTTATATGTTATAATATACTGTGATTGGAGGGAGTCCATGATTGAAATAGATAAAGATTTTAAATTCAGTAATGGTGATAGAATTGTAGTTGGATGTTCTACAGGACCTGATTCTATGTCTTTAGTGGATATGTTATTAAAAATAAGAAAAAAATATAATTTGTGTTTAATTATTGCACATGTTAATCATAATGTAAGAAAAGAGAGTTATACTGAGGCAGAGTTCTTAAAAGATTATTGTGCTCAGAATGACTTGATTTTTGAGAGTATGGTTATTGAAGAATATGGTGATGATAATTTTCATAATGAAGCAAGAGCTATTAGATATAATTTCTTTGAAAGTTTAGTTGAAAAGTATAGTGCTAATTACTTAATGACTGCTCATCATGGGGATGATTTAATGGAAACTGTCCTTATGAGAATTGTTCGAGGTTCTAATTTAAATGGATATGGTGGTTTTAAATACATTGTTGATATGGGAGACTATAAGATTGTTAGACCGCTAGTTCATTATACTAAGGAACAATTAAGAATATATGATGAAGAAAATAATGTTAAGTACTTTATAGATAGTTCAAATGATAAAGATAAGTATACTAGAAATAGGTATAGAAAATATGTGCTACCATTCTTAAAACAAGAAGAAAAGAATGCTCACCTAAAGTTTTTAAAGTTTAGTGAGACACTTAATGAGGCAAATAGATTTATTGAAAAAGAAAAAGATAAGGCAATTAAGAGAGTTTTTGATAAAGATAGACTTATTATTGATAAATTTTTATTAGAGGATGAGTTTATTGAAAAGGAAATTTTATATTATATGTTAAGTGAATTTTATCAAGACGATTTAATATTAGTTGGTGATAAACATATTAATTTGATATTTGAACTTATAAATAGTCGTAAGGCGAATAGTTTTATAAATTTACCTAATGATGTAATTGCTAGAAAAGAGTATAACTTTTTTACATTAAAAAGAAATGTTGATTCTATTTCTAGTTATGAGATAGAGTTGGATAATTATACAATGCTTCCTAATAATCATTATATTGAGTATATTGATGATGTTAGTGATAATAGTAATTGTATATGTAGACTTAATAGTAAAGATGTTACTTTACCTTTAATTGTTAGAACTAGGAAGTTTGGTGATAGGATGAAGGTAAAGGGACTTGATGGTAGTAAAAAGGTTAAAGATATATTTATTGATAAAAAAATATCATTGGAGAAGCGTGATAGTTGGCCAATAGTTGTAGATTCACGTGGAAATGTGGTTTGGATTCCTGGTATTAAGAAATCTAAATTTGACAAGAAAAAGACCGATGTTTATGATATAATATTGAAATATAGTTAAGGAGGAAATATTTGTGAATAATAAAATGGATAAGAAGACTATAAGAAAAGGGTTATTACCATATTTATTTATTTTTGTAATTATGCTTGGTGTATTTTATTTCTATTCTGTTTTTAATAGAAATGTACATGAGTTAACTTATGATAAATTTATTCAAAAATTAAATAAAGAGGAAATAACTGAGTTAACTATTGTTACTAGAGGTAGTGGATATGTTTATGATGTATCTGGTAAGTTAGAAGGATATTCTGATAATGAGAGTTTTGAAGCAACATTGCCTTTAAGTGATCAAGTTATGAAAAAGATTGTTAAGGCTAGTGATAGTCAAGATTTTAAATTAAGTGTTGTTCCTGATCCTGAATCTTCATCATTACTTGTAATTCTTGTTAATGTTTTACCAATTGTTTTATTGGTTGTACTTGCTTTTTGGTTCTTTAATAAGCAAATGGCAGGAAATAAGAGTTCATTGGATTTTGGAAAGAGTCGTGCTAGATTAAATAGTGATACTAATAAAGTTACTTTTAAGGATGTAGCTGGACTTGAAGAAGAAAAAGAAGAAGTAAAAGAGCTTATTGATTTCTTAAAAGCTCCTAAGAAATTCCAAAAATTAGGTGCTCGTATACCTAAGGGTGTATTATTAATGGGCCCTCCTGGAACTGGTAAAACTTTACTAGCTAAGGCAGTTGCAGGTGAAGCTGATGTTCCATTCTACTTTATTAGTGGATCTGACTTTGTAGAATTATTTGTTGGTGTTGGTGCAAGTCGTGTTCGTGATATGTTCCAACAAGCAAAAAGAACTGCTCCATGTTTAATCTTTATTGATGAAATTGATGCAGTAGGTCGTCAAAGAGGTAGTGGAATTGGTGGAGGTCATGATGAACGTGAACAAACTTTAAACCAATTACTTACTGAAATGGACGGATTTGGTGCTAATGAAGGTATAATAATTATTGCAGCAACAAATAGACCTGATGTATTAGATCCTGCTCTTTTAAGACCAGGAAGATTTGATAGACAAATTACTGTTAATTTACCTGATATAAAGGGACGTGAAGAAATACTTGCGGTTCATGCTAAAAATAAGATTTTAGCTGATGGCATTACTTTAAAGAATTTAGCAAAGAGAACACCTGGATTTAGTGGTGCTGATCTAGAAAATTTATTAAATGAAGCTGCTTTACTTGCAGTTCGTAGAAATAAATCTGAAATTACTATGAGTGAAATTGATGAAGCAACAGATCGTGTTTTAATGGGACCTGCTAAAACTAGTCATAAATATAGTGAAAATGATAGAAAGTTAGTGGCATACCATGAAGCAGGACATGCTGTTATTGGACTTAAATTGAGAAATGCAAATGATGTTCAAAAGGTAACAATTATTCCTCGTGGACAAGCTGGTGGATATAACATGATGGTTCCTAGTGAAGAGAAGTTTTGTTCTACTAAAACTGATTTATTAGAAGAAATTACAGGTTTATTAGGAGGTAGAACTGCTGAGGAAATTACGTTTGGTGAAATTACTACTGGAGCACATAATGACTTTGAAAAGGCTACTAAAATAGCTCGTGCTATGGTTACTGAGTATGGTATGAGTGATTTAGGACCATTACAATTTGAACAACAAAGTGGAAGTGTTTTCTTAGGAAGAGATTATAATAAACCTCAACATTTTTCTAATGAAGTAGCTAATGAAATAGATATGGAAATGAGAAAAATAATTAATAATTGTCATAAACAAGCTAAAGAAATAATTACTAAGAATAAAGATTTATTAAAGTTAATTGCTGAAGCTTTACTTGAATATGAGACTTTAACTAAAGAACAAATTGATTATTTAGTTGAAAATGGTCATATGCCTGAAGAGGATAAGAATGATAATTACGAATCTATGTCTATTACTAAATTAAGAGAGATAGCTAAAGAAAAAGGAATTAAAAATTACTCAAAAATGAGTAAAGCCGAATTATTAAAAGAATTAGATGTTTAGTCTAATTCTTTTTTTGATATAATGTTTATATGGAGTGGTTATTATGAAAAAAAATTTAAATGTAGATGTTTCTAATATTAAAGAAAAGAGTACTGGATTTATTAATGACTTTAAGAAGTTTGTTATGAGAGGAAATGTTATGGATATGGCTGTTGGTGTCATTATTGGAGCAGCATTTTCTGATGTAGTTACAGCTTTAACTAAAGATATTATTAATCCATTAATTAATGGAATAGGTGGAGCAGAAGTTGGAGGATCTTTAAAAATATATGGTGGACAAAGTATATTATATGGAGACTTTATAACTTCTATAATTAATTTCTTTATAATGGCATTTGTCTTATTTGTTTTACTTAGAGTCTTTAATAGTATTGTGAAGGTTCATGAAGATAAGATGGAAGAGAAAAAGAGTCAAGTTAAGTCAGAAGAGCTTATTGTATTAGAAGAAATTCGTGATTTATTAAGTAAGAGTAAGTAAAGATTGATATTTGCGTCAATCTTTTTTCTTGTTTTAATTTCTTAATTATTATATAATAGGCTTGTTTTGAGGTGATATTAGTGGAATGGAAAATTGGTAATATTAAAATATCTAATCAAGTTGTTTTAGCGCCTATGGCTGGTATTTGTAATTCTGCTTATCGACAAATTTGTAAAGAGATGGGTTGTGGATTAATTTATGCGGAGATGGTTAGTGATAAAGCTATAACATATAATAATCAAAAAACAATTGATATGCTTTATATGACTGATATGGAAAGGCCTATTTCTCAGCAGATATTTGGAAGTGATAAGGAGTCTTTTGTTGAAGCGGCTAAGTATATTGATGAAAATATGCATCCTGATATTATTGATATTAATATGGGGTGTCCAGTTCCTAAAGTTGCGGTTAGAGCACAGGCTGGATCTGCTTTACTAAAAGATCCTGTAAAAATTTATGATATTGTTTCTAGTGTAGTTGCAAGTGTTAGTGTTCCAGTTACTGTTAAAATTAGAAGTGGTTGGGATAGCAAACACATAAATGCAGTTGAAGTGGCAAAGATTATTGAAAAAGCAGGAGCTAGTGCTATTTGTGTTCATCCTAGAACCAGGAGTCAAGGTTATAGTGGAAAAGCTGATTGGAATATTATAAAAGAAGTTAAACAAAACGTTAGTATTCCAGTTATTGGAAATGGTGATATTAAGTGTCCTGAAGATGCTAAAAGGATGATTGAAGAAACTAATTGTGATGCAGTTATGATTGGAAGAGGTGTCCTTGGTAATCCTTGGTTAATAAAAAATACAGTTAGTTATTTAGATGGTGGAGAAATCACTTTACCTAGTATAAATGATAGAATAGAAATGTGTTTAAAACATTTAGAGTTACTTAAATCTTTAAAAAGTGAAAAAGTTGCTTGTTTAGAAATTAGAAATCATATATCTTGGTATTTTAAGGGAATTAGTGGTGCTAATGAGTTAAAGAATAAGGTATATCAAACTTCTAATATTCATGATATAATCTTATTATTAAATGAATTTAAGGAGGCACAAAATGGCTAAAGATGAAGAATTGAAAGAAAAGACTAAAGGTAAATCTAAGTCTAAGGCAAAATCAATTGATAAAGAAGTAGTTGATGCAGAAGTTGTTGAAAATGATAAAGATATTACTAAAATAAAAGATTATGTTGAAAAAGGTAAAGCTAGAAAAACAACTAAAGAAAAAGAAAAAAGTGAAGAAAAAGCATTATTTATAAAGAGATTAATTGCATTTTGTATTGATATGGTTATTATTTCTTTTGTTGCTAGTTTACTTTCAATGCCATTTATAGATTCTAAGGCAATTACTGAGTTACAAGATAAACAATTTAGTAGTTATGAAAAGTATTCAAAAGAAGAGATTAATTATGAGGAATATTTAATTGAATTTTCTGATGTTTCTTATAAATTAGCTAGAGAAGAGGGCGTTGTATCAATAATTACTATATTATTAGTTATTGTATACTTTGTAGTTTATCAATTAAAGAATAATGGTCAAACATTTGGAAAAAAATTAATGAAAATTAGGATTGTATCTGATAATGGTGAATTAAGTACTAATCAGATGATTTTTAGAACATTTATAACTGATTATTTATTACTTTATATTATTTCATTTATTTTTATGTTATTTTTATCTAAGAGTAATTATTATAGTTGTGTTGCTATATTTAGTGGATTACAGTTTATAGTACTAGTTATATCTTGCTTTATGATTATGTTTAGAGAAGATGGTCGTGGAGTACAGGATGTTTTATGCAAGACTAGAGTTATAAATGTAAGCGAATAAAGAAGAGGAGTGATTTTATGAGAGAATTAACTGAACAAGAAGTTGTTAGAAGAGAAAAAGCTGAAAAATTAAGAGAACTTGGACTAGATCCATTTGGACATAGATATGATAGAGATAGTTTTGCTAAGGACATAAAAGAAAAATATGCTGATGTTGATCATGATGCATTTGAAAATATGGATGATACTGCTAGAGTAGTAGGAAGAATTATGTTTATTAGAAAGATGGGTAAAGCATCATTCTTTACTATTCAAGATAAGACAGGTACTATTCAAGTATATATTTCTATAAATGATATTGGTGAAGATAATTACAATTTATTTAAGACTGCTGATATTGGAGATATAGTTGGTGTATATGGTAAAATTATGAAAACTAAGACTGGTGAAGTTACTGTTAAGTGTTTAGAGTATACTCATTTAGTTAAAGCACTTAGACCATTACCTGAAAAGTTCCATGGATTAACTGATAAAGAAGAAAGATATAGACGTAGATATGTTGATTTAATAATGAATGAAGAATCACGTAATGTTGCTTTTTTAAGATCTAAAATTATTAGATGCATTCAAAATTATTTAGATGGACAAGGATTTGTTGAAGTTGAGACACCTGTTTTATCTACTTTACTTACTGGGGCTTCTGCAAGACCATTTACTACTCATCATAATGCTCAAGATTTAGATATGTATTTAAGAATTGCTTTAGAGTTACCATTAAAGAGATTATTAGTTGGTGGTATGGAAGCAGTTTATGAAATTGGTAGAGTATTTAGAAATGAAGGAATGGATTTAAGACACAATCCGGAATTTACTGAATTGGAAGCATATTTAGCTTATTCAGATTTAAATGGTATGATGGATTTAACTGAAGGAATGTTTACTACAATTGCACGTGATGTAGTTGGTAAAATGGATTATACTTTCTATGGTCATAATATAAATCTTGAGGGTCCATGGAAGAGAATTAGTATGGTAGATGCTATTAAAGGACAAACTGGAATTGACTTTAAGAAAGATTTATCTTTAGAAGAATGTTTAGAATTAGCTCGTGAGCATGGTATTGAAGTTCAAGAACATGAAAAGAGTTTTGGACATATCGTTAACTTATTCTTTGAAAAGTATGTTGAGGAGACTTTAATTCAACCAACATTCTTATATGGTCATCCAATTGAGATTTCTCCACTTACTAAGAAAAATCCAGAGGATCCTAGATTTGTTGATAGATTTGAATTGTTCATTGGTGGAAAGGAATTTGCTAATGCATATACTGAATTAAATGATCCAATTGATCAACTTGAAAGATTTGAAGCGCAACTTGCTGAGAGAGATTTAGGAAATGATGAGGCAAACGATATAGATTATGATTTTGTTGAAGCATTAGAATATGGTATGCCTCCTGCTGGTGGTATTGGTTACGGAATTGATAGACTTGTTATGTTATTTACTGAACAAGATTCAATTCGTGATGTATTACTATTCCCTACAATGAAAGAAAGAGGTAATAATACTACTAAAGTTATTAATAATGTTAATAAGTCTCAAGAAAAAATTGATTTTTCTAATGTAGTAATTGAACCATTATTTAAAGACGAAGTGGATTTTGATACTTTTTCTAAATCAGATTTTAGAGCTGTAAAAGTAAAAGAATGTAGCGCTGTTGAAAAGTCAAATAAATTACTTAAGTTTGTTCTTGATGATGGTACAGGAGAAGATAGAGTAATTTTATCTGGAATTCATCATTATTATGAACCTGAAGAATTAGTTGGAAAGACTTGTATTGCAATTACTAATTTACCACCTCGTAAAATGATGGGAATTGATTCTTGTGGAATGCTTATAAGTGCAGTTCACGAAGAATGTGGTGAAGAAAAATTACATTTATTGATGGTTGATGATCACATCCCTGCAGGTGCAAAATTATATTAAAAAAATAATTAAATATATTACATGTTTTTTAGAACAAAATTTAAGATGATTTTGTTCTTTTATTTCACAAAAATTTCATAAAAATAATTTGTAAATGCTTGTAAAATAAGGACATAGTAGTTATAATTATTATGGGAGGTTAATTATGAAAAAACATAATACAGTGAAAGTCGTTCTTATAGTTTTACTATTGTTCTTAGTATTATCTTGGATATTACCTGCTGCATATTATTCAAGTCAATACGTAGATCAAGGACGCGTTCAAATGGGATTATTTGATTTAGTTAATTATCCATTTACTTCATTATCATATTTTGGATATATTGCTTTATTCTTAATCCTAGTTGGAGGTTTTTATGGGGTTTTAAACAAAATTCCTGCTTATCATAATTACTTAGAAAGAATGGTAAGTAAATTTAAGGGTAAGGAATATTTAGTTTTAGCTATTATTTCAATTATTTTAGCTTTCGGTGTTTCTATTTGTGGATTACAAATTGCATTCGCTTTATTTATTCCTTTAATTGTTAGTCTTATCTTCCTTATGGGATATGATAAGATTGTTGCAGCTTTAGTTGTTGTTGGTTCAATGACTGTAGGATTTGCTGGTAGCACTTATGCTACATCAAATGTTAATACACTTATTAGTGCTTTAAGTCTTGATACTGATTATCAAATAGGTGTTAGATTTGTTATTTTAGTTGTTGGTATCGTATTAGTATTATTTAATACTATTATGTATATCAAAAAACATAAAACAGCAGAAGTATCCACTAAAGATGAAAAAGTAAAAGAAGAAGTAATCGAAGTTAAAGATGTTGTAGAAGAAGATTCTGCAAGTACAAAGAAAGCTACTTCTAAAAAGACTACTAAGTCAACAAAATCTAGTAGTAGTAAAACTACTAAGAGTACTTCTAAAAAATCTACTACAAAGAAAACAACTAAAAAGAATGCAAATAAGGCAGCTGTAATTGCTGAAGATGTTATTGCAGTAAATACAAATACTAAAAAAGCTAATGTTTGGCCATTCCATGTATTCTTTAGTTTATTATTTATCTTAATGGTATTAGCATTTATTCCTTGGAGTGATGCTTTTGGAGTTAATGCATTTACTAATGCAACTACTTCTGTTACTGAATTTAAGATTTTTGGATTTGCTTTATTTGGTAAATTACTAGGAACAGTTAACGCATTTGGTTCATGGACAATAGTTGATTTACTTTTACCTATATTAATAGTTATTATTTTATTAGCTATTATTTACAAAGTAAAATTAGATGATGTGTTTGATGGATTTATTGATGGAGCTAAAAAAGCTTTATTACCAGCTGTAATTGTTTTATTACTATATACAATTTTAGTATTAGTAACATATCATCCATATCAATTAACTATTTATAAAGCAATCGTTGGTAGTAAGTTTAATGTTGTTACAACTTCAGTTGTTGCAATATTATCAAGTTTATTTAACTTTGAATCATCTTATGTATTCCAAAGTGTATTACCATATTATACAAGTGTAATTACTAACACTGCTAACTATCCATTAGTTGGAGTTATTTTCCAATCAATGTATGGATTAACTATGTTAGTTGCTCCAACAAGTTTAATCTTAATGGGAGTATTATCATACTTAAATGTATCTTATGGACAATGGTTAAAGAACGTATGGAAATTATTATTAGAATTCTTTATAATTTTATTAATTATTTTCATAATTTTAGCTTTAATATAGTTAGTGAAAGGAGTCGAAAGACTTCTTTTTTTGTGTAGTTTTGTATGTTTTTTTGTCTTGAATTTTATTGCTTGAAACTTTATAGAATTATAAAATTATATTGAGGTGATTATTTGAAATCAAATTTCAGTGATGAAGTTTTAGATATAATAAGTTGTGCAAAAAAAGAAATGATGAATTTAAAACACCCATATGTTGGAACTGAGCATCTTTTACTTGCACTTTTAAGGTGTAATAGTTGTATTGCTTCTAGTGTATTAGATACATATGGTGTTGATTATACAAAGTTTAGGAATGAAATTATTAAAATTATTGGAATGGGTTCTAAAAAGAGTAGTTGGTATCTATTTACTCCTTTATTAAAGTCAGTTCTTAATAATTCTTTTAATTATTCAAGATATTGTAAGAATAGTGTTGATTGTTTGTTTTATTCTTTAATTAATGGTGGTGATGGAGTTGCCATTAGATTACTTTTAGGAATGAATATTAATCTAAGTGATATAAGAAAGCAGTTAAATGTGTTTGAGTATAAGAGTGATTGTGGTGATTATATTAAATATGTTGGTAATAGTATAAATTCTTATATAAAGGGAAATGATTCGGATAATTATGTTGTATATAAAAGAGATAAGGAATTGTCGTTAATTGAACAGATTCTTTTAAAAAAAGAAAGAAACAATATTTTATTAATTGGTCCTGCTGGTGTTGGTAAGACTGCACTTGTATATGACTTTGTTAGAAGAATAAATGATCATATTGTCTCTAACAAACTTATTAATTTAAGAATATATAATTTATCAATGGCTAGTTTAGTTTCTGGGACAAAATATCGAGGTGAGTTTGAAGAAAAATTTATTTCAATTTTAGATCATGTTGTGAATAAAAATAATACTTTACTTTTTATTGATGAGTTTCATTCTGTAATAAATGCAGGGGCAGCTGAGGGAGCAATAGATGCTTGCAATATTATGAAACCTTATTTATCAAGTGGAAAAATTAGAGTAATAGGTGCGACTACTGAAGAGGAATATGAATTATATTTGAAGAATGATAAGGCTATGCTTAGAAGATTTCAAGTTGTTAGGGTAAATGAACTTTGTAAGGATGATGTTTTATATATACTAAATCATATAGTCGATTTGTATGAAAATTATTTTAATGTTTCTATTTCTAAAGACGTTTTAAAATATATTCTTGATGTTTCGTATGCTTTTTATGGATATTTATATCAACCAGATTCTGTTATTGATTTTTTAGATAATGTTTGTTCTAGAAAAGTATTTTGCTGTGATAAAAATGATATTAAGTATAGAAA
>CAVLBI010000123.1:0-4416 GCA_963661295.1 bacterium
TATTAAATCAGTAATAACACTTTTCTTCTTAAAAACTTCATCTTCAATACATTCTCCACTAATTAAATATTTCTTATTAATTTCTTTAAAATAATTTAATAATTTTTCTTTCTTAAAAATAAAATTCCAAATATATTCACCATTCTTTGGAGTATAAGTACACATTTCACTTTCTTCTAATCTAAGTTTTAACTCTCTTCTAAATGGATAATTAATTTTATAATTAATAAAACATGAATCAAAATCATCACTCTTAATCTTATTCAAAATAATATCAAAATAATTATCACTAATATTATCTTCACAATCAATAAATGAAATATATTTTCCATTTGCCTCGTTTATAGAATTCAAATCATTATACCTTAATATTTCAACATTCTCTGGTACATTAAATAAATTAATATCTTCATATCCTATAATAAAAGTAGTCAATAATGTATCTTCCATATAATCACCTAATAATAATATATCATAAACAGCCCAACAAAAAACACGTTTAAGAGTATAAATAAATTAATTTGTGGTATAATATACGACAGGTGAAGAGTATGGATAAAATTATAGTAAAAGGTGCAAGAGAAAATAATTTAAAAAATGTAAGTATTGAATTGCCAAAAAATAAAATGATTGTTATGACAGGATTATCTGGAAGTGGAAAAAGTTCATTAGCTTTTGATACAATTTATGCAGAGGGACAAAGACGTTATGTAGAAAGTCTATCAGCTTATGCTAGACAATTCTTAGGAGGCTCAGAAAAACCAGATGTTGATTCAATTGAAGGTCTTTCTCCAGCAATCAGTATTGATCAAAAAACAACATCTAACAACCCAAGATCAACAGTTGGAACAGTAACAGAAATATATGATTACTTAAGACTATTATTCGCAAGAGTAGGTACTCCATATTGTCCAAATCATAATATTCCAATATCTTCTCAAAGTGTAGAAGAAATGACAAATAAAATAATGGAATATCCACTAGGAACAAAGATGATTATTTTATCCCCTGTAGTTCATGGAGAAAAAGGAACACATAAAGATTTATTAGATAAATTAAGAAAAGAAGGATATATAAGAGTCAGAGTAAATGGCGAAATGTATGATTTAAGTGAAGACATAACTCTAGATAAAAATGTAAAAGACAAAATTGACGTAGTAATAGATAGAATTGTTTTAAAAGAAGAATCAAGAAGTAGACTTTTTGAAGCAATAGAGCAATCAACAAAATTATCAAATGGTAAAGTAGTTATTCAAATTCTTGGAGAAGACAAAAAAGAAATAGTCTTTTCAGAACAATTCGCGTGTCCTCATTGTGAATTCAGTCTACCAGAACTTGAACCCAGATTATTTAGTTTCAATGCCCCATATGGAGCGTGTCCAGAATGTAAAGGTTTAGGTATCAAATTACAAATAGATCCAGACTTGGTAATTCCAGATAAAAGCTTATCAATTAATGAAGGCGCAATAAAAACGCTAAGTGATGATCAAGAAAATATGGATTACAAAAAACTACAATGTGTTTGTAAACATTATAAAATTGATATGGATAAACCTTTTTCTAAATTAACTAAGAAACAAAAAGATATGATTTTATATGGATCAGATGAAGTAATTCACTTTAATTATTCAACAAAAAGCGGAAATATCATGAATTCAAAGTCATTCTATGAAGGAATTATTAATAATCTTCAAAGAAGATATATGGAAACTAGTTCAACTTGGATAAGAGATTGGCTAGAAAATTATATGATTGAATACGAATGTGATACTTGTAAAGGTGCTAGATTAAATGACGATGTACTTCAAGTAAAAGTTGGAGGAAAAAACATTTATCAAGTTACAAAAATGAGTATTAAAGAACTAGTAAACTTCTTTAGTAAATTAAAATTATCAAAAGAAAAACAAGAAATTGCAAAACTTATCCTAAAAGAAATAGAAGATAGACTAAACTTCTTAAAAAATGTTGGATTAGAATATCTAACGCTAAGTAGAAGTGCAGGTACATTGTCTGGTGGAGAAGCTCAAAGAATTAGACTTGCTACTCAGATTGGTTCTCATTTAACAGGTGTTTTATATGTTTTAGATGAACCTAGTATTGGACTTCATCAAAGAGATAATGAAAAATTAATAAAGTCAATGCTTGAAATGCGTGATTTAGGAAATACTCTTATAGTAGTAGAACATGATGAAGATACAATGAGAGCGTGTGACTATCTAGTTGATATTGGACCAGGTGCTGGAAATCAAGGTGGACAAATAGTAGCCCAAGGAACACCAGAAGAAGTTATGAAGAATGAAAATAGTATTACTGGACAATATTTAAGTGGTAAAAAAAGAATTGAAATTCCAAAAACCAGAAGAAAAGGCAATAAAAAGTATTTAAAGATAAAAGGTGCAGAAGAACACAACTTAAAAAATATTGATGTAGATATCCCTCTTGGAACATTCACATGTATTACTGGAGTATCAGGTAGTGGAAAAAGTTCATTAATAAATGAAATATTAGTAAAGAAAATATCTCAAGAATTATATCGTAGTAAAGAAAAGCCAGGAAAACATAAAAAGATTTTAGGAATAGAAAATATTGATAAAATAGTTGCAATTTCTCAAAATCCAATAGGAAGAACGCCTAGATCAAACCCCGCAACATATACAGGAGTGTTTGATGATATAAGAACACTTTTCACAACAACAAAAGAAGCTAAGATGTATGGTTTTGAAAAGAATAGATTTTCATTTAATGTTAAAGGTGGTCGTTGTGAAGCTTGTAGAGGAGATGGCGTAAAAAAGATAGAGATGCATTTCCTACCAGATGTTTATGTTCCTTGTGAAGTATGTCACGGAACACGTTATAATAGAGAAACTCTAAACATAAAATATAAAGGAAAGAATATTGCAGAAGTTTTAGACATGCGAGTTAAAGAAGCATTAGAATTTTTTGATAACGTTCCAAAAATAAAACAAAAACTTCAAGTATTAGAAGATGTAGGACTAGGATATATCAAGCTTGGTCAAAGTGCTCCAACACTATCTGGAGGAGAAGCTGAAAGAGTAAAACTTGCAAAAGAATTACAGAAAAAAGCAACAGGAAAAACACTATTTGTCTTAGATGAACCAACAACAGGATTACACACAGACGACATAAAACGACTTCTTGCAATTCTTCAAAAAATAGTAGATAATAAAGATACTGTAGTCGTTATAGAACATAACTTAGATGTAATAAAAGTAGCGGACTATATTATCGATTTAGGTCCAGAAGGTGGAGATGAAGGTGGACAAATAGTTGCCTGTGGAACACCAGAAGAAGTAGCAAAAGTAAAAGAATCATACACAGGACAATTTTTAAAGAAAATGCTCTAGAGGTGAGATGAGTGCAAATAATTATAAAAGAACAAGATAAAGTAAGAATAAATAAATTAATCGAATGGATGATGTATTTCATTGGATATACAATAGTTTTTATTATTACTACATCATTATTTAATAGTATTGTAATAGACAAAAACCACTTCATTATTTGGTCAATGATAATAGTATTTATAACTTATTTACTAAATAAAACTATAAAGCCAATATTAATAACACTAACAATACCAATAACAGGTATAACTTTAGGACTATTTTATCCATGCATAAATGTCTTTATTTTAAAACTAGTTGATTGGCTTTTAGGACCATACTTTCAAATAAATAATTTATTTGTAGCCTTCTTTGCCGCAATACTTCTATCAATAACAAACTTTGTAATGGAAGAAATTATAAAAAGTATTCTAAGTAAGGTGAAAAACCATGAATGATGTAATGCTCAACTTAGGAATATTTCAAATAAAATGGTACTCATTATTTATATTTCTTGCAATGTTAACAGCGTGCTTAATAATTTTTAAAGAATCTAAAAAGAAAAATGTTCCAGATAATTATTTAACAAACCTAATATTTTATGGACTAATAATTGGAATATTAGGAGCAAGATTATATTATGTAATTTTTAACTTAGATTACTATCTAAATAATCCCACTCAAATATTCGCTATATGGAATGGTGGATTAGCAATTCATGGTGGTTTAATTGCATCCCTAATATTTTTAATAATCTACTCAAGAAAAAATAAAATAAATATTTTAGAAATGTTAGATATTATAGTAGTAGGCGTAATTATAGCTCAAGCAATAGGAAGATGGGGGAACTTCTTCAATCAAGAAGCATATGGAAATATAATTTCCCTACAAACACTAGAAAATATGCACTTACCAAAATTCATTATAGATGGGATGTATATAAATGGTTCTTACAGAGAACCTACATTTCTTTATGAATCAATTTGCTCATTAATAGGTTTTATATTATTATTAATATTAAGAGCTACAAAAAAATTAAAGACTGGACAATTAACCGCAATATACCTTATAT
>CAVLBI010000124.1:0-4374 GCA_963661295.1 bacterium
CCTCTAAATACTTTAAAGTTATCATAAGAAAAATTTTTACTAGTAAGTAGTACTTCATTTAATTCTCTACCTATTTCCAAACATCTATTTTTAAAATCTAAATCACCATCATATGAATAATCCCAATTACCATTAAGTGCATCATTAACATATTGATAAATATATCCTGAATAACTCCTAAAAATATCTTTTTCTTCTTCATTATAATTACTATTTATAAAATTAATTTCACCTATACTTTTATATTCTAAATACTCCCTATCATCAGACTTAATATACTCACTTATATTATTTATCTCATCTTCATCTAAAAATCCAAATAAAGAATCTATCTTTTTTGAATATCCCTTTTCCATAATTATTCAACTTCATCCTTAGAATCAGTATATTTAGAAGTATAAAGATCAGATTCATCATTTTCCTCATCATCTTCTTTTACTTCTTCTAATATATCTTCAATATTAGGTAAATCTTTAATATCTGATAATCCAAAATAATCTAAAAATTCATGAGTAGTTTCATATAAAATTGGTCTTCCTGGCATATTACTTCTACCACTCTCTTTAATGAACCCCTTCGCAACCAACTTTCTAATAATAGAAGTAGATCCAACTCCTCTTAAAGCATCAACTTGTACCCTAGTAATTGGCTCATTATAAGCAATAATTGCTAGGGTCTCTAAAGCAGCTTGCGATAAAAAATTAGTTTCAGGATTTTCAATTAATTTTTGATAATATTCTTTATGTTCAAATTTAGTAGTAAGTTTAAATCTATTACCTAAAAAGTCTATTCTAAGTCCCCTACTATCATCTTCATAATCATGTTTTAAACTTCTAATAAGTTCTCTAGATTCATCCTCACTTATATTTAAAACATCCTCTATTTGATCAAGTGTTAAACCATCTTCACCGACAACAAATAAAAGGCCTTCTAATACAGCTTTTTCTTTTACCTTATTATTAGTCTTAACCTCATCCATCTATATCACCTCACAAACAATATCATCAAAAGTATCATTCTGCGTAATTGAAATTTCCTTCTCCTTAGCCATCTCTAATATAGCTAAAAAAGTCGCAACTACATACTCCTTAGACATAACAGGAAAAAGTTCAAAAAATGAAACACGTTTTTTATCTTTCATCAATCTTTTGATATCATGTCTTCTAGAAGAAACACTAATCTCATTAACCGTTACTTTAGTCTTTAATGGTTTATTATCTTTCTTTCTTTGATAATATTTTTGAAAAGCACTAATCAAATCATCTAAAGTAACATCACAAGAAATAGTCTCACTCTCTTCAATATAATTTTTAATATTCTCAGGTGACTTAGTATAAATATCTTTTCTTAATATTTCTCTATCATGTAATACTTTAGTAATATCTTTATAAGCTTGATACTCAAGTAATCTATTAACAAGCTCACTACGAGGATCATCTTCTTCTACTTCTTCAGAAACATTTTTATTACTAGGAAGTAACATCCTAGACTTAATTTCTAATAATTCTGATGCTAAAACAAGATACTCTGAAGAGACCTCCAAATTCATCTTTTCCTGTGTATTTAAAAACTCCATATATTGATTAGTAATACGTTCAATTTCAATATTCATTATATCCATCTTAGACTCTTTAATTAAATGAAGTAATAAATCTAGTGGTCCTTCAAAATCATTAATCTTAAATTCCATATCCATCTATATCACCTAAACTCTATATAATTATATCATAACAAAAAAACATAAGAAAAGAAATTATGATATAATACATATAAACTATTGACTCTCCCCTTAAGGGTAATGATAATCTACAAGCGAAAGGAGAAATATTATGTATCAAATAGGAGAATTTTCAATACTTGCAGAAACAACAGTAAAAACAATAAGATATTACGACAAGATTGGATTATTAAAACCAAAAAAAATTGATAAGTATACAAACTATAGGTATTATGATGAATCCCAAATAGAAATAATAAAAAAAATAAAAGCTTATCAAAAAGCAGGTTTCCAATTAGAAGAAATTAAAAATATCTTAACTGATGAAAATATAAATATAATTTCTAAAAAAATAAATAATTTAGAAGAAGAAAATTCTACTAAAATTAAGATACTTAATAAATTGAGAGTTAATATGAAAGAAAAAGTAGAAGTTGTAAAAAATCCATTACTACCAACAATAGCAAACTATCATGTAATAAAAAATAGAAAGGAAATTAATAATTTATATTTTAATGAATCAGATGAGTTCTTAAAAGTATTTATAAACTATGAAAAAGAATATAAAGAAGAAAATATTAAATGTGAAATAGGAATACTTATACCAGATAATATATATAAAAATAAAAGTAAACTATCTGATTTAGAACACAAGTATAATGAAAGAGCATTTATTGAATATCATCCAGAATACTATATTCATACAGTAACTAATGATATACAAGAAGGATATAAAGATATAATTAAATATGCAAATAAAAATAATTATCAAATAAGAGCCCCATTCATAGAAATAAAGAATGATGACTATTATGATATTTATATAGAAGCCTATGATTTAACAAAAACAAACAATATATCAGATAATTATAATAAATCAAAAGAAAATACTCTAAGTAAAAAACTAATTAAAAGACCAAATAAAGAATTTATTGGTAAATGGAAACTTATTGGAGAAATAACAGAACCACCTAAATATTTTAATCCTAATGAAGAACACTATATACCAAATATAAAATATGACTATATTGAAATATATAAAAATACAAAAACTAATTATGAAGAACTATCATGTATAGATAATTATCTAATTCATACAACTAAAGATAATAAAAAGTTCTTCTCTCACCTATCAAAAACAAAATATGATAATATAATTACTATACTTATGAATACAGAAGAAAGTAATTCAAGACCATATGAATACTACTATAGAAAGGTAAAATAAAATGAAAAGATTTAATGAACTAGATGAAGGATTTATTTGTAAACATTGTGGAAAAGAAGTATTACCTCTAGGTTACTCATCAAGAGATCATTGTCCCTATTGTTTATATTCTATTCATATTGATATAAATCCAGGAGATAGACAAAATACATGTCTTGGAATGTTAAAACCAACAGGTATAGAAAAATATAAAGATACATATAAAATACTATATACATGTGAAAAATGTCATAAACAACATAAAAACATCATCGCAAAAGATGATGACATGAATGAAATAATAAATATATCTAGAATAAACTAAAAAGGATTGCATTAAGTAATCCTTTATTTATTTTCTATCTCACAATCTCTAAATACAGCAACATTCATATTTCCATAATAAGTATTCTCATAAGTACCATACTTCTTCATACAACTACGTCTTAAAGTAACATTATAATTATCCATTCCTCCCTGATACATATAAATATAATCATTAGCAGGAATATTTCTAAATTTGCTTATATATCTAATATCTCCAAACATATCAATAGTCTTAACAACAGTACTAGTATTCTTATTTAAATAATGTATACTACCAGGAAAATAATATTCACTCATACCAATAGAAAACTCATCATCATGATAAAATACTTTTTGTTTAGAAAAATTCTTATTAACCATATTAACCCACTTCTTAGTAGATGAATCATCATTCTTCAAAGAAGCAGTATTATAATATCCAATAAATGGAATAATTAATAATAACAAATAAATTATATATAATGGTTTCTTATTATTAGATAATATAATCGCAAGTATTAAGTATAAACAACCACCTACAGTAGTAACATATTTAGTAATATACATAGGTGTCTTATAATATGAATAAATAATAAATAGTAACAAAGTACCAATAGAAGATATAATTGGAACAATAATATTCTTTTGTTTATTCTTAATTAAGAAAACTATTCCGATTAAAACAATAATTACAAAAATAATATTTATTATATTAATATCAGAAAATATATATTTAAAAGTCTTTTCAAATTCCATCATACTAGGTTTTAATATCCAAAATCCAGAAGAAATACCTTTAGCTTGACTAAATAATATCTTAATCCAAAAAGAAAATATAAATGCAATAATCACATTAGATATTAATATTTTTAATATATTTTTCTTATTAATAATAGAAGCAACTAATAAACAAATATTTAAAATAAAGACAAATACTGAACAATATCCATGTGAATAAGAACATAATCCACAAAATAATATATATAATATAGAGTCTTTTATTTTTCCATCTCTAAGTAATAATAATCCATAAATTAAAGATGCAAAACTAAACGTAAATGAAAAAGCATAATTTCTAATCTCAGTAGATGCAAAAAAAGCCATTTGTGAAGTAAGTATTAAAAACGCTAATATATAACTAACC
>CAVLBI010000125.1:0-6952 GCA_963661295.1 bacterium
CTTCCTGAATCTTCTAATACATTTAATCCAAGAGCAGTTAAATATCTTGTTCCTAAAATCATAATATTTTTAGGAGTAAATCCTTCATCACTATTTAATACATCAACAAAGTCTCCTCCTATACTCATTAAACTTGATCCATAATTCATCAATGCATTTACATTTATTACTGAATTTCCTGATGATGACATCGTTTTTAAACTTAGTCCATTCTTTATTGTATTTGACCAAAATTCTTTATTTAATAAAGTATCATTTAATATAGTTGTTCCTGTTTCTAATAAACCTACTGATGCAGCATCTTTTATTATTTCAAATGCCCCTTGTACTAGCTTTCCATTTGCTACCCAGCTCATTCCATTTAGTCCACCACTAAGCATAATAGATAGTGTTCCATCATCGAAATCTCCACCATTTTTATATGTTGTCTCTGCGGTCTTTCCAAAACCTTCTGCACAACCTACTCCGAATACAAGTGGTGCTGCAGCACCTCCTGTTAAAATTGTTAAAGCAGTTGCTCCACCTATTTCTCCTATCTTTGTTGTAACATTTTGAGTTGTTTTTGCAGCAGCACTATCATACTTTAAATATGATGCATCATTTATTTCTTGTCCTATTTTTGTATTTTCATAGAACCATTCATTTAGTTCTCCAACTTTATCTCTATCTATCTCATTTTTAACGTTCTTTTTAACATTTTCTCTCCATTTCATTATTGAATCTTTTGCATTTTCTGAGAATAGTCCTGCTGTTTCTCCAACTAACCAACTTACTCCTTCTGTAACTTTTCCTCCAGCCCAAGCTACTCCATCATCTATGTATTCAATAATTTTTGTAACTCCGCTTAATATAGATGTTGTCCCCACCGCAATTGTTGCGCCTACTTCTTTAGAAGTAATTTTTTTTGAGTCGTCAGAGTCATTTGAATCTTTATCATCTGTAGCTGTTATATTTTCTGTAGACTCTAATAATGAATCAAAATCAATTGTATCATTGTTATTTATGTTTTCATTATTTTCTTGTTGCATTGGTGGTATTGTATATGCACTTGTATTTATTGTTGTATTATTGTCGTTTGTTTGAAATAAATTACTAAAATTTGATAGTGCTGTTTTAATAAATTTTGACATGTTAGTTACCTCCGCTTTTAGTTTATTAATTGATTAAATCGCATATTTTTACTATATCTTTTTTTTATTTATGATGGTGAAAAGGTAAATTTTCTGTTTTAAATAACTTTGATTCATTTAATGGAACAATATCATAAAAATTATTTACAGAATTTTTCAATTGTGCATCTAAATATGATTCTGACTTTTTCTTTAGCTTTCTTGGTATACCATAATATGCTTCTGCTAAAGACCCTGTTATTGCAGCCATTGTATCGGCATCACCGCCCATTGAAATAGACTTTCTTACACAATCAATAAAATCTTTGCCTTCTAAAAAAGCTTCAATTGCTTCCGGAACCGAGCCTTGGCATGTAACGTCAAATCTATAGTCTTTTCGTATATTATCAAGGCTAAAATTCATATCATAATATTTTTCGACATATTCTCTTATATCTTCTTTGCTTTTCCCATGTATAAGTAACCATATAGAACCAGCTACTGCTTGAGCTCCTTTTATTCCTTCTGGATGATTATGAGTAACTGATGCACTTATTTTTGCTAGGATTTCACATTCTTCTAAACTATCACTAACGTATGCAACAGGAGATACTCTCATAGCTGAACCGTTCCCATAACTCCCATATGGTTTAGGGTTTTCAGATAATAACCATCTAATGAATCCTCCACCGTATCCAGCATTAATATGAGATTGTCCTAAATACTGCATCTCACTTATACAGTTTTCTCTAAACTTTTCAATATTTTTTGAAGTTGCATATTCAACGCAAGCATTAGCTATGGCACAAGTCATAACAGTGTCATCTGTATACGAACAGTTGCCCTCATATAATCTAAATCTTTCACTTTTCATTGGAATGGCTGTCCTTAAGTTTTGAACTTCATACACTGAGCCAATTATATCTCCTGTAATTGTTCCCCACATTATCTTATCATTCCTTTTTTTAACTTGTTTTGTAAATCTTCAATAAAAGCCTTTTGTTCATCATCTGTGTATCCAAAACTATAATATCTATCTATTTCATCACGATTGAAATAATATATAGAATTTTCTTTATCAACACCATTTGGATACTTACATGCAATATAGTCATATGATTGATTATTATCTGGATTCTCATAGTTATAACCAATAATCATCTTTAAGTTAAGTGTCATGTCTGTTGCCACTACAGTTCCTATAGGTACTAAGTCTTTATCTAAGTCGAAGGAAAGTGGTTCTGGTTGATATGGTTTAGCTCCTGATGCTTCTGCATCCATAAATCTTCCTAAATCTCCTCTTTCTTCATCAATGTACATTGTAAATAATTCACTTTTTTCTTCATTATTCATAATATTTCTCCTTTATTCTATACCAACAGGTACAAATGTTATTTGTTCGCCATTAATTTTTCTATAATATGGTTTTCCTAAAACTGTTAATGTTTGATTTCTTTTTAATAGCATCTCAGTTTGGCAAAAATTAGATGCTCCACTTACATTTTCTATATATGCTGCAGTTCCTGAATTTGGTGGTACTAGTATTTCTAAGCAAATATTTTTCTTTCCATTAATACCTTTGTTTCCTAAGTATGCATTATCAAGTAACAGACTTGAGCTTAAATACCCCTTTGATTCCAATGTACTACCAATTTTAAGTGAGTTAACATCTATGATTTCACCATTGTTATATAAATTTCCGACTCCTCTATATGTAACGATTGGGTTGTCATATTTAGCAGAAGCAATCGCAGAATCTAAATCCTCTAATATATTGCCTTCTGTTGTGCTATAGTCATGATTTCGTAATGAGCCTCTTGAGAATCCAGATGTAGCATTTTGAATTTCTTCAATAGAACTATATTTATCTCTTGTTCTGACTCCATTTATTGATGCGTCGACTAAATAAGTATTAATCTCAAATCCACCACATGCTGTATAATTAAAAAGTGCATCTTTTTGTGTTTTTGTTAATGCGGATTCAAATGAAGTTGCTATACCACTATTTAAATTAGAATACATATATTTTTCAGTAGGTCCCATATATTGAGATAGCATTTCATAAAATTTTTCTGTATCAATATCGCCAGATCTCCTATAGTTTGTTCCAAATTCTTGTTGCATTTTTTGTGTAACTTCATTATATGCCAATGGATTAGTTTTTTCTAAATCTTTATATATCACATTTAAATATAGTTTGGAGTCCCCCATAAGCTGACTTAAATTCAATTTGTTTGTAGCATAATCAATATTAAATCCTAATTGATTATAATATTGATATATAGATATATTCTGACTATAGTGATTCTTATATACTTCATATAATTTTTTGTTAAATGTAGAATTACTTGATAATTTTCTTATATCATCAGCTGATAGATCTTGTATTCGTACTGCTAAATCATAAGTATCCATGCTATTTAATACTTTTGTTTTACTAGCATCAGTAAATTTATTTAAATCATTTAACGTCACTTTGCTATTATCACTTGCTATCTGTTGTGCAAATTTTTTTGCTTGTTGTTCACTTATGGTATATCCGCTGATAAAGTCTCTTCCTGTATCTTCAAGGATATTTAAGCCTAAATAACCAAAATATTCAGCTGTTAATTTTGCTATATTTTCTGCAGTAAATCCTTCTTCACTATTCAATACTTCGGCAAAGTCCCCTGCTACAGCCATTGCACTTGAACCATAATTCATCAGTGCATTAACATTTAGTACTGTTTTACCTGTTAAATTTGTCTTAAGGGGATTTAATCCGTTTTTTAATGTATCTATTATAAATTCTTTATTTCCAACTTGTGATAGTAAATCTGTAGCAGTTGATTTCAATCCAACAATCTTTGCAGTATTAAATATTTCATAGGCACCTTGTCCTAGTTTTCCGTTTGCATACCAACTTAACCCATTAAGTCCGCCGCTAAGTAAAATAGAAAGGGTTCCATCATCAAAATCCCCACCATTTTGATATGTTGTTTCAGCATTTTTACCAACTCCTTCTGCAAAACCAAGTCCAAATACAGCTGCAAATGCTGCCGGAGCTGCTACACCACCTGTTGCAATCGTTACGCCAGTAGCTGCAGCTAGTTCTGTTAATTTTACCGTAACATTTTGTAATGTTTGTGCAGCCTCACTGTCATATTTTAAATATGAAGCATCATTTATTGATTGCCCTATTTTTGTATTTTCATAGAACCATTTATTAAGTTCACCAACTTGGTCTACCTCTATTGAGCTTTTAATATCAGCTTTAAAATCCTCACGCCAATCCATTACGGCTTCTTTAGTATCTTTTGAAAATAGTCCGGCAAATTCTCCTACTAACCAGCTTCCTCCTTCAACCAGTTTTCCACCTACCCAAGTTAGTCCATCTCCTATATATTCACCAACTTTTGCTACTCCACTTAACATAGATGTTGCGACTACTACCTTTGTTGCGCCTACACTCTCACTAACATCAGCTAAATTTTCGAAAAAATCGGTTACCAATCCAAAATCAGAAGAATTATCATCAATATTATTTGAATTAGAATTACCATTCTTTGCAGTATCATTTGATGGTGATTGATTTGCTATATCATCTAAATAAGAATCTAAATCTACAGTATCATTGACATTTGTATTTGAATTGTTTTCTTGAGTTAACGAGGAGTTTATATATGTACTAGTATTTATATTAAAGTCATTGTCTGTTTGAAATAAATTACTAAAATTTGATAGTGCTGTTTTAATAAATTTAGACATGCTTGTACATTCCTTTCTATTTTAATTACTTATTTATAATTTAGATTATCTAAAAGTTCAATTGAATCTTGAGATGTCTTTTTATATTTGACAATATATTTATTTATATAATTTTTATAACTATTAAGATTTTCTTTCTTACAATATTCTGCTTCTAAAATGTTTTTATTAAAATTTACTAAGTTTTGTGAATTAGAAGATTTATATGATATTTTTGTAATTTCTTCAAGTTCTTTTATACTACTATGTATTTCGTTTTCTTTTTTTATAAAGTAAGTTAATCTATCAATATAATTAGATACTTTATCAGTTTCCATTCCTATTCTGTCATCATACATATATTATTCATTCCCTTCATATTTATTTAAGTTAAATGTTTCAATAGAAATTTGATTTAACTTGTCATGTGCTTCTTTTTCTATTTTTTTTATAGAATCATAATCAGCAATTATTTTTGACTTTATTGTTTTGTATGTATTTAACATATCTAATAATTTACTTTTTTGAGTATATACTTTGTGGGAATTATAATAAAATGATATGTCTCCTAAATTATCATATTGATATATTAAATTTTGTATTTTATTTATTATTTTATCCAATTTATAGATTATATTGTCTTTACTTTCTAGATTACATTTAATTACTTCACCAAAAGCAGAATATTCATTATATAAATATTCATATACTTCCTTTACAGCTTTTATATTATCAGTTAATTTTATTATTCTATTTTTTTCCAACTTATAACTTGTATAAAAATTGTTTTTTCTATCATCATTCCAATATTTAGAAATATCTGTAAAACATCCAAATAAATCTGTGTTATTTTCATTTAATTGTTCTAAAATGTTGTTATATTTATTTACAATTACCTCTAATTCTTTTACTCTAACCTCTATCATTATGTTTCCTCTTTCATTACATTAAATTTTTAAGTTCATTCATAACTTCTTTAACTGATAACTTTACATCTTTAGTAATTTCTTTGGTATTATCAATACTATCCTTTTCCGCACAATCTTCATCATATGTAATATTAGAATTTAATGAATCTTTTAATAGTAATATATCTTCTGTTAATGCAATTAAATTAATATTTATTTTATTCATATTCTCATACAATCTTACTACATCTTTGTTATCCATATTTTTCTACCTCTACTATCTTATATAAATAATATCAAATTTTAAGGTATATTAAAAGAGCCTCAATAAATTTGACGCTCTTTAGACATTTTTTAAACTAAAATTTTATTCTCCAGACATATTAGATGCTGATTCTGCAGATTTTCCAGTAGATTTGTAAGCATTTGCAGCACCAGTAATTGTCTCTTTTAATGAACTTGCTCCTGTTTCAGCTGCTTCTTGTACTATACTAATTACTTTTGCTCCAGACTTTCCTAAATTTGCACCAATGCTAACATTACCAAATGCATTGATTCTACTAATTTTTTGACTAGCACTTGTTGCAATTTCTACTAAATCTGAAATCATTTCTTTATAACTATTGATTACTTCATCAGCTGCTTCTACATTTTTAAAACCAAAATCATCTCCGTTTTCTGAACTAGCAAAAAATTCTTTGATTTTACTAATATCTACTTTCTTAGAATTAACAATACTATCAGAATTTATGCTTCCTGATACTCCTCCAGTTTTAATATATGCTTTTGCTATTTCTGATACACCCTCAGTAAATATGTGAGCATTCTTTACTAGACTATCTCCTAAATCGTCCATTGCAGTTTTGAATTGATTTGCAAATTTTGTTGCATATGAATCTTCCCATTTGTCTGAAACATCATTAACAAATTGTTCAATTCTTTTTTCCATTTTACCTTGAGTTGTAGAAATTATTCCAGAATATTCTTCAATTATTCTGTTTGCTTGTCTTGGTGACAATGTTTCATTTGCCATTTTTTTCACTCCTCTTTTAATTTATTTTTTTATCTATCATAAGGCTCTACCTTATAATTTTATTTTACTTTTCTTTTAATTCTTTGTCAATTTATTTTACTGATTGTATTTTTTAATTTACATCTTTTTCTTTAATAAATATTAACTCTGTACCATTTCTAATATCAGTATCTATT
>CAVLBI010000125.1:6962-12369 GCA_963661295.1 bacterium
ATCATATATTGTTCCATTTTTCTTATTTAATATTACATAATTATCATTTTTCATATCATAAGCAAAGTTATTCATATCAAATACCGCTTTTACAAGCAATTTGTTCACTTTCCATACTTGTTCATTAACAGGTATTTTAACATCATATTCCATGTCCATTGCTGGAAAAATAGCTTTTACTAATACTTTAGTCTTCATCATCTTCCATTACCTCTATTTTTTCAAATTCTATTAATTTAACTATATGATATATACCTTCTGATATATAGTATCCATAATTTTTGGGTTGTCTAGTCATTAGTTCTTTAGAATATGAAGTAATTTTAAATAAGCTTTGTTCATCTACTCCAGGACCAATATGAACTCCTTCTGATGTATCTATATTTTTAAACCATTCTTCATAGACATATTCTTTTATTTTATTATATTCTTCTACTATTAAGATATGGGCATAACCCTTCTTTTTAAACTGTTCAAATAACTCTTCTATTTTTGATGAGTCATCTAATTTAGAGATGAATTTATTTAGTGAATATATAATTACTACTAATTTTGTATCAGCTTTAGTAGAATTAATAAATTCTATTAATTTATCAATAGATTCATCGAATTTTTCATTTGAGTAGATTTTTACTTTATCTTTTTGGTTTTCAAGTGCTTTTGTTGGATCGAATAAAACTGTATTTGATGGGAATGAATTCAATTCAGTAATAATACTTTTAATAAAGAAATCTGTATACTTTAATTTTGAAGTAATTATTGCTTTTCCAACTTCTGTTGTAAGATTTAATCGTTTAGTTATTAATGTTCCTTTTTCAATTCCTATTGGAATTGAATTTAATCCTTTTAGTTTTTTCTTTACATCTTCTAATTTTACTTGTTCTGGTAATGTTGGTATTGGGATTACTTTAGGATATTTTTTCATCTCAACTTCTTTAAATAATTCTTGTAGACAATCTGTTTCTTTTAGTCTGTCTTCACAAAGAAAAGCTGTTTGAAATTCATGAAGAATTTCATCTTTACAAATTCCTCTTCCAAAAATATCACGTGGTTCAATAGATTGTCTTACATTAAATAAGAATGGATAATCTGATGGGTCTTTTAACTTTAATGCAAGTGTATATGGCATTAATTGTTTTGCCTTATCAGGTACTGAATTTATTGAACTAGAAGTTACTATGAATACAACTCCATATCTTTCAGAATCTCTTATTATATTACAGAAAGTATCTATAAATTCATATGAATCATTAATTATAGATTCATAGTTATTAAATATGTTTAACATAATTGGCATTTTACCTGGATTTTGTTTTATATATTCTGTATATTCTCCACCAAATTCTGATAATATTTTTTTTCTATCTTTTATTTGTTCTTGAATTAGTTTAATTAAATTATTGAAGCCTTCACTGTCTCCTGGTGTTACTACTCCGCCACAATGTGGTAATTTTTTATATCTAACTAGATTTTGTGAACCATAGTCCATAACATAAAAACTTATTTCTTCAGATGAATAATATTTTAATATGTTATATAGTATAGAAGTAATTACACTTTCATTTTCTTGTGAATCTGTTCCAATTATATTAGTATTACCATCATTAAGTAAATTGTATATTAATGGATTTTGTTGTTGTGCCTCAGGTGCATCATATTCTCCAATTAATAAATCATAATTATATTTTTCATGTTTGAAATTATATTTTTCTATTGTATTATCTATAGTTATTGTATTTGGTATATTATCAAGCCATAACTTTTTAGCAAATTTATTACATTCTTTTGCTGTTTTTATTATTTCTTGCATTATAGCTGATAATTGTTCTCCTTGTGCTTCGCCTTTTTGTTGTTTACTACTACCAGATTGTACATTTTTTAGAACCTGTCCTGTTTCATCTATGACATTAACACTCTTATCTACTGTTTTTTGGATTACATCTGACGGATAGTATTTGGCTCCACACCATCCTGATTGACCTAAGACAAAGTATTCATCATAACCCACTTGTAGATAAAATCTACCAGTTTGTTTTAGAGCAGCAGCATCTGGTCTCTTTAACATTTCATTAGAATCAGCTTCATCTTGTACCTTTAAGCAAACTCTAAATTTTGTATTTGACCAAATTTGTTCATTTACTACACCACTTGGTTTTTGTGTAGCAAGAATTAAGTGTACTCCAAGTGATCTACCGATACGAGCAACACTTATTAAGTTATCCATAAAATCAGGTTGTTGACTCTTTAATTCTGCAAATTCATCACATACGATAAATAAATGTGGAAGTGGTTCATCTAGTTTTCCTTCATGATAGAAACCTTGATATTTATATATATCCATGGTACTTTCACCAAGCTTATCTCTAGCTTCATTAAATATTCTTTGTCTACGCTTAACTTCACTATCAATAGAAACTAGTGTTCTATTTATTTCTGCCTTATCAAGGTTTGTAATAGTTCCTGCTAAATGTGGAAGTCTTACTCCTGTAATTTTGTTTTCAAAAGCAAAGGCAAGTCCACCACCTTTATAATCAATAAGAATAAATGATACATCGTCTGCCGAAAAATTCATACATAGTGATAAAATCCAAGTAATAATAAATTCTGATTTTCCAGAACCAGTAGTTCCAGCAACTAGTCCATGTGGTCCATGTGCTTTTTCATGTAAATCAAGATATATAAGTTTACCATCTACTCCTAAGCCAACTTCTGCTTTTAAGTTTGCTGTTGAATCATTTGTATTCCACCTATTTAGTATGTTTAATTGTTGGACTTTACCAACATTTTCCATTTCTAAGAAAGTAATTGCATCTGGTAATTCTCCAACTTCAGTATCATTTGTTGATATTTCTATTGGTATATTTGCAAGTTTAGCAGCTACATCCATCATGTTAATCTTATAATTAATTTCATCTCTAAATATTATTTGTTCTTGATTTTCATATGAATTTTTTAATATACCAGATGAAGTATTATCACCTATATTAATAAAGTTATTACATAAACTAGGCAATTTACTTAATTTGCTTTCCAATATCAATAAACTAAATCCTATGTTTGCTCTAATTTCTGTTATTACTTCTAGTAGTTTTGATTCTTTGACTACATCAATATCATCTACTACTATTAAGTAGTAAGGTCTAAATGATGGTACTTGACTTGCTTCTTTGCCTTTTATTTGCTCAATTCTTGCATTTATTTCTTGTAATAAAACATTTGCAACTATATTTGCATCTTCTTTATTTGAAGCAAAAAATCTGAAAGAACTATCATTTGTTGCATTATGATTTAAATATTTAATATAATCCCAATTCTTTTCATTAGCTTTATTAGTAAAAAGTACTATTTTTAAATCATCATAACTATAAAATGTTAGTAATTGTAAAATTATGTTATTAGTAAAGTAAACTGCTTTTTGCATATTACCCATAATTCCTGTTACATAATTTTCATATAGTGAATAACCAATAGGAACATTTTCTATATATTCAAATTCTTTTTTTAAATCATCTACTTTTTCTTTTAATTCATTTTCGTCTATTGAAAACCCTTTTGGTGGATATGAAATTTTTACTTTTAATTTTTCATTACCTATTCCAATTCTTACAACTAGGAAATCACTTTGATCTATTCTTTTATCCCAAAAATTCAACTTTTTATTTTCGATATTTTTTAAGCAATCTTCTAATGGTATTATATTATCCATAAGAATATCTCTTTGTGACTTTAATTCATTTGCTAATTCTTCTCTTTTTTCAGCTAAGTATTCAGTATACTTTTTATTAGTTTCTATTTCTTTCTTCTTTTGTTGCTTTTCATTATATTTATTCATAATAATCGGCCAAACCAAGGTAGAAATTAACATTGAACCTCCCATTATTAAGGATGATAAATTATCTGATACATCTGATACTCCACTTGATATATTGTTAATAGCTTGATAAAGAGAAACAAATGATGTTAGTCCCATTGTAGCCATAGGCCCTATTGTTAATAAAAAGGGGATTTCTTGTGAGTTATTTGATGATGGTGGCTGAGTCAACTCAATTTCTTTTTCTTCTATTATTCTTCTAAGTCTAGGGGATTTAGAAAAATAATCTTCTTCACCATAAAGTTCTCTATCCTGTACTTCTATATTTTTAATAGAAGAAAAATTATTTATTTCAGTTTGTTGTAAACCGGCTATTGTAGGATTGCTAATTGAAAAAATATTTCTATTAGAATATATAAATAGATATTTACTTATAAATATTACTTTAACTCCATAAAAACTTATTTCATCACCATTTTTTATTTGATATATATCTCCACTAAATATATTTTTATTAATATAAATATTGCCATTTTTTCTCTGCAAAACAATACTATTTGTGCTAGATTGATAAGTAATTGAAAATGATAAATTACTAGCATATTGGCAAGAATATTGAATGGTAGAATTTTCTACTCCTATAGATAAATTTAAATTTTGACTATATAAGTATGTTTTTCCTGTAGGATCATTTGTTTCAGATACATATATTAGATAATTTGAGTCATTTCTGCATATAATATAGAATTGTTCTGGGATTAATTCTACTTCTTCAACTAATGATTTACCATCAAATATATTACACACTTTTGTAGAATATAAATACCATTTTTTATCTTTAGCATTAATATTAATTAATTTGTTTTGCTCTTCTTCATCTGCATCAAAACTATAACTTCCAGATATATCTTTAGGTAAATAAAATAATTCAATTTTGTTATTTAAATATAGGTATATTTTCATAGTACACTCGCCCTTTATTATTTATTAAAATTATAGCATAAACATTTTTTCATGTAAAGAATCTAGAGTTTATGAGTTGTGAGTTATTGTGAAATATAAACAAAAAAAATATGGTATTAACGAGATACCATATTTTTAAAATATTACTCTATTTTAACTTAATTCTGATAAAATTAAGCTTTGTTTTGCAGACGTTTCACTAATAATCGTTATTTTAATGAGACATTATCATTATTGAGTTTTCATCTCTATAAGATTCCTCATTAGTCGAATAAGATTTATGCCTATTAACCATTAACCTCAATTTCTCCAGTTAATCAAGACCTAATACTAATGATATTTTAAGACTTTTGTCCGAGTTTAATTTTTAACTAAAATGTTATCAGCATTTCAATTAACTTATTCCTTAAAGTTTTCTTTCTTTAAAATCTTATAATAAACTAGCCTTGATAATTACATCTGTAGTAGTATTAATTACTTGGCTTAGTTCCGAAAATATATCAACATATTATCATAACTATCATTTATCATAAGAACATGTCTATGTAATAAAGTATTACCTATAAACAAATCATCATAAAATCATAACTATCTTTTTTTGTAATCATAACCTCATAACAACTTATCTAAAAT
>CAVLBI010000126.1:0-5873 GCA_963661295.1 bacterium
CAAAACCACATGTTAACATTGGTACAATTGGACACGTAGATCATGGTAAAACTACATTAACTGCTGCTATTTCTAAATGTTTAGCTGGTAAAAACGGTAATGCTGCTGTTGACTTCGCTAACATCGATAAAGCACCAGAAGAAAGAGATCGTGGTATCACTATTAATACTGCTCATATCGAGTATAGTACTGATGCTAGACATTACGCTCACGTTGACTGCCCAGGACATGCTGACTATGTTAAGAACATGATTACTGGTGCTGCTCAAATGGATGGAGCTATCTTAGTTATTGCTGCTACAGATGGACCAATGGCACAAACTCGTGAACATATCTTACTTGCTCGTCAAGTTGGAGTACCTAAAATGGTTGTATTCATGAATAAGTGTGATATGGTTGACGATCCAGAATTATTAGATTTAGTAGAAATGGAAATTCGTGATTTATTAAACGAATATGGTTTCGAAGGAGACGATACTCCAATTATTCGTGGTTCTGCATTAAAAGCTCTTGAAGGAGATCCAGAATGGACACCAAAAATTGATGAACTTATGGAAGCTGTTGATACATGGATTCCAACACCTGAAAGAGACAACGACAAACCATTCTTAATGAGTATTGAAGACGTATTCACAATCACTGGTCGTGGAACAGTTGTTACAGGACGTGTTGAACGTGGTACATTAAAACTTAATGATGAAGTTGAAATCGTTGGTATTAAACCAACTAAGAAGACAGTTGTTACAGGAATTGAAATGTTCCGTAAACAATTAGACTTCGCTGAAGCAGGAGACAATGCTGGTGTATTATTACGTGGTATTTCTCGTGAAGAAGTTGAAAGAGGACAAGTTCTTGCTAAACCAGGATCTGTTACTCCACATCATAAATTCAAAGGACAAGTATACGTACTAAGTAAAGAAGAAGGTGGACGTCATACTCCATTCTTCAACAACTATCGTCCACAATTCTATTTCAGAACTACTGATGTTACTGGTGTAATTACTTTACCAGAAGGAACTGAAATGGTAATGCCTGGAGATAACGTTGATATGACTGTTGAATTAATTCATTCAATAGCTCTTGAACAAGGTACTAAGTTCTCTATCCGTGAAGGTGGACGTACTGTTGGTGCTGGAAGCGTTACTGAAATTATTGAATAATTAAGGTATAGACTTATAAACTATTAACATTTATTGTTAATAGTTTTTTTGTAAAAAAATAGAAAAGCAATTTATATTTACTTTTCTATTTTTATTTGTTTATTTTTTATTCATCTTTTTATATAAATTATACGTAAAGTTATTTAATACTATATCAAATTCTCCAATATATTCAGTAACTGTAGCGTTAAATCCTAACTTTGATTCATTTAGTCCGCTGTATTGATTTTTCTTTTCAAAGTTGCCAACTATTGCATTTAAGTTTATATATTTAAATCCTTGTTCTGTGTAATCTTTAATCATTTGCCATCTTATTAAATAATTAGCATTTAAATTACTATTTGATTCATCTATTCCTTCGCTAAATATGTATGCTGCACCATCGTATTTTATTACCATTGCTCCACCAATTATAATTCCATTTGGGTTTGTTTTAAGCATATCTGTTGCTTTTAATAATCTATTTTTATATGTTGTGATTAATTTGTCAGATTCCATTTTTTTATTTAAGTATTGATTTCTTTCTCGTTGGTCTAATGTCATATCTTGTACTTTTTCTGCTAATAAACCATTATATTCAATTTCTTTTTCATAACTTCTTCTGCTGTTAATAAGAAACTTTTCAGTATTTATTTTAGCGTAGTAAATATCTATATCATCTTCAAATCTTAAAGTCATTTCTTTATAGAATGAAAGTGGTTTTTTATCTTTTTTACCCGCAAATTGATATAACTTATTTACACTTTTTGATTCATCTTTTACGACATCTATACCACTATTCATTGCACTACGTATTTTATTTCTTGTTCGTTTATCAAATCTTGAGAATGTTTCTTCTATATTTTTTTGTAGTATTATAAGTGCTTCCCATCTAGGTTTTTCGTTTTCAAAATACAGATTTTTTCCTTTATATGAAAATCCTACTTTTTTTAAGTTGTTTATTATTTCTGTCCCTTTATTATTAATGTTCATAATATTTCCTTGAGGATCTCTAATTGTAAGTGGAATATATGGGTCAATTCTTAATAGCATGAAACCTTGTTTTCCAAGGACTGTTTTTAATTTTTCTACTAGTTCTTCTATCTGATCTTTATTTTCATAATTAAATAAAATTCCTCTAGGTGCATATGCTATTTTATTTTTCATGAATACTTCTTTATATATTATCAATGTAGCGCCCATTAATTTATTGTATTCATTTACTATACCTAAGAATTGTGTTCTATATCCGAATTTTTTCATTACATTTCCATACATTGAACTTTGAAAATAATTTCTGTATTTATGTGATGAAGCAAATTTATCAAATTGTGCAGATGTTAACTTTACTATTTTCATCTTTGCCCACTTCCTATCATATTATATATTATATCATAGAAATGATAAGTTTCAATAATATGGATTATCTAATTTACTAGTGTAAACTTCATGTTATTTGTATTGAGAGGATAATTGTTGAGTGCTATAATTATGTTGTATATAATGAATATATTAATAGGAGGTTAATATGAAAATTATTGATGTTAAAGGACGTGAAATACTTGATTCACGTGGTAATCCTACTGTTGAAGTAGATGTTGTTTTAGAAAATGGGATTGTTGGTCGTGCGGCTGTTCCATCAGGTGCATCTACAGGTGAACGTGAAGCTTTAGAGTTACGTGATGGAGGAGATAGATTTAATGGTAAAGGCGTTTTAAAAGCTGTTGAAAATGTAAATGGACCATTAAGAGATTTAGTTATTGGAATGGATGCTGCTAATCAAAAAGAATTAGATTATGCAATAATTAATTTAGATGGTACTGAAACTAAATCTAAGTTTGGAGCTAATGCTATTTTAGGTATTTCTATGGCTGCTATGAAGGCAAGTGCATTAAATGAAGGAAAACCCTTATATGAATATGTTGGTGATGGTATTGTTATGCCTAAACCAATGATGAATATTATAAATGGTGGAGCTCATGCTGATAATAAGCTTGATTTTCAAGAGTTTATGATAATTCCTCAACGGGATACAATTCATGAAAGAGTTAGAGTTGGAGCAGAAGTATTCCATACTTTAAAGAAAGTATTAAATGAAAAAGGTTTAGCAACTGGAGTTGGAGATGAAGGTGGATTTGCGCCAGATTTACAATCTAATACTGAAGGTTTTGAACTTATAATGGAAGCTATTAGAAAAGCTGGTTATGAACCTGGAAAAGATGTATGTTTAGCAATTGATGTAGCTGCTAGTGAATTCTATAAGGATGGAAAATATAATCTTGTAGGAGAAGGAAGAAGTTTAACTACTGATGAGTTAATTGATTTTTATGAGGAGTTAGTTAATAAATATCCAATTATTTCAATTGAAGATCCTGTTGACGAAAATGATTGGGATGGATTTACTAAAGTTACTGAAAGATTAGGAGATAAGATTCAATTAGTTGGTGATGATTTGTTTGTTACTAATAAAAAGTGTCTACAAATGGGAATTGATAAACATGCTGGTAATGCTATTTTATTAAAAGTAAATCAAATTGGAACAATTACAGAAACATTAGAAACTATTGAACTTGCTCGTGAGCATGGTTATGCAACTATTATTTCACATAGATCTGGTGAAACTGAAGATACTACTATAGCTGATTTAGCTGTTGGATTAAATTTGGGTCAAATTAAGGCTGGTTCTATGTCTAGAACTGATAGAATTTGTAAATATAATCAATTAATGAGAATCGAAGAAGAATTAAAAGGATAATTTTTCTTGACAAATGGGAATTTATTATATAAAATAGAGGAAATTTAAAAAGTTAAATTCATGGAGAGACCATAATTATATAAGCTCTTATGTACAGTAAGTTAAGGATAATGAGAACTTAGCGATAATCTTATATAATTCCTACCTCTTCGGAGAAACGTTGTTTCCGGTGTTACTTACATCGTTATAAAATTAAGAAAAAATTAAGGATGGTACCGTGCTTTATGCACTCCTTTGGTATCATCCTTTTATTATTGGGAGGTAAATATGAGATTAAGTAAAAGTTATTTTGTAACTAAAAAGGAAAATTTAAAAGATGATGAATGTGTAAGTTCTAATTTATTAGTTAGAGCAGGTATGATTAAGAAAGTTGGTAGTGGTATTTATGCTTTTCTACCAATGGGATTAAGAGTATTTAGAAAAATTGAAAATGTTGTTCGTGAAGAAATGAATAATATTGGTTCACAGGAACTTGTTATGCCTAGTTTACTTCCTGAGGAATATTATATTGATAGTGGAAGAAGATCTGTTTTTGGAGATGACATGTTCTCTTTAAAAGATAGAGTAGGTAGAGATTATGTATTAGGACCAACTCATGAAGAGTTATTCGTAGAAGTATGTCGTGATATGATTAAGTCATATAAGGATATGCCAATTAGTCTATATCAAATGGCTAATAAGTATCGTGATGAACCTCGTAGTAGATATGGTTTGATTAGAACTAGAGAGTTTGTTATGAAGGATGCTTATACATTCGATAAGGATTTAGAAGGTTTAGATGAAGCATATAAATTAATGTTTAATGCATATAAAAAGATTTTTGATAGAATTGGTCTTGATTATAGAATAGTTAGAGCATCTACTGGTGCTATGGGTGGACTTCTTTCAGAAGAGTTCCAAGCAATTACAGATATTGGTGAAGATATAGTTGTTACATGTGATAACTGTGATTTATCTACTAATATAGAAATTTGTGATGTAAAAGGTGAATGTGAAAAGTCTAATGAAGAAGAAAAAGAAAAAGAATTACTACATACACCAAATTGTGGAACTATAAATGATTTATATGAAAATTATGGAATTGATTCTAAGAAGACATGTAAAACTATGATATATAAAGTTGATGGTAAGTTCTATGCATTTATGGTTAGAGGTGATAGAGAAGTAAATGAGTATAAAATTTCTAGACTATTAAATGCTGTTAGTGTTGAAATGGCTACTGCTGAAGAAGATGAAAAGATTACAGGAGCTAATGTTGGATTTGCAGGACCAATTGATTTAGGAATTCCTGTTATTATCGATAATGAAGTTTTATGTATGAAGAACTTCTTAGTTGGTGCTAATAAATCTGATTATCACTACATTAATACTAACTTAAGAGATTTTAAGTATGAACAAGTAGCTGATATAAGAAATGTATGTGAAGAAGATAAATGTCCAGAATGTGGCCATAAATTATCATTTAAACATGGTATAGAAGTTGGAAATACATTTAAGTTAGGAACTAAGTATTCTGAATCTATGGGACTTTATTTTGCAGATGAAAACAATACATTAAAACCAGTTTTAATGGGAAGCTATGGAATTGGTGTTGCTAGAATAATGGCAGCTGTTGTTGAACAAAATCATGATGAAGATGGAATAATCTTCCCAGAAATTATTGCTCCATATGATCTTGCAATTGTTGTAGTAAACTCAAAAGACGAAACTCAAATGAAGGTTGCTAATGAATTATATGAAAAATATAAAAATGATGGAGTAGAAGTAATTTTAGATGATCGTGATGTGAGAGCTGGAGTTAAATTTAAAGATATGGATTTAATTGGAATTCCAAAAAGAATCGTTGTTGGTAAAAAAGCTGCTGATGGTATTGTAGAACTTAAATATAGAAATTCTTCAGATGTTGAAGAGATTAATATTTAATAATTTATTGTTTAAAATTAAACGTTTGCTTTTATTTGTTATATATGATATTATAT
>CAVLBI010000127.1:0-13779 GCA_963661295.1 bacterium
TGAGCGGAGAAACAACACTCAAAAAATTACAAGAAATAAACAATTTTAAAACTCCCGTAATAGCCCTAACAGCCGATGCCTTAACTGGAGCCAAAGAAAAATATTTAAAAGACGGTTTTATAGACTATATTCCAAAACCATTTTCTAAAGACCAAATTAAAGAAAAACTAGATAAAGTTTTTAAAAATAGTTATTCATCTTTGCTTGCCGAAAAAAATATAAATAAAGAAATAATGCCAGAGATAATTCCAGATACTCCAAGATATAATCCAAATATTGATAGATTTGCTAATACTAAAGCCTATGTATTTGGAGAAGAAAATAAAAATGCCGAAAATAAAGAAGAAAATAATAAAGAAGAAATTATTTAAAGTATTGCTATCTAAGTAATACTTTTTATTTTCTAAAAAAAGTTCAACCAATCCGACTAATTTAAAATCTTTCTATTCTTGTAATTTAAATTTATTTATAATATAATTTTATAAGAATAGGAGAGTGTTAAAATGGCTGTTTTAAAAAAAGAAGAATTAAAAAAAATGGATGAATATTTTAGAGTCTTAAATTATCTAAGTGCCGCACAATTATACTTACTTGATAATCCTCTACTTAGACAACCATTATCAATTAATCATATTAAGCCGAATGTAGTAGGTCATTGGGGAACAACTCCAGGACAAAACTTTATTTATATGCACTTAAATAGAGTAATAAAAAAAGATAATCTAAAAATGATTTATATATCAGGCCCAGGTCATGGTGGACAAGCCATGATTGCGAATAACTATTTAGAAGGAATATATTCTAAATTTTATAAAGACATAACAGAAGATGAAGAAGGTCTAAGAAAGCTATGTAAACAATTTAGTTTCCCAGGAGGAGTATCATCACATGTTGCACCAGAAACACCAGGATCAATTCATGAAGGTGGAGAATTAGGATATAGCCTTGCACATGCAGCTGGAGCAGTTCTTGATAATAGTGACTTAATAGCAGCATGTGTTGTTGGTGATGGCGAAGCAGAAACAGGTCCACTAGCAACTTCATGGCATATTAATAAATTTTTAAATAGAAAAACAGATGGAGTAGTATTACCAATTCTTCATCGTAATGGCTATAAAATATCAAATCCAACTGTATTTGGTAGAATGAGTAATGAAGAATTAGAAGATTTCTTCCATGGATATGGATGGAAACCATACTTTGTATCAGGTAGTGACCAATTGAAAATGCATGAAGATATGGCTAAAACAATGGACAAAGTAATTAAAGATATCAAAAAGATTAAAGCAAATGGAACTGGAACTTATCCAATGATTGTTTTAACAACACCAAAAGGCTGGACTGGTCCAAAAGAAGTAGATGAGAAAAAAATAGAAGGATCATTTAGAGCACATCAAGTTCCAATCCCAATAACACGAGAAAATCAAGAAAACTTAAAATTACTTGAGAAATGGTTAAAGAGTTATGAAATAGATAATTTATTTGATTCAAAAGGAAGATTAATAAAAGAATTAAGAGAATTATGTCCAACATCTACAAAATGTATGGGTGCATCAAGTTATGCAAATGGAGGACTTCTTCTTAAAGAAATAAAAACTCCAGAATGGGAAGATTATTGTTTAGATATCAAAAAGCCAGGAAGTATCATTGACCAAGATACAATGGAATTAGGTAAATATATAAGAGATTTATTTGTATTAAATAAAGAAAACAAAAACTTTAGAATGTTTGGTCCAGATGAAGCCTTATCAAATAGATTTAATCATGTGTTCGAAGTAGAGAATAGAGCTTGGAATTATAAAACACTAAAAAATGATGAGTTTCTATCACCAAATGGTCGAGTAATGGACTCATATTTATCTGAACATTTATGTGAAGGAATGTTAGAAGGTTATCTATTAACAGGAAGATATGGATTTATTCATAGTTATGAAGCGTTCATAAGAATAGTAGATTCTATGGCAAGCCAACATGCCAAATGGTTAAAAGTATGCAATCAAATTCCATGGAGAGCCCCAATTGCTTCACTTAACTTCCTACTTGTAAGTCATGTCTTCCAACAAGACCATAATGGATATACTCATCAAGACCCAGGCTTCTTAAATCATTTAGTAACTAAAAAAGCTGATGTTGTTAGAATGTATTTGCCACCAGACACAAACTGTTTACTTTCATGTTTTGATCACTGTATAAAAACAAAAAATTATGTAAATGTAATAATTGCATCAAAACATCCAAGACCACAATGGTTAACAAAAACGCAAGCAAGAGTACATTGTAGAAAAGGTCTAGGTGTGTGGAACTTTGCATCAAATGACGAAGGTAATCCTGATGTAGTCCTTGCCTGCTGTGGTGAGACTCCAACTCTTGAAGTATTAGCAGCGGTTGATATTTTAAGAAAAAGTGTTAAAGGCATAAAAATAAGAGTAGTTAATGTAGTTGACTTAATGAAATTACAAAGCCCAGAAACTCACCCACATGGTATGAGTGACAAAGAATATGATGAAATATTCACAAAAGATAAACCAATTATCTTTAATTTCCATGGCTACCCATCATTAATCCATCAATTAACATATAAACGTACTAATAGAAATATGCATGTTCATGGCTACAAAGAAGAAGGAACTATCACTACAACATTTGATATCCGTGTTCAAAATGAAATAGACAGATTCCATCTAGTAATTGCCGTATTAAAAGAGATAACAAGATATAGAAAAAGCGGCGAGGCTTTAATTGATTGGTGTAATAATATGTTAAAACAACACAATGAATATATAAGAGAATATGGAATTGATATGCCATTTGTAAAAGATTGGAAATGGGAAGAATTTAAAGATTAATTCAATATACTAAAAGAGTGATACGATTCATTCTTTTTTTGACTATTCTTATTCAAATTGTATTTTTTTAATAAAAAAGTAAACACTAGTTATTCTATCTATATATAGTATCTATTTTCTTATAAAAAAAGAAAAAATAAACACTCATAATCATTAAAAATTTATATTATTTATGGTATAATTTAGTAGAGGTGATTCTTATGGGAACAAGAAAAAGTATGAAACTACCAATCGTTTTAACATTTATTATGATAATAATTGTCGTGTATTTATTCGCAACACTACAACAAGAGAAAGTTGTCTGTCAAAAAACAACTCTATATGACAATAATATTAAATTAGTAGAAACAGTCACAAGTACGATAGATAACAGTAAAATTAGTAGTATTCATTTAGTAAAAAAGTTTGTATTACCAGATGAATTCTTAAAAGACGAAACTTACACTAATAGTATTAAATTTTCTTTAGAAAATACTCTAGATTATTTAGGAAAAAAAGTTAAATACAATAATACCGCTAATGGATTATCTGTAGTAATTAATGTTTCTGATAATGAATTACTATTACTTGATAATATAGATTTTACAGGAACAGATGATTTGGGAATGGTCATAAATACAAATACTGTTAGTAGTGATGCTATTACCTTAAGTGTTGGTGATAAATATACAGATGGTGAATTAATGAAAAAATTAAAGAATAATAGTTATACATGTAGGTAAATATGAATATAGATATAGAAAAAGAATTAAATGAAATTGATTTTGAATCTAACAAGTTTGTAAAAGTAAAAAGTGGCTTAATGCTTACAAATAGGGAAGTAGAAATATTAAAAATGTATCATATAGATTATGATGCTTGTTGTAGTTTAAAAGAAATATTATATAAAATAGAAGATATAATTAGTGACATGGATATTGTTGATGAAGAACTAGACTATATCTCATCAACAATAGCTGAAAGAGACTATTATCAAAATACAAATAAATAAATATTGGAGATGAAATTTTGGATATAAGATTATTAAATAACAAAGAATTTGAAGAAGAAATGTTAAAGTATAATTTTGCTTTAAAAAGACTACTTAGTGAAATAGAAATTCTTATTGAAGAATATAAATTTAAAACAGACTATAATCCAGTAGAACATATCAAATCAAGAATTAAAAGTTTTGACAGTATAGAGGCAAAATTAAAAAGTAAAAATCTTGAAGTTACTAAAGATAACATCGTAAGGAATGTACATGATGTAGTAGGAATAAGAATTGTCTGTTCTTTCCTAGATGATGTTTATGAACTAGTAAAAATAATAAAATCAAGTAAACAATTTGTAATAAGAGATGAAAGCGACTATATAAAAAACCCAAAAGATAGTGGTTACAGTAGTTATCATATAAACCTATTAGTTCCAGTACATCTTTTAGAAAGAACAGAATATATAGAAGCAGAAATACAAATAAGAACAATAGCTATGGATTGTTGGGCAAGCCTAGATCATAAATTAAGATACAAACTTCCAGAAAATATTCCAGAAGAAATAAAAGAAGATATGAACTTAAGAGCTATCGATATAAGAGAATATGATAAAACAGTTCAACATCTATATGATTTAATTAGAGAATTTAAAGAAAAAAAATAAAGCCATGAAAGAATGGCTTTTAATATGAAAAAATATGATATACTAATAAATAATTAAATTTAATAATAATTAATATGAAGGAGTAATAAAATGGTTTATTTAGATTATAGTGCAACAACACCAGTAAGAGAAGAAGTATTTGATACATATAGTAGAGTATGTCGTGAATTTATTGGCAATCCTAATTCACTTCACAAACTAGGAATAAATGCTAAAAAAATAATTGATGCTAGTAGTAATCAAATTGCGAGTATTCTAGGAATAAAAAGTACTGAAATAATATATACAAGTGGTTCAAGCGAAGCTAATAACATGGCAATAAAAGGAGTAGCTTTTAAATATAGTAATAGAGGAAAACACATAATAACATCCCCACTAGAACATTCATCAATAATAGAACCACTAAATTATTTAAAAAGTATTGGTTATGAAGTTGATTATGTAAAACTAGATGAAAAAGGACTAGTCGACTTAGATGATTTAGAAAAACTAATTAGAGATGATACAATACTAGTCACGATATCATCAGTTAATAGTGAAGTAGGAGTAAGACAAGATTTAGAAAAAATAAGTAAAGTAGTAAGAAAACATCCAAAAGTAATATTTCATAGTGATGTTACTCAAAGTATTGGAAAAGAAAAAATAAACTTTAGCTTACTAGATCTTGCATCTATGTCATGTCAAAAATTCTTTGGAATGAAAGGAATAGGCGCTCTAATAAAAAAAGAAAGATTAGTAATAGAACCTCTTATTCATGGTGGTAAATCAACAACAATTTATAGAAGTGGTACACCCGCAACTCCATTAATCGCCTCATTCGCAAAAGCACTACGTCTAATGTATGAAGACTTTGATGAAAAAACAAATCATGTAAAAGAACTTCATGACTATTTAATAGATAAATTATCTAAACTAGATGTATATATAAATAGTAATGACGCCTGCATAAATAATATTGTAAATTTCAGTCTAAAAAATATAAAAAGTGAAGTAATGTTACATGCTTTAGAAGAAAAAGAAATATATGTATCAACTCAAACAGCTTGTTCAACAGGAAATTATTCATCATCAGTGTTTGCTGTAACACAAGATAAAGAAAAAGCAAGTAGAAGTATGAGAGTAAGCATATCTTATCAAACAACAAAAGAAGAAATAGATATCTTTATTAAAAGTTTAGATGAATTAATAAAAAAATTAAATTTTAAGAGAAACTAAAAAATTATAAAATACCAATTATTTGGTATTTTTTTGTATTTATATTTCTAATTATGGAAAAAATAATAGTAAATAAAAAAATTATAATTAAAATTTAAAAGAAAAAACTAATAAATTATGATATACTCATAATAGTAATAATAAGAATATCTATTTTTCTGGAGGATAAGATGAAAAAGAAAAAAGCACCAAATATATTTAAAAATTATAAAGTAATTTGTTTTTCATTAATTGTAATCTGCATCTTATTTTTAAGTATAGGTTTTTCTGCCTTTCAAAACAATCTATATATAGATGATTTAAATGCAATAGTTAGAATAGATAAAGATATACGTATTTCAGGAGTAGAAATAGATTCAGTAAATAACGCTGTAAGTTCATATGAAAATTTTAATGTATCAAACATTACATCAAAAGTTTCACTACCAAACGAAGATTCATATATAATATATAATATAAGTATATATAATCTTGGAAATGTTCCAATGGGAATAAAGGGTATTTCTATAAATAATGACAATCTAAAAGCAGAATTTATTGATTATAATTTAAAAGATAAAATATGTGAAAATGATAAATGTACATTAGGAATAAAAAAAACTATAAAATTAAAAGTATCATATAAAGATAATAAATATGATAGTAACAACACATCTCAATCGTTTTTAGTAGACTTTGACTTTGGAACTATTTTTAATGTTACTTATAATAATATCGATAATATATCACAATTACCAACTAATATTATTGAAGGCGATACATATCAAGCAACTATTGATAGTGGAAATGCTAATTTAGTAGTAAAAATGAATGATAAAGTATTAACTATAAATACTGATTATACATATGCAAATAACTTACTAGTAATACCTAATGTAGATGGAGATATTACAATAACATTAAATGATAGAACTGTAATGGAAGATAAAATAATTAGGGATAATACAACATCAAATGATGAAAGCGAACTACCAAAGTTTGACCTTGATAATATGACAGATACTGAGAAAAAGAATGAATTCAGTAATGCATCAACATCATCAGGACTATATAAAACAAAAGGAATTACTGGAGAAAAAGATGTCTTAGTATTTAGAGGTAATGTAACAAATAATTATGTAAAAATAAGTGGAGTATTATTTAGAATATTGCAAATAGATGAAGATGGTAACTTAAGATTAATAACAGATTCTACAATAAGCAGTACAAGTAAATATAATACATCATCAACTGTTACAAGCATAGCCAATGCAAAAACTATGTTAGGATTTAGTAATAGTACTGCAAAAACGACATTAGAAACATGGTACAATACTACAATGTCAAGTTACTCAGATATTATAAAAAGCACAAAATTCTGCAATGACTTTGCTTATAAATCATTATTAAGTAGTGGTTCAAATACGAATGTTAATTACTTCCAATCATATCTAAACGTAGGTAAAGATTCAGCAAACTATACTCCATCACTTGTTTGTACATCTACATCAATAATAACAAACAAAGTAGGCTTAATTAGTGCAGAAGAAGTAGTATTAGCAGGAGGAGCATATCTAAAATCAAATTCATCATATTTCTTATATAATGCAGATATTACAAATAAATGGTGGACATTATCTCCAGCATATTATGATCCAAATAGAAATGATGGTATGGTATTTATAGTAGAATCAACAGGAACATTAGCAGACTATATGAGCGGTTTAACAACAACAGTATCTGGATTAAGACCAGTAATTACAATAGATGGTAATTTAAATATGACAGGTGATGGAACAAAAACAAATCCATATATGATACCAACAGATGATGGCTACAATGCATATAAAACAAGTGTAACAGACCTATCAACGCTAAGTAGTGGAAAATATTATATAGCACATACAGATGGTATATACTCAATAGATGGTCTGCTAACAAGCACAACAAGCGGAATAGGTTTAGTCGGAACAAATTCTGCAACATTTGCAACTGATAAATCTGCAATCACAAACATATCAGGAGATATATTTACGTTTATAAATGGACAAGCAACAACAGATGGTTACCTATATCAAGTAGTAAATAGTTCAGGAAAATACTTAACAATAGGAACAGATAAATCACTTACATTAAGTACTACCCCTACAAATTTAAAAATAAAATTATGTACAGACACAAACTATACTGGAAGAATAGTCATATCAAATGAAGCAGAGTCAATGTATCTAAATTTTTATGGAGCAGAAAACCCATCAGATAATAAATTTGCGGGCTGGAATAAACTCGATGAAAATGATTATTTAGTATTATATAAATCAAAATAAAAAATATAGACCTTGTTACTTATAAAAAAGAAACAAGGTTTTTAATATATATAAATAAAATACTAGGATATAACTTATACAAAATAGTTTACTTCCAATCAAAAATTGGTTATAATATATTTTAGAATAGAGGGAGTTTTACTATGAATACAGAAGAAAAGAAAATGGTAACAATAAAAAATCCAGATGGTAGTTTAATGGATGTTGAAGTAGTAACGTATTTAATAAGTGATGATTATGTTAATAATTACTTAGTGTATTCAAAAGGGGAGTTAAGCGGTTCTGAAAACGATGAAGTAATTTATATTTCGAAAATAATAAAAAACGATTCGGTATTAATTCTTGAAGAAATAACAGATGACAAAGAATGGAGTAACGTACAAACTCTTTTAAAGAAAATTGCAAATGCTTAGGTGGTGATAATATATGGCTAATTTTAATTCTAATCAAGATATTGATTATAAATTTGAAAACATTAAATTTGAAACTGCTGACATAAAAATGAAAGCTATTTTTTGGGATATTATCAGAAAAGAACAAAAAGCATTAGGAGAAATAGAAAAAAAAATTGATACAATTAATGATGAAAATTTAAAACAAAGACTAACAAAATTAAGTGGAAAAATACTAGATACACTTGTAAAAATGTATAATTCTGGTGATGAAATATCATTGTTATTCCAACAACTAGATCAAACACTACAAGAGTTAGGTGAAATAGAAGATGAAAATATTGCAAGAATAATAGCAAATATTAATTATGAACCACAAGAACAACACACTAAAAAACAACAAATTCAACAAGTAAAAGAAAATAATACTGAACCAGTGGTTGAAAAAGAACCGGTAGATCATCAACAAGACAAAGAACCAGAAATAGATAAAACTCCAGTTGAAGAAACAACTGAAGTAGAAAATCCAGAAATACAAAGTGTTGAATCTCAAGAAGAACAAGCAGTAGAACAAATACAAGAAGAACCTTCAAAAGATGTTCCTATAGAAAAAGAAGTAGCAGAGGAAGAAGAAGAAACAAATAAAAATATTCAATCACAAGCAAATGATACTGAAGAAACTACAAAAAATCCTAAAGAATTACAAATAGAACAGGTAAATGAAGAAATACAGCAAGAATCAGAAATCCCAGAAGATAAGGAATTGTCGGTTATGGAAATACCTAACATAGAAGAAAAACAGCAGGAAGACACAATAGTAACAATTCCTTCAAATGATGCTCAAGATTTACCAGAAATGGTTTTCGATAGTACAGAAGAACAACAACCAGAAGTAAATTCAGAAATTGAAACAAGTACTCTTCCAGAAATAGTTGGTATAGAAGATTCTACACAACAAGATTCTGAGGAACAACAAGTTGTAGAAACGCCGACAGAAGAATCAACACTTGCAGAAATAGAACCAGAACAACATGCGGAAATAGAACAACCAAACGAACCCCAACAAGAAGAACCGTTAGTAAGCATTACTGATATTCAAGATGAAGTCCAGCAAGAAAAAGAAGAACAAAATACACAAGAAGAAAAAACGCCTGATTTTATTAAAATAACAGATGTGCCAGCCAGAGCAATATTAACAACAACGAAACAAGTTACTAAATTAAGAAATTCAAGAGAAACTCAGGAAGCATTATTCACATCAAATAGCATTAAAAACAATAGTAATTTGATGTCAAACTTTGAGCAACCAATAGAGCACTCACAACCATCAACAGAAGAATTGTTAGCTCAAGTAGAAAAATTATATAGCGAAGGAAAAACAGAAGAAGCAGAAAAATTAATGGAAAGAATAACTGAAAACTCAGAGCAAATACAACCAGTAAATATTGAAAACTATACCAATAATGGGCTAAACCAAATTCAACCAACATATAATATGCTAAATGTACCAAGCACTAGTGACCAAAAGCAATTCACACTAGCAGCATAGGAGATTTATATGGATGAAAAATTATTAAATAGTAATTTAACTTACGAAAATTATGATGATTATATTGAAAAAATATTTAATATCTTCAGACTATCTGATAAAGAAAACTCTATAGTATTAAGTATTAATCTAGAAAAAGAAAAATGTATAACTAAATTAAAAATAATAAATCAATTTGGAGATACAAAAGAATTCAGTGATGTAATATTTAAAATTACAGATACTTTATTTGAAACATTTATAAGTTCACTAATAAAAAGACTTAATGATGATGAAAACTTTATAATCAATGATATAGTAAACTTAGATAAAGATGAATATCAAACATTTAGACTTGTCTCTATTAATAATGACTTAGTAACAATAGATGGTTTAACTAAAGAAGAAGCTGAATACTTAAATAAATTATTTGAAACAGACGAAAAAAAAGAAGAATTACTAATTAATAATAATGGAATTAGTACAACAAACATTTTAATATTAATAATAATAATTATAATAATTATACTTATAATTTTATTAAACGTTTTAAAGTAAGAAGGAGGAATTTAGTATGCGTAATAAGAAAAATAAACAAAACAATGTAACTTATTATGCAAGAATACTAATAGTAGTAGCTCTTACTTTTTTAATTTATGGAGCAATTCTTGATCTAAATAATGATAGAAGACTATACAATCCAGTAACTGATATTACAGAAAAAGAAGAAGGAACTGTTAATATTAGTACTATCGATAATAGTGAAGTTGTTCCAGGAAACAAAACTAAAACAACAACAAATAGTGCAGATACAATAAAAAAAAATAATAATAATACAAATAATACAAATCAAAATACACAAACTGAAAATCAAACTACAACAGAACAACCTACACAAAATAATACTTCAGCTCAACCTAGCACACCAGCTCAAAATAATAATCAACAACCCCAACAAGAACAGCAACCATACATTCCAACACTTGATGAGACAAACAACAATTTAAGAAATAGCATTCAAAATACATATGGAATAACGGTAAAATATGGAAGCGAAACAAATGGTTATACAGTTGCTGGTATTAGTACAACACCAATTACCAATTCAACAACAGTAAATGCAGCCCTTACAAGATTAAATCAAGCATTAAGCTTATATCCAAGTGGAATGTTTTCAGAAATAAGAAATGGTGGTATTCCACTAACAATAATGCTTATTAACAATTATTCAGAAAACAGTGTAACTGGAGTTACTGACTCTAGTTATTCATATGCGGTTATATCAATCGCTGTAGCTTATTCTTTTGAAGATTCTTTTTATCATGAATCTTATCACTATATTGAAAGATATATGTTTAAAAAAGGAGCAAGCTTTACAACATGGAACTCTTTAAATCCTCAAGGATTTAGTTATGGAAATATAAACAATAATCTATCTTATGCATCTACATATTCACCAGATGCACCATTCGTTAATGCCTATGCCATGACATCAGCTGAAGAAGATAGAGCATCAACATTCGAATATATGATGGCCGGATCAAAAGCAAGCTGTCTAAACTATGGCACAACAGTATGGAAAAAATCAACAGTAATAAAAAACATGATTGAAACAGTATATAATACAGCAAGTCCAAATACAACAGAGTATTGGGAGCGATATTTATAAAGGATGGTAGTATGAAACAAATAATATTTAATGACAATAACTTAACAGAGAATGATATAGAACTAAAAGTAGTAAGAGTAAAAGCTTTAATGATTAACTCAAATGGGAAAATTTTATTAGCTCACAATAATAATACATATCAGTTCCCAGGCGGACATACCGAAGAAAATGAAGATAAAAAGGATTGCTTAATAAGAGAAGTAATGGAAGAAACTGGAATAGAATTAGAAGTAAATGAAGAACCATTTTTATGTATTACAACATATGATAATAATTATTTTGGAAGTGGAAAGAAGGTCCTAAATTCAATATATTATTATAGAACATTTACAGACTCTCTACCAGATTTCAGTAAAACACATTATGATGAATTAGAACTAGCAACGGATTTCAATCTATATTACATAAATTTCAACACGCTAGATAACTTCTTGAAAAATGCTATAGAAGATGGTAGTATAGATGTAAATATTGCCAAAGAAATGATACGCGTAGTAGACGTATATCATGAGGTATATGGAGGTTAAAATGAAAGTATTAGTTACAGGTGGGCTTGGTTTCATAGGAAGTCACACAGTAGTAGAATTATTAAATGCAAACTATGAAGTAGTAGTTATTGATGATTTATCAAATTCAAGTCTTGATATAAAAGATAAAATAACCGAAATTACTGGAAAGGACTTTGAATTTATTAAAGATGATGTATGTAATATTGATGCATTAGAAAATATTTTTAAAAATGATAACATTGATGCAGTTATTCACTTCGCAGGATATAAAGCAGTAGGTGAAAGTGTAGCAAAACCAATTATGTATTATGAAAATAATTTAATTTCAACTTTACACTTATGTGAAGTAATGAAAAAATATAATTGTAATAAGCTTATCTTCTCATCATCAGCAACAGTATATGGTACACCAGAAAGATTACCATTAACTGAAGATTGCAAAGTAGGTGGAACAACAAATCCATATGGAACAAGTAAGTTAATGATAGAACAAATTCTAAAAGATATTACAATATCAGATCCTGATTTCACACCAATAGTATTAAGATATTTTAATCCAATAGGAGCTCATGAATCAGGTCTAATTGGAGAAAAACCAAATGGAATTCCAAATAACTTAATGCCATACATAGCACGTGTAGCATCAAAAGAATTAGAAATATTAAGTGTCTTTGGAGATGATTATGACACACCAGATGGAACAGGAGTAAGAGACTATATTCATGTAGTTGACCTTGCTAAAGGACATTTAAAAGCTTTAGAAAAAGCCGTAAATACAAAAGGAATTCATTACTACAATTTAGGTACTGGAGTAGGATATAGTGTACTAGACATGGTTAAAGCCTTTGAAAAAGTAAATAATGTAAAAGTACCATATAAAATTGTTGAAAGACGTCCTGGAGATATTGCAAGTTGTTATGCAGACCCAACAAAAGCTTATGAAGAGCTAGGTTGGAAAGCAACACATGGAATTGAAGATATGATGAGAGATTCATATAACTTCATATTAGAACAAGAAAAAAACAAATAAAGTAAATAAAAATTGTAAAATAAATTTTATACAATGTCAAAATGTGTAAAATTTATTTTTTTTATTAAAAAAAACAAGCATCTAGCTGACTTAACCCTTAAGAAATAAGGCAAATTATGATATAATATAAAGCGTTATTTGAATTAGAAAGGGTGGTTTAAAATGAAAGAAATAAGAAAAGAAGACAAATCAGAAACAAAATATTACTACATTCCAGTCGCAACAAAATTTGTAGAATATGAAGGTGAAACATTACTAGATATACTAGCAAACCTAGATGATGAAATTGCTACACGTGAAGAAGAATATTTATCATTTTATGGAGAACCAATCTGGGGAACAGAAAACTTTGAAAAATTCATGAATAAATATAAAAAAGAAACACAAAAAAAATATAACGAAAGAGGTATTATAGAAAAAATAGGAGTTGTCTACAATGATGGAGAATATAAAGAATTAAAAACACAAGTACCTCTAACAGTATCTAGTGATACATGGATTAATTTATCTCAACATGAAATAGCAAAAGAAGAAGTAGAAACATTAATTAATAATAATAAAAATTATAATACACAAGTAAAATCATTCTTCAAATCATATGAAGAGAAAAAAGCATCATCAAAAGTAAAAGTAAAAGGTCTATAAT
>CAVLBI010000128.1:0-4757 GCA_963661295.1 bacterium
TCATTATTAAAGACTCAACGCTAAAGCATAAAAGAACCACCGGACTATCCGGTGGTTTTCATTTTTACAAAAAAGACTAAATATTTAGTCTTACAAATAAACTCAAACATGTGGTACCTCATGTACAAAAGTTCTGTGAATTACCTTTTCTTGTACACCTTCACCAATTGGTTGTTGCATAACACCACTCATATTTGAATTATTAACGTTAACATCAACATTCATATCATTAGTAATATTGTTATTATTACCATCTACAATATTTTCCATATTCATATTTTGAAAAAAATCATTATTATACATTTTATACCTCCTAGAATATATTATGTAAATAATGATATATTTCTACTAAAAAAGCCCAATCAAATATTATTAAAATGGTAATTTCATATTTCCATTACTAAATTGTTTCATCATTTTCTTCATTTGATCAAATTGTTGAAGTAATCTATTTACTTCTTGTACTGAAGTTCCAGAACCAGCAGCTATTCTTGTCTTTCTACTAGCTTTTATAATTTCAGGATGTTTACGCTCTTTTGGAGTCATTGATAAAACTATAGCTTCAATTCGAGCCATCTGTTTTGGGTCAACCTTAACATTATTAAGCCCCATTTTTTTTGCACCTGGAATTAACTTTAGTAAATTTTCAAGCGGTCCCAATCTCTTTATTTGCTTCATTGTTGATAAAAAGTCTTCTAAATCAAATTTACCTTGCATCATTTTATTAGCTGTCTTCTCAGCTTCTTTTTCATCAATTGACTCAGTTGCCTTTTCAACTAAAGAAACAATATCTCCCATACCAAGAATTCTTCCTGCCATTCTCTCTGGGTCAAAAGAATCAAGTCCATCTAACTTTTCACTAACACCAATAAACTTTATTGGAACATTAGTTAAATGTCTTACAGATAAAGCAACTCCACCTCTAGTATCTCCATCAAGTTTAGTAAGAACAACACCAGTTAAAGGTAATTGATCATTAAATCCAGTTATAACGTTAATAGCGTCTTGTCCCATCATAGAATCAATAACTAAAAGTATTTCTTGAGGATTAACTTTAGTTCTAATATTTTCAAGTTCAAGCATTAACTCTTCATCAACATGAAGTCTACCAGCAGTATCAATAATAACATAATCAAACTTATTTTCTTTTGCATACTCTACTGCATTCAAAGAAATTTCAACAGGATCTTTCTTTCCTTCATCATAAACTTCAATATTAAGCTCTTTTCCTAATTGTTTTAACTGATCAATTGCTGCTGGTCTATAAACATCACACGCAACAAGTAATGGCTTCTTACTATGTTTTTTTCTTAAAAAATTAGCAAGCTTTCCAGCAGTAGTAGTTTTACCTGAACCTTGTAAACCGACTAACATAAGAATTGCTGGATTACCATTTACATTTAATTCTTCACTTTCTCCTCCTAATAACTCAGTTAATTCATCCTTAACAATCTTTACAAATAAATCACCTGGATTAATACTAGATGCAACTTCTTCACCCAAAGCTTTCTCTTTAACAGTATTAGTAAATTCTTTAACAACCTTATAGTTAACATCTGCTTCTAATAATGCAAGTCTAATCTCACGCATCATCTCAGAAATATTATCTTCTGTAATTTTTCCATATCCCTTTATCTTATGTAAAGCATTTTGTAATCTATCTCCTAATGTTTCAAACATATTATCACCTATTCCCTATTATATCAAAAATTATTATCTATACAAAGAAAAAATAGTGGAAACCACTATTTTAAGCAAAATCTACTCCTGTATCATCATAATCATCATCTAAAGTTAATTTAGGCAATGGTTTTTCTTGAGTACTAACAGCCGTATTCGCACTATTATTTGTATTAGAGAAATTAAAATCCATTGGTGAAGTCATAACAGGAGCTGTTGAAACGTTTTGATTAGGAACATCTGAAATAACATTTCCCATCATATCCATCTTAGAATCAACATCATCATTTACAAAGACAGGTTTTTCATTAACTATTTGAGGTGCACCAAAATCAAGTGCTGGATTATGTTCTAAAGAAGAGCTCTCAGAAGTTACCTGACTACCAGCTGATACAAATGTAGTTGGTGTAGTCTCAGGAGCACTTGACGGACTATCTATATTAACAGAAGAATTAGCTGTTGAAGATACACCAAAATCAAGTGCCGGATTATGTTCACCAGTAGAAGTATCCGCAACAGTTTGATTAGATACTCCTTGTGATATAAACATAGGTGATGAACTATTTGTAGTTGATGCTCCACTTACTGTAGAAGCTGTAGTAGAAACATTACTTACATTATCAGACTGTTTAATTGTTTGACTCTTTCCAAAATCAAGTGCTGGATTATGATTCTCCACACTATTAGAAGAATCAACATTAAATATACTTGAATTTAATGATGAAGTATTATTATTTAAACTAGTACCACTAGAAAAATTATTTAAATTAACGCTTTGTACAGGAACTTGAGATGAACGAACTTTACCTCCACCCCAAATACTAACAACATCACAGTTACTAGATAAAGGAGATGGATTAGGCATTTTCATCTTAACAATTAATGGAATCTTAAATCCAAGACCAAATCCTAAACAAGTACCAGCTTGTAATGACTTCTGTTTTTCAACAATCTCATCAGTAATATTAGGTACCATCTTACGAATATACTCAACATCAACTGGATGGTTTATCTTAAATATTAAGAAATTAGTACACTGAGAAATAACAGTATCAGAAATTTCAACCGGTCTTTGTGAAATAAGTCCAAGTATTACACCATACTTACGACCTTCCTTAGCAATTCTTTCAAATATATTATATCCAAATAAGAATCTATCTCTATCATCTTGAATATATCTATGAGCTTCTTCAAGAACTATATGGAAAGGTATACTTCCTCTATTTTTTAATCCCTTTGAAAAATCAAAAATAAGTCTAGAATAAATCTTTGTCAATACCTTAGCAAAATCATCATCAATATCATTTAAGTTAATATTAACAATCTGATATTTTTTACCATTATCAATTAATAAACCAGATAAGAATGTCTCTAAAGAAACATAATCTTTAACATCAAAGTATTTTGCATTATCTCCAACTATTAATGAATGAAGTCTAACTCTTAAAGTAACCGCATCACCATAAGTCTGATCATTTCTTAACCAACCCTCACTAATTAAAGTAAAGTTAAGAGCTTTCTCTAAAGTATCTAGATTATAAAATACACCAGTATGTGGTTCATAATTATCATATTCTTCTTTAATAAATGAAGTAACATACTCAGTAAGTAATACACTCTCAGTAAAATTACCAGAATTATCAATTAAGAAACACTCTCTAAACTTACGTACATAACCAATTCCTTGTACTGGAGCCTCTAAATTAAATTCATCAGTAGAACAACTTGCAAGTATTGAGAATATCTCATTTCTCTTATTAGGGGCAGTTTCATTAGTATATAAAATAGTCATAATAGCCTTAGCAATCAAATGATTCTTATAAGCATTTGAATCCATATCATTTTGACTAAATACTAAAGCTAGTTTTAACATTCTTTCAATTATAGGCAATTGAGAATGACTTGTACATTGTAATAGTAATGCTAAATCATCTTTATTTAATAAATAAATTGGTAATCTTAACTTTTCACCTAAACCATCAACTTCATTAGTACTTATATATCTATAATTATAATTACCATTAATTAAATTTAAACTGTTAAATGCATTATAGTATTCACCAGAAGAATCAAATATAAAGATATTGGCTTTATAAGGGTTTAATCTTTGATCATGAAACATATTTTGGAAAAGTCTAGTAACACCACAAGATTTACCAGAACCAGTATTACCAAATATAGCAAAGTGATTACTAAAGAAACTATTAACATCTAAGTAGATTGGAAAATCATCATATAAAGGACTAACACCAAGTTCCATAAAACCATCCACGTCAGCTCCAGTAATCATAGGAATCTCTGATTTATCAATAACTCTAATAGTCGCATCCAAATTAGGTTTTCTAATAGTACCACCAATAAGTCTATTTCCAACAATTTCACCTAAGAATCTAGCCTTGACAGTATCTCCCTTTAAATCATCAACTTCTCCAAGAACTTTTTTATTAGAATCCTCAAAAACTAAGTGTAAATTCATTAAATTAGTAGAAACCTCTCCACCATCTTTTAACTTAATATCACACCCATCATTACTTATATATGTAATTCTATCAAACATATCAATTCCCTCTTCCATTCTTCTTAAACAGTTTCCCTATCATAATAAAATTATACATTTTTTTTAATCCATTTACAAGAAAAAAGACTCAATCAAATTAAGTCTTCTAATTTTTTCTTTATATCTTTATCTTGTATACAATCAATTATATCTACAAGTTTCTTCTTCTTTTCATATAATTTTAAAGCATTATCAAATTCTAAAAGTTTTTCTTTAGTAATCTTTAATTGTTTAAAAACTGCATTTCTACTAACATTATAATTTTCAGCAAGTTCAGAAAAACTTAAATTATTAAAATAATAATCTTCAAAATATTCCCTTTGCTTATCAGTTAACAACTTACCATACAAATCATACAATTCATTATAATAAATAACATCATCCATATCCATATTAAATACCTATTACATTTAATATTCCAAGTATAACTGAAACAATACCTGTAACAGCATAAACTATCGTAATAAATTTACCTTTCTTATAAATTTTATAGTTATTATATCCAAGAGCTATCAATGTT
>CAVLBI010000129.1:0-2291 GCA_963661295.1 bacterium
GAAAACAAAGTATAAAGAATAAGAATAGTTACAAAAACTATAATAAAAAAGTAAACTACTGTAGATGGAAAATATATATAATTAAGAATAGCTTTTGTAAATGAATTAAAACTAGTTTGGACATAAGATGCATAACTTATTATAATACCAATTACAAATCCAATATAAATACCAATAGATATCATTTGAATAAAATGATTATTAGCTTTTACACTATAAACTAATATACAAAACAAAAGAAGACTAAATATGAACATTTCAATAGATAAAAAAGAAGAAAATGTGTATTTAAAAATAACACCCAACTTTTCAATCAAAGATAAATTCATATTACCACCTTCTTTATTCAACTAATTCAGATATATATATAGTCTGTGAATAATCATCGTTTTTAGTACATGTAATCATTGTTAATGTTGTTTTTTCATGATTTCTAATAAGTCTAAGAGCTCCATTCTTAGGAACATTATATATATTCACAATATTGTAATGATACTTAACCCCATTATAAGTAACGTACACATTATCTCCAACATTTAATCTATATAAATATGCAAAATAAGAAATATATGCATCACCTGAATGAGCCATCAGAATTAAATTACCTTGATAAACATCAGGTAAATCAGAACCTCTAACTATAGTTACATTATACTGAATATTATTATATTTATTATCTACGTTATAAAAACCTCTTTTTAAACCTATTTTAGGTATCTCTAAAACACCTAAATATTTACTATAATCAACTTCATAATTATTAGTATCTGAATTATCAGAAACAACATTCTCTGCTGGAGTAACATCAGAAACAATTTTAGTCTCTTCTCCAGTATTAGAGTCTACATCCATCATTGATATTTTCATATCAGAATAAACTTCATCCCTCATTCTTAAAAAATAATTAGATGAAAGAATAATTATGCCTACAAAAACAAGTAAAGAGCCAATAAATAATATATGGCTCTTTTTTATTTTATTATTTACTTTCTGCTGGTTTAGCATTCGCATAAACAATACCAACACCACATAATAATACAATTAAACCTATAAAGTAAATTGTTTGTGCTGTAGACATACCAGTATCAGGAGCACCAACTACATCGATTGAATCACTTGCATTTATATCAACTGAAGTATCTTTTGCAGTAACAACCTTTTGTAATCCATCAGCAATATAATAATTACCAACAACACTATCAAAATGTCCTACAACCTCAACTGTTAATTTTTTTGTATCACTTGAAACTTGATCTGCAGGAATTCTAATATAGAATTTAGTTCCTTTAGCAAGACCATTTAATGCTGTAATTTCTGCACCATTCTCATCAACAACTTTAACATTATCTATACCAGATACTTTAACATCAAAAGTTTTAAGTTGATCAGAAGTCTCACTTGTAACATTTACAATTGGAGTCTGATAATAATCAACACCATCTACTTTAGAAATAGATTCTTCTCCAAATGCAACAGATAATTGTCTACTACTGTCAGCTGCTTTAGCTTGATCAACCAAACCTCTAATTAATGAGTATAAATTATCAACTTTAATTGATTTGCCGTACGCAGTACCATCATTATAAGTTAAAGTTCCTCCAGCTGTTTGAATAACAGTCAAATCCGAAGCACTTATTTCATGTAATGAATAATCAGCTAAGCCCTTATGAGTTTCATCTAAATATAACCAAATTGCTGTTTGTGTGATATAAATATTAGCAACTTCTTTATTTGTACCTTCAGTAATTATTTCTTTACCTGAAGCATAACTATTATTTAATAAGTATAATAAACCATAATCATCAATAGTACCACCATTAGTATAAGTAGTTCCATCATCAACACTTACTTTATGTTCTACACAAAAAACGTGTTTTGTCTTATCATTATCTCTATAATATACAGGAACTATATATTCAGATGTACCATCTAATGAAATCCAAGCATTACCATCTGTATTTCTAGCCACATTAAATGTAAATGAATCATCTCCTGAAGTAGGAGCTGCATAACTTATTTGACTAAATCCCACAGAAACAAGTGAAACAAGAGCAAATACTGCAACTACAAATGATAAAACTACAGAACCATCAACAACTTTTCTATTTCTATTTTTGTTTTCTTCCATATAAATTTTCTCCATAAATTCACCCTACCTTTATACCATTATTATAACATAATCTAAATAAATTCAAACCTTTTTTTTAATTTATCTTAAAAATCTTGTAAATATCAAATTCAGGTATTTTTTTATTATAATAAAGTTCTGCTAAAACTTCTCCTTTTTTAAC
>CAVLBI010000130.1:0-2869 GCA_963661295.1 bacterium
CTATTACCTAATCTTTCTATTTTATCTATTTTCCTCAATTTATATTTTATTTTTGCTTTTTCATCTATTTTTTTAATATAGTTTTTATCACGATAAAGATATTTATAATTATTTGATTCTTCTCTTAGGTAATCATAAATATATTTATTATTTCTAATTATTTCTAGTGTTTCTTTATCCATTAATCTTCAAACCTTTTATATATTGGACGAGGTTCATAGGTTGATTCTTTTTTTGGAAGCCCGATATCTTGAAGAATGGATATTGTTTTTTGAAGATTTGTTATTCCTTTCTGGACTGAATCCATATCTAGATTTTTTAGTGTATTAAAAACTTCTTTGAAACTTGTTGTATCAACTATTTTATTATCTAAAATATTATTCCATACTTGATTTTGTTCACCATATATTTCGTAAAGCTCATATAGTTGTTGCCAAGAGGCTGTACCTTTTAAGACTTTGTCTGCTAGTTCAGGATGATTTTTTGCAAATATTTTAAATGATTCTTTTGACATATTATCACCAATATATTTTATGTTTACAAATAAAAAAAAAGACATTTTATATGTCTTAGATAATTCCTAAATGTTCTAGGAGAATTTTTGTACCTATTAATATTAGAATTATACCTCCAACTATATTGGCAATGTTTCCATATTTAGATCCAAATTTATGTCCTATTATTACACCTAATATTGATAGTGCAAATGTTATTAATCCAAATGATATAATTGCAAGGATAAAATTCACATTTAAAAAGGCTAGTGTTATTCCTACCGCTAGAGCGTCAATGCTTGTTGCGATTGCTAGTGGAAGCATTGTTTTAAAATCAACTTTATCATTACTAGTTTCATTGTCGCTTTTTAGAGTTTCTACTATCATATTAACTCCAATTACTAGTAATAAAATAAATGCTATCCAGTGATCTATGCTTTCTACAAAGTTTTTAAATGATACTCCAAGAACATAACCTATTGCAGGCATTAGTGCTTGAAATATTCCAAAATACAGTGCAATTATCATAGCTTTTTTTCCTGATAATTTTTTCATTGATAAGCCTTTGCATATTGATACTGCTGTTGCATCCATCGCAAGAGACACTCCAACTAAAAGTAATTCTGTTATTCCCATTTTACCACCTATTTATTATTTAATATTTGTTTATCATAAAAGTCTGATTTCTTTTTTAGTTCATTGTCTAATACTTTTAGACCATACTTTTCTGTTAATGTTTTTTTATCTGAATAAAGATTTGTCCCAAGACCTAGCCTATTTCCTTTTATTGTTGCGCCAAGAGACGATAGTGTCGTTGGATACATATCCATTACTGTAAAGCTTCTATTTTTTGTATTAGAAGTTTCGTTTTTACTATTTATTATTACATTATATATTGTTCTTTTATTTGTATCATTAGTTTTAAAAACATTTTTTTGCATTGTTAAATGATCCCCTGTAATTACTATCGTTGTATTTTTCATAAAGTCTTGTTTTTTAATCCACGTTATAAATTCATTTAACATATAATCTTCACAGGCATATGAATTTTTATAATGACTATCAAATTTATTTTTACAAGATTTATCAACATAACCATCCATAAAATGAGTATCCGCTGTTAAGATTGTGAAATTAAATGGCTCATCTTTTTTTGATATTTCTGTTAATTTGTCTTTTGCAAATGTAAATAGTTTTTTGTCTTCAAAGCCCCACCATTCTCTGTAGTCTTCATCAATTAATTTTTCTTTTTTAGCCCAGTTGTAGTCATATATTGTATAATTTCCATGGCTTTTCAAATAATCTCTTCTTCCTCCAAAGACTGATTCACTTCCCATTAGAAAGTAATTTTTATAACCGTTGCTTTCTAATATTTCTCCTAAGGAATAAGCATTAGGAATAAATTTATTGTTTGTTGTCAAATTATTTTTTAGGGCAACTTTTAGTGGAATACCAGATGTTTGACCGATAATTGATGCGACAGTCCATGAGTTTCCTTGGTTCATGTAGGCACCACCTATTTTATTAGAGTTTGAAAAGTTAGTGTTATTTTTAGCTAGGTTTTCTAAATTCTTAATAACTGATTTATTTTCATAGCCACCACTTGCTTTGCTGTTACCAGTATTTTCAAGGGACTCAACATAAATATAAATTAAATTTTGTTTATTTTCTGGGAATTTTACTTCTACTTTCTTAGGGTTTACATATTCTTTTTCTATTAAATCTGACTTAGTACAGTTATATTTTATGTAGGAAAATAGTCCAATATTATTTAATGATAAGATAAGAGATAATATAAATACTATTATGGTTGTAGTTTTTAAATATTTGGTATATTTTGAATTTACTTTATAGATTACAAAATATATTAATAGTCCAATAAGTAATAAGCTTAATGCTAGTGGGACCGACTTTACTATTCCTTCAGTTACAGCTGATGTTGCGGCTCCTTTCATTGTATAAAATGAATATACAATCTGTTCAAAATATTCATCAGAAAAGTTATTTTTTACATATAGTGAGCCACTAAGTAAATAAAAACTTATAAAAAGGATAATAAAATGTTTGATTATTTTTAATTTATTTTTCATATTCACTCCGTTATGTATTTTATTATAACATATATAATTTATTCTTAGAAAAATAAAAGACATTCTTTTATGAAATGTCTTTAATCTTAATTGTTTAATTTATTATCTAAAAATTTATTTATTTCTTCTTGGATATTTTGATCAGGAACTTTATTAATTATACTTGCGAATTTTGTAAGTATAATCAGTCTTTTCGCATCACTATCACTGTAACCTCTACTATTTAGATAAAATAGAGTTGATGGAGATACTTTTCCTGATGATACTCCGTGAGATCCTACTACG
>CAVLBI010000131.1:0-3972 GCA_963661295.1 bacterium
TAAGTCATGTAGACGGATAAACTTACTGTCGACTAAATTTACTATGTAATCACCTTCTCTCTAGGAGGCATATTACCAGACATCGCAATCTAATACAAATCGCACTTTTACTAAATTCATATATCATTTCTAGGATAATTTATAAATTTTCTCTTAGGTAATTTTTACTTTTATTTGTTATTTTTATATGCAAATAATTAATTTTTTATAAATAAAAAAATCTTACTTCTTAGTATAAGGAGTAAGACTTTTAAATAGTTTAATTATTCTACAATTAACTCTATTCTACTATCTCTATCAAAGTTAGTATTAAATGAATATTTTTTATTATCTATAGTTGTCTTTATTTTTGAGTAGTCTTTATTTAAACTATTTGGTAATTCTGAAATATCTGTAATATTAGAACTTGTTGTGATATAGATTGTATAAGTACCTTTTGGTATATCATTTAAGTCTATTGTTTTATCATACCAAGCCTTTTCTTTTGATAAATTATCATCATCTGGTAATATTGCTTCATATAGACCATTTAATGTATAACCTAAATCATAACTGTATGTTTTATATGTTTTTTGATTTTCAAATATTATCTTTCTAGATATTATTTTATCATTTCCTAAATTCATACCATATGAGTAAGTTAATCCTTTTATATGTAATTTATTATTATTAAATTCTAATGTTCTCACAGTATCATATTGATTGTAGTAAGAAGAAGCTGTCTTTTTAGCAAGTTCATTATCTCTTATTATTAATTCTACAGGAGATTCTTTATAATTATAGTTATTTCTAATTACTACTTTTTTATCTCCACTGAATGATGTTACTTGTTCTTTATTTAATGAATTAGAAATTATATTTACAGAATATTCATTATCTGTCATAGCAATTACTGATAATATATAGTTACCATTTTCTATATCTTTTAAGTCAAAGTCATATTTAAACCATGAATAAGTATATTCTTTATCATCAGGTCCAAATACTGGTCTAGTTATTTCTTTTTTATCTTCTATTCTTTCCATTTCATCAATACTATATTCTTCTGTATCAATATTATAATACATTATATAGTACTTAATATCAGTATCTAAATCATTATCAATACTATTTATTGTATTATATCCTTTTATTTGTAATTTATTATTTATAACTTTCATGTAATCTAAGTAGAACATGCCATCTGCTTCATCTAAATCATCTAAGTCTAAATCTGAATCTCCAGGATTTATATTATCATCTTTTTTATCATCATCTTTTTTCTCTACTGTTACTTTTATTTCTTTTGTAGTTGTTTTTCCTTTAGAATCAGTTACTTCATAAATTACTTTATATATTCCTGGTGTTTTTGTATCTACAGTTGACTCTTTTACTTTTATATTTTTTGTTATATCGCCATCTTCTTCATCTGTTGCTTTTACTCCATCTAGTTCTTTAAATGAATCTCCTACTTTGATAGTTTTATCTTTCGCATCTATTACTGGAGCTTTATTTTCTTTTACTGTAACTGTTATTGTTTTTGTAGTTGAAGCATTATTACTATCGGTTACTTTATATGTAACTTTGTATGTTCCTGGTGTTTTTGTATCTACTTTATTTTCTACAACTTCAATTTTGTTAGTTAAGTCACCATCTTCAGTGTCATATGCTTTTACATTTTCTTTTGGATTAAACTCATCACCTTCTACAATTGTTTTATCCACAGCTTCTATTGTTGGAGGATTATTTTCCACAATTGGTGTTGATAACTCTATTGAAACATTAGTTGCTTGTGCTAGAGTCCAACCATAAATATTATCATTTGTTGTTAGTGATACTGGAACTTTATACCATGTGTTTCCATTTACAACTTTTTGTTCTAATACAGGGACATAAGAATTGGTATATAGTCCACTAATTAAAGAGTACTTAGCATCTTCTGTATTATAGTTTACCCATGTATATTGGTTACCACTTGCAGTTACTGAAACACGTCCATATGATGTTTTTGTTTGTTTAATCAAGTCTGCACTTACCCAATGTTTTTGACTATACCAATAATCACTTGATACTAAATATGAAATTGCTCTACCATTACCGTCATAAGCTATTGCATAAATCATTACATATCTATCTTTTAATAGTGTACTTCCTGTCTTACTTGTTAGTGAAGAATCATAGTAATATGGAATGTTATTTGTAGAAATTCCAACCTTTGGTGATAATTCTTTATCTTCAATTAATAAATTATATGAATAATTACTGTCTTGATATTCTGTTACGGAATTTGGTGTAACATAACCATTTTTTCCTTTATTTATTTTTTTTACTTGATTGGCTTTTACATAAACATAGGCATTCCAATTATAATCACTTCCTGATTGATAATCATAATTTGAATTTACATTTAAGTCACTTACTAATTTATACCACTTTTCACCATTTGACGTTACTTCGTCAACTATTACTACAGCATCTTCTTTTTCAGGATATTTGTAAACTAATTTAGATGATGTGTTTGCTTCTTTGTAAGCATTAGTTGGTCCAGTTACTACGCCTAATTGGTAGTAGTTATAATCTTGTAATCCTAGAGCTGTATCTAGTGAATAATAATTTGCAGCCATTTTCTCTGACCAATATGTATCTGATGCATATTTAACATTCATTCCTATTAGTTTATCTCCAAATTGTGGACCAAAATATCTCCAATCATTTGGATAAGCGTATCCATCTGTTACCCATTTTGATGCATATCCTAGAATACTACTTGCAAATGTAGGGTACCAGTTAGCGGCATGAATTGGATTAGAATCTACTGCATTAAGTCCAAATCCATTGTTTTTTTGAATGGCTAATGAACTAGTTCCATTACCAGTTTCATTTCTACTTAAGCTAAGTGATAAAACTGCATTTACTCCATATTTTTGTTGAGCATAATAGAAAAATGTTCCTGAACCATATAATCTTGATGATCCATCTTTACTGGCATTACCAAATACATCTTTTTTAATTCCCATATTATTTCTTATATATTCATCTATATTTAAACTAGAATAACTTGTTTTTGTATGATTTGATAAGTACATATAATAATTGTAATATTCATTATTTTTATTTACTGAATTATTATAGTTTCCATTTTTATAATCTTTAATTAATGTTTCTAAGCTTTTATAAAAGTAATGACCGTCATATGAATAGTAAGTACCAACTGACAGCATGTCTGGTTTTGGACCTATTGTTCTACCACTACTTCCGCTATAAGTATTTTGAATCTTTGCGACATAATTATGTCTTATTGAACTATCTGTTACTGTATATGAACTAGATGATTTAATCCATGTAATTGGAACCACTTCATAAGCTGCTTGTGTAATCCATCCTGTATAGTTTCCTATTTTTACTTTTGCTGTCCAGACTCCTTTTGCATTTGAATATGAAGAATCTAGTAAAGCACCATCTACTCCGCCATATAATGAACCAGTATCCATGTATGTATATGCACTACCTGTTAATTCACTATTTCCAAAAAAATACGTTAATGTTTCAGGATTAACACTTAAATCTAAAAGTGCCACATTGGCATCAAGTATTTTTGTTTGTCCATTTACTTTAGTCATAACAGCTAAGTCTTTAGCACCATTGTTTTTCATCCAGTTTTTAGCATCATTAAAATTATTTGTACAATATACTGGATCAATTACACCATCAGTATGAAATCCAGCAACTTCAAATGTGCCACAAAGACTTTTATATCGATAATTATTAATGTCAAAGGCATATGTGTTTTTAGTAATGAAAAAAATTGAAAATATAATTATTAATAATATCATTTTTTTTCTTTTCATTATATATACCTCCTCTATTATCCTAATTATATATAATATTATAACAGGTATATTTTTTTAAAGATATATTTTTTATTTTAGAACTTATATATTTACATATTTTTTACAATAGATATTTTATAATTATATAAGTAAACTCCGTGGA
>CAVLBI010000132.1:0-3081 GCA_963661295.1 bacterium
AATATGACTTTGAAAGAGAAATGAGAAGAGTTACAAATACTGAAAAAGAAATTTCAAAGCAAGAAGGCCTTACTGAAGGAAAAGAATCAGCTGCTAGAGAAATTGCCATTAATTTTATGAAAAACGGAGTAGATATAAATATTGTTTCTAAATCTACTGGTTTATCCATTAAAGAACTAACTGATTTAAAAGAAAAAGAAGCCATTTAAAGGCTTTTTTTAATTTCTGTAAATACTTTACCAATACTGTCATGTATAACTAAATCACAAGTATTATCAAAAGGCGTTATATCTTTATTTATTAACACCAAATGTTTACCTCTAAAATAATTTATAAAAGAAGCGGCAGGATATACATTTAAAGAAGTACCACCAATAATTAATAAGTCACAAGTAGAAATTTCTTCAATTGCCTTATTAATCACATCTTCATCTAGTCCTTCCTCATATAAAACAACATCAGGCTTTATAATACCACCACAACTACATTTAGGAATATCAGAAGAATTAAATACAATATCATCATTATAAAATTTATGACACTTCATACAATAATTTCTCTTTACAGAACCATGCAGCTCCAATACTTTAGTAGATCCAGCTAAAGAATGAAAACCATCAATGTTTTGAGTAATAACGCTACTTAATAAGCCTTTATTTTCCATTAAAGCTAAAACTTTATGTGTAATATTAGGCTGATATCCATTAGGATTCATTTTATCTCTATAAAATTTATAAAATTCTAAAGTATTATTCATAAAAAAACTGTGTGATAAAATCTCCTCGGGTGGATAAGTATATTTTTCATTATATAAACCATCACTACTTCTAAAATCCTTTAATCCAGACTCAGTAGAGACACCAGCCCCTCCAAAAAATACAGTTTTATTAGATTCTTTTATCCATTTTATTAATTCATCAATCTTCATACAATCACCAAATTCATTATAAAACATATAATTTATAAACACAAATATATAAAAATATAAAATAAAAAGTACTTATAGTTCTCTAGTATTTATCTAATTTTTTCTCTTATTTTACAACAAAATATTAAAGAAAATCCATATCTAAATAAACTAGCTAAAAGTATCCAAATTTGACAAAAAAATATAATCATAGTAAAATTGACTCATCAATTACACATTGAGGTGAATTATTTTGAAAAGAATAAAAGTAATTAGTAGTATTACTCTTATAGTTGGAATTTTAATGATTTCAGTCGGAATGGTAATACAAAATGAAGAGTCTACACAGGCTTTGAATACTAATGTAAATATAAGTGATTTTAAAATCCAAAATATGGCAGCAAGTACAAACATGATAATTCAAGATACAAATAAAGAATCAACAAAAGAAGAAAACAAACAGACAACTGATTTATTAACTGCTGTAGATATGGAAACAGCCCCAGCATCTGTTATAGTTCCACCAAGAATAGAAGTTTATGAAGGCATGACTCTAGAAGAATTAGCCGTAAAACTAGATAGAAATCTTGGAAATGATATAGTTGCAGGAAAAGGTGCATTAATAGCATCAGAATGTGTTAATAAGGGAGTAGACCCATATGTTGCAGTTGCCATATTATTACATGAAACAGGTTGTAAGTACTCATGTTCAAAATTAGCAAGAACATGTAATAACTTCGGTGGACAAAAAGGTTCTCCTGGCTGTAATGGTGGTTCTTATAAAGCTTATAACTCAATTGACGAAGGTTTAGTAGGATTTATCGATAATCTTTATAGAAACTACTACTCAAGAGGATTAAATACAGTAGAAGCAATTGGACCAAAATATGCTGAAAGCAATACTTGGGTAAGTAAAATAAATTCATATGTTAGTCAAATAAGAGCAAATTAATTAATAACTAATTTGCTTTTTCTTTACTTTGTGATATAATTAGAACCATCATTTAAGGGGGCTTATTATGTTAAGAATAAAAAGTAGAAAAATTCTTGCCACATTTCTAGCAGCAGGAATTTTATATAGTGTAACATCTGATGCATTTGCAGATAATGTAATTCCACAAATTTCAGATGCTCTAAACATGCCATCACAAAGTAAAATACAAAAAGAAGTTGAGGAATACTTTGGAGAAGAAACAGAATCAGAAAAAAACAACAAAGATCTTCAAAAATTACTATATATAATTATTAATAATGATAACTTATCATTAAAAGAAAAAAATATTGCTTATACTTTAAAAGATATAATAAGTGAAAATGAATTTTTAAATACAAATATGGCAAGAAATGCTTTATCAAAATTAGATGTAGAATACGACTGTGAAGCTAATGAATATGTGGGTGATAACGTTTTAGCATCATATAATAATGTTACACATATAATAAATGTATATGGGTCGGAAACAGAAACAAAAGATGATACACTAACTCATGAACTTATTCATTGTGTATATACTCGACAACCATTCGAAACAACACCTACATATTTTGTAGAAGGTATGACGGAATTATTAAATAATGAATATTTATCAGATAACCCGTATATAGAAGTACATTCATACCCATTTGAAATAACTGCGGTTAAAATATTTTGCGAATTAATAGGCAGTAATATAGTTTTAGAAGCATATAGTCAAGGAGATTTTTCAATTATAAGTGATAGTTTAGAGGAAATAGGTGGTACAGAAAGAACAGAAAAATTTCTGAATAACATAAATGACATCTTTAAATCACGTAGTGCAAATAAGAAAATAGATGAAGAAAAATTTAATCAAGTAATAACATATCTAGACTCATATTTTACATATTTAAAAGATAATGAAAAAGGACAAGAACAATATAATAATTATTTATACTATAGAGGAATCATAAAATGTATGAGTAGTGAAAATTCAATAGATGATTATTTATTATATCTATCAGAAAATGGTGCATTATATAAGCCATACTTTGCAAAAAAATTAATGGAATCTGACATAACTATTTCAAAAACATATAAAAAAACAAAGAGCCTTATTCCATATATAAATACAGAAAATTCATAAGTATAATAAATTAATATTTTTAATCTGCAACTTAATTAAAGTTCAGTAAAATAGAATAAAATATAATTAAAT
>CAVLBI010000133.1:0-64922 GCA_963661295.1 bacterium
TCTAGATAAGGGTGATTAAATGAATTTAAAACAAATAAATAATCAAATGAAAAGTTATATTAATGAAGCCTCATTTATAGGAAACAAATGTAGAAATAAATTAATAGAATTAGTAAACAAACATTTCCTAGTAAAAATACCAAAAGAAAACTTCCTAAATATAGATATCACAGTAAAAGAAAATGGAAATATAATTTATAGAGATACAGAGTATAAAACAGAAGAAAAAGTAACAAATGAAAAAGAACTAGAAGAAAGATTTGCTAAGTTCAAAGAAGATGTAGAAGTACTTTTAAAAAAGAAAGAAGTAAACTTTGAAACAAAAAGACAAAATAATGAAATAATCAATTTATTAGTAACCATATTAATAACGCTAGTAATAATATTAGTAATCTATTTCTCAGTAAATGAATTATTAAGTGGAAATCTAACAGGATTCATCTGGTTAATTATAATGATTATTTATTATATAATACCTAGTCTTGGTACAAATCTAAGAAATAGATATAAACAAGCATATAGATTTATAAAAAGATTATTTAAATAGTTTGAAAAAAATAAAAATAAGTGATATATTAAATAAGTAAATACATTGACAAAGGACATGATAAGTTATCTAAGTCTAAAAGAGAGTTCATGGAAGGTGCGAATGAACAGACATTTAATTTATTACTACCTTTAGAGTAGAATTATGAAAAATAATTCCGGATTATTCCGTTATTAAAGTAAGTAAAACAAAGGATGGTACCGTGCATAAGCACTCCTGTACTATCCTTTTTTGTATTTAAAGGAGGAAATATGAAAATAGAAGTATTACATCACGCATCAATAAAATTAACAGATGAAAAAACAATCTATATAGACCCATATAAGATAGATTTAAAAATACATGATGCAGACTATATCTTTATAACACACGATCACTATGATCACTATGACATAGAATCAATAAGAAATATAAGTAAAGATACAACTAAAATAATAGTTCCAAAAGTGTTAAAGGATGAACCAAACAGCCTAGTAGTAGAACCAAATAAACACTATAAAATAGATAACATATTATTTGATACAATAAGTTCCTATAACATTGGTAAGAGTTTTCATCCAAAAGAAAAAGGATATGTAGGCTACAATATTCTCTTAAAAGGAGTGTACTACTATATAATGGGTGATACAGATCGAACCGAGGAAGCTGATTCTGTAAAAACCGATATTTGCTTTGTACCAATAGGAGGTACTTACACGATGAATGTAACAGAAGCAACCAAATATATAAATGATTTAAAACCAGCAATTGCTATTCCAATACACTATGGTATGATAACTGGAAGTCTTGATCTTGCAACAGAATTTAAAAATAGTGTAAATAAAGAAATAGATGTTGAAATAAAGATAAATAGTTAGGAGAGATAATATGATAAATTTTAAAGAAGATAAAGATTTAATGCCACTTAACCATTCATGTGCTCATGTAATGGCTCAAGCAGTAAAACACTTATACCCAGAGGCTAAGTTTTGGGTAGGACCAGTAGTAGAAGAAGGCTTCTATTATGATATGGACCTAGGTGATAAAGTAATCACTGAAGAAGATATTGAAAAAATATCAAAAGAAATGAAAAAAATAATCAAAGATGGAAAAAGAATTGTAAGACATGAATTAACTAGAGAAGAAGCTCTAGAAATGTTTAAAAATGATGAGTACAAAATTGATTTAATTGAAAGAATGCCAGAAGATACATTAATTACTTGCTACACACAAGGAGACTACACTGACCTTTGCCGTGGACCACACGTTGAATCAGTAAAAGAATGTAAATATTTTAAATTATTAAAATTTAGTGGAGCATACTGGAAAGGTGACTCTAATAACAAAATGCTTCAAAGAATTTATGGAGTTTGCTTTAGAACGGAAGAAGACTTAGAAAAACATTTAGAAGAATTAGAAGAAGCAAAACAAAGAGATCATAGAAAAATAGGAAAAGACATGAAAATATTCATGTTAAGTGATTTAGTAGGACGTGGTCTACCTTTATGGTTACCAAATGGATATACATTATGGAGAACACTACAAAACTATATCACAGATAAAGAAGTAGCTCATGGATATAAACATGTTCATACACCAGACCTTGGAAGTGTAGACTTATATAAGACATCAGGACACTGGGATCACTATAAAGATGATATGTTCCCAGCTATGGAATTAGACAATGAAGCATATGTACTTCGTCCAATGAACTGCCCACATCATATGGTAATATATGGAGCAGGTCTTCATTCATATCGTGACTTACCAATTAGAATTGCAGAAATTGCGAACGACTTTAGATATGAAGCGGCAGGAGCAGTAAAAGGAATTGAAAGAGCAAGAAACTTTACTCAAAATGACTCTCACATCTTCTGTACAAAAGGACAAATTGAAGATGAATTTAAAGGAGTTGTAGATTTAATCCTTGAAGTATATAAAGATTTTGGTATAGACGCAGATAACTGTGAATTCAGATTATCATTAAGAGATAAAGAATCAAAGACAAATAAATATTTTGATGATGATGAAATGTGGGATACTGCAGAAAATGCATTAAGAAATGTATTAAATGATATTGGAATTAAATATTTTGAAGCAAAAGATGAAGCTGCATTCTATGGACCAAAGCTAGATATTTTAATACATCCAGCAGTAGGAAATTCAGTTGCCTTATCAACAATTCAATTAGACTTCTTACTACCAAAGAGATTTGATTTAACATATATCGCTGAAGGTGGAGAAAAAGAAACACCAGTAGTAATTCACCGTGCAATATTAGGATCCCTTGATAGATTTATTGCCTTCTTACTAGAAGAGACAAAAGGAATACTTCCAACATGGTTAGCTCCACTTCAAGTAAAAGTAATTCCAGTAAATAGTGAATATCAAAGTGATTATGCTGAAGAAGTTAATGCTTTCTTAAAAGAAAATAACATTAGAACTGAAACAGATACAAGAGATGAAAAATTAGGATATCGCCTAAGAGAAGCACAAACAAGCAAAGTTCCATATACATTAATATTAGGAGATAACGAAAAAGAAAATAAACAAATAAGTTATAGATTATATGGAGAAAAAGAAACAACTACAGTATCATTTGGTGAATTCTTAAAAATAATTAATGAAGATATTGAAAGTAAAAAAAGAAGAGACAAATAATAAAAGAAAAGGGTAATAGCTAAAACTACTATCCTTTTCTTGACTAAAATTTAAAATTAACCTAGTATAAAAAATATAAGACGTGATTCTATGAAGACAAAAAAAGACTTTAAAAAAGAATATGAAAATCACGAAATAGAAAGCAAATTATTAAAACAAATAAATTCAAAAGAAGATTTAGAAGTAATTTTTGAACTAGAAAAGGATGAGCTTGCCGATTGTAAAAACGTATGCAGTAAAGAAAAAAGAGCCAATTATATTCAATCCTTACTCTCAAAGATAGAAAATATATTTTCATTTTTCACAGGCTTTTATAACGAAGATGGAATATATGCAGAAGACAATGAAATATTAAATGACTATATAAAAACATTAAAGACTCAAGAGACTTTCTTCGAATTATTAAGAACTTCAGTAACAGAAGACAATTACAAAGAAATAGCTAAATTGGTTGACTATTCAGTTAAATGTTTTAATTATATAATTGATTATTATGATGGAATAAGAGAACAACTTGACTATTACTATCAAGGAATAACTTATATAGGTGTAAATGAAGATACAAGAGATGCCTATACTGAGTTTATGACATCAGAAATACATAGAATAGTAAGTACAAAAAACCTAGAAAAAGTAAAAAGATTATGATATAATTAAACGTGTTTGTTATATGGGTGGTGATGTTATGAATAATGATCTTGCGAATACTATTCGTAGTAGAGTAGATATTGTAGATATTATTGGAGAACGTATACCATTAACTGCCCGAGGAAAAAACTTTTTTGGAGTCTGTCCATTTCATGATGACTCAAACCCATCATTATCTGTATCAAGAGAAAAACAAATATATACATGCTTTTCTTGTCATGCAACAGGTAATGTTTTTACTTTTTTAATGAACTATGAACATATCGATTTTAGAGAAGCCTTAAAATATTTAGGTGATAGAGTAGGAATAGACACAGGAAATATTCATATTAAACAAAAAACAAATAAATTCGATAAATTATATGCAGCATACAACTTATCATTAAAATATTTTCAAAATAATTTAAATAGTACTTATGGAAAAGAAGCAAAAAAATATTTATTAAATAGAAAAATAGATGAAAATATAATAAAAGAATTTGAAATAGGTTTATCCCTTGATACAAGAAATGATTTAACTAAGTTACTTACAAGTAAAGAATATGACTTAGTAACGTTAAATAGAATAGGTTTATCAAGTGATGATCATGATATATATAATGATAGAATTATGTTTCCACTTTATGATGTATCTGGAAAATGTGTAGGATTTAGTGGTAGAATTTATAAAGACAATGGTCAAAATAAATATTTAAATACCAAAGAAACAGATATTTTTAAAAAAGGTGAAATATTATATCATTACCATATAGCCAAAGAAGAATGCCGTCTAAAAAAATCTGTAATAGTAATGGAAGGATTTATGGACGTCATAAGAGCAAGTTCAATTGGTATAAAAAACACAGTCGCACTAATGGGAACAGCCCTAACAAAAGAACAAATAAACCTTATTAAAAGACTATCTAATAATATAATACTATGTCTTGACGGAGATAATCCTGGTCAACATGCAACTCTAAATATTGGAGAAATGTTATTAGATAAAGGAATAGAAGTAAAAGTTATTAAACTTCCTAATCCAGATGATCCTGACACATTTATATTAAATAATGGTAGTGAAAGATTTATTAATCTTATAGAATCAGCTCAAAACTTCTCTGATTATAAAATGAACAGTCTAAAAGAACATGTTAATTTTAAAAGTGATGAAGAAAAGGCAGATTACATTAATAAAGTTATTGAAGAAACAGCAAAATTAGAAGACCCAATTAGAAGAGAAGTTATATTAAAAAGACTTGCAAAAGAGTTTGATATAGGGTATAATACACTGGAAATGCGTATAAATAGTCTTTTGAAGAGTGAACCAAAAGTAAAAGAAGTATTTATACCGAAAAAGACTATAGAAAAAAAGGATAAGTATGTAAAAGCTTATGAACAAATAATATATTTCATGCTTAATAATGATTGGGTAATAACACGGGTAGAGAAAGAAAGAATAATTTTTCCTACTGAAGTAATGCGAACTACTTGCAGTGAGATAATATATTATTATAAAAAGTATGGGAATATAAATGTTGCAGACTTTTACACTTATATTCAAGATAAAGAAGACATTCTAAAATTCTTAAATAATATTTTAGCTGGCAATTATCTAGAAAACACTACAGTTGAGGAGTTAGTTCTATATTTCAATGTCACAAGAGAATACATTGAACGTCAAGAAATAAGAAGACTCACAAATTTAATGAAAAAAGAAGTGGACCCACTAGAACAAGCCAAAATATCAGAAAAGATTAGAAAGTTAAGGTTAGGAGATAGTTAGAGTATGGTTGGAGAAATAAAAACATTAGAAGAAAGAAAAGAAAAGTTAATTGCTCTTGGTAAAAAGCAAGGATATGTAACATATGAACAATTAGCAGATCAATTAAAAGGTCTTGAAGTTGATAGTGACTCATTAGATGAGTTATATAATGCTTTAGTAGAAGCAAACATCGAAATTGTATCAGAAGATGGTAGTGATGATGTATCTGGTGAAGAAATAACACAAGACATGTCAGTTGAAAACTTAACTTTATCAAAAGATGTAAAAATAAATGATCCAGTTAGAATGTACTTAAAAGAAATTGGACGTATTAACTTACTTACATCTGATGAAGAGTTTGAATATGCTCAAAGAGCAGTTGAAGGTGATGAAGAAGCAAAGAAAATTCTTGCTGAATCAAACTTACGTCTAGTTGTTAGTATCGCAAAAAGATATGTTGGACGTGGAATGTTATTCTTAGATTTAATCCAAGAAGGAAACATCGGTTTAATGAAAGCTGTAGAAAAGTTTGACCCAACAAAAGGTTACAAATTTTCAACTTATGCAACATGGTGGATAAGACAAGCAATTACTCGTGCTATTGCTGACCAAGCAAGAACAATACGTGTACCAGTTCATATGGTAGAAACAATCAATAAACTAGCAAGAGTACAACGTCAATTAACACAAGAGTTAAATAGAGAGCCAACTGATGAAGAAATAGCAAAGAAACTTGGAATTACAATTGAAAAAGTAAGAGAAGTATATAAAATTAGTCAAGACCCAGTATCATTAGAAACACCAATAGGTGAAGAAGATGATTCACATTTAGGAGACTTCATAAGAGATGAAAAGACTATGGGTCCAGAAGAATATGCAACAATTGAAATGTTAAAAGAAGAATTAAGAAATGTTTTATCAACATTAACTGAAAGAGAAGAAAAAGTATTAAGATTACGTTTTGGTCTTGATGATGGACAATGTAGAACTCTTGAAGAAGTAGGACAAATATTTGGAGTTACAAGAGAAAGAATTCGTCAAATAGAAGCCAAAGCATTAAGAAAATTAAGACATCCATCACGTTCTCGTAAACTTAAGGATTTCCTAACAGACTAATGAAAATTAATGCAAGACTTAAAAAAATAGGAGATTTAGTAGAAGCTAACTCCTTTTGTTTGGATGTTGGTTGCGATCACGCCTTATTAGATATCTATCTTATTCATAGGGATAAAAACATAAAAACAATTGCCAGTGATATCGCAAGAGGACCTCTAGACCAAGCAAAAAAGAATATAAAAAGAGAACATTTAGAAGATGTCATCGAAACAAGACTAGGACCAGGACTTAGTACATACACGCAAGAAGTAAATACAATTATTATTTCTGGAATGGGCGGAAGAAATATAATTGGAATATGTAAAGATAATTTAAACATATTAAAAAAAATAAACACGCTTATAATAAGCCCAAACAATTATCAAGAAGATGTCAAAAAATACTTATGTAAACACGGTTTTTATATTTCTAATGAAGAATTTGTAAAAGATAAGAAATTTATTTATCAAATAATTATCCTAAAAAGAGGAAAAAAGAAATATACAAAAAAAGAATATTTCTTTGGACCAATCTTCTTAGAAAAAAAAGGACCATTGTTTAGAGAATACTTTGATAGGGAGTTAAAAACACGCGAAATATTGATTAGTATGCTTCCTAATAATTTTAGATTAAAAAAATATAAATTAAAAAAAGAAATCAAAATGATTAAAAATGAAATAGAAGACTAGAAATTAGTCTTTTTTTGTTTTATAATTAGTTTACTGAGGTGTAAGATGAAAAGAATAGTAGTACTAATATTAAGTATCTTTACTTTATTTACATTTACAAATGTATATGCTAAAGATACAGTATATTCATTAAATAAATATAGTAAAGAAACATTTAAAAATATAGAAAAAAGTTATAATTCAAAAAATGAAATAGATGGTTATATAATAGCTGGATCTTATGAAACAAAAGAAGAAAGCAAAGACGAAGAATTAAGTGAAAAAGTAATCATAGTAAAATATGATAAAACAGGTAATGTATTATGGACATACACAGATGATAGAGCAAAAGAAGAGTCATCAAATACATTAGGCTATACATATGATGAAGATGGTAAAATTAATGGTTACTTTTATACAAGCACAAAAACAACAGAAGACAATAAAAGAAATGTCATAGTAAAATTAAATTTAAAAGGAAAATTAGTAGAAGAAAAAACATCTTCATTAGAAGAAGACAAAGAAATAATAAAGTTAGTTCCATCATTTAATAATGAGAAAAAATGTGATGGATATATTGGGATTGCAAATAGTGAAGAACAAGCATCAATTATAAAATATGATAAAGACTTTAACTTACTATGGGTCAAAGATTATGAAGAAAATGCTAACTACAAAGATATAGAAATTATAAATACTAACGGTGAAGAGTCTGGCCTTATTGCATTAGTAGAACTAAAAACAGAAGACAAACAATTAAAACTTATAAAAAATGATTTAGAAGGAAATGTTGAAAAGACAATAAAAGAAGACTTTGAGGAAACTGATAATCCAAGATTAGAAAAATCAGACAATGGCTTTATGGTGTATGGCTATACAAGTCAATTAAAATTAAGTAATAACAAAACGACAAGTTATTATCTAGTTACCTTCAATGAAGATGGCGAAGAAACAAATGAAACAGTAGGTAATACTCCAATAAATCTTGAAAAAACACTAAAACTAGTTCCGATAATAAAAGAAAATAAATTGGAAAAATACTTATTACTATATACAAATGATCTTGACTCAAGCATAGAAGTTGTAGAAATTAATAATCAAGGAGTAGAAACAAAGAAAATAAAAAAGATTAATAATGACTACTATAATATATTAAACTTTGCCTCAGAAGGTGAAACATTATATATTATTGGTCAAATAAAATGTCCAGAAGAAGATAATTGTGATTATAATGATAATTCATTATTAATAATAAGCGATGAAGATAAAGTTATAGAAGTAAAAGAAAGTGATAATACAAGTATCATAATCGCATCATCTATCTTTATAGGACTAGTAGTAATTCTAGTAATCTTAAAAAAATCCAAGAAAAAAAGTAACAAGAAAAGAAGCAATTAATTGCTTCTTTTTATATGCTTAGAAAAAATAGCTCCAAGACAACAACTACAAAATATAATTAAATAATAAATTATAAGTCTAAGACTAATTGTATTAAATAGTAAACTACATATAAAAAATGGAATAATAAACATAAGTGAATATCTAGAACCAGTAACATAACCTTTAGTCTTATAACTTTCACCAACTATAAAACTACATACAAATAAACTAATAATTAAAGAAAATAACTTAAAAAAATTAAATATTTGTAAATTTATAATATCAAAATAATAAAAAACACTAAAAATACTAACAAATAAAACTAAAGATATAATATTAATTAAATATAATTTTAAATATTTCATAAACACCTCAATAAATAAATATGTAAAGTATAAAACAAATATTCTTGGTTATTATAATATTGGGTGAGTAAAATGGAATATTTAACTATTCTTTTCAGATCAACATTATTTTATCTACTTATAAATTTATTTTATAGATTAATGGGTAAAAGAGAAATTGGTGAATTATCAATAATGGACTTTATAGTATCAATATTCATTGCTGAAGTCGCAGGTATTTCTATAGAAAACTATGATGATAGTATATTTCGTTCCTTAATACCAATCATTGTCTTAGTATTACTTCAAGTAATTTTTTCATTTATCACTCTAAAAAATAATAAATTTAGAGAAATTGTAGATGGAAAACCATCAGTAATAATAAAAGAAGGAAAGATTAATTTTGAAGAAATGCTTAAACAAAGATATAACCTAGATGACTTATTAACTCAACTAAGAGAAAAATCAATAAAATCAATTGTTGATGTTGATTATGCAATATTAGAAACAAGTGGTAAACTATCAGTCTTCGCAAAAGATGAGAAAAATAAAGACTATCCATTAGCCGTAATATTAGATGGAAAAATAGAAGAAGATGTCCTAAAAGACATAAATAAAAACACATTCTGGTTAGAAGACCAACTAGAAAAGCAAAAAATTTCACTAGATGAAGTATTCTATGCATTTTACAAAGATAAAGATTTATATATAATTGAAAAATCTAAGATAAAATGACAATATTCCCTATACAATATTTGTAATATTATCTTGGTGAAACAAATGAAAAAAACAATTTTAATAGTATTATCATTATTTCTATTATTATCAATGAATCAAAAAAAAGAAGAAACAGAAAAAGAATCTACTGAAACAAGAGCTATCTTTATAAGTTATATTGAACTAAGTAAATACATAAAAGGAAAAGATTATGACACAAGCAAAAATAATATAAAAAATATGATTAATAATATAGAAAAATTAAAATGTAACACAATAATATTACAAATAAGATTTGGATCAGATGCTATATATAAATCAAATATATATCCCACTAGTATGCACATAGTTGAAAATGAAGGAGATGAATACTATGATGTTTTAAAATACTTCATAAATATATCCCATAAAAAAAATATTAAAGTAATTGCCTGGATTAATCCCTATAGAATAAGAACAACAGAAGATATATCTACCATATCCGAAAAAAATCCTGCATATAAATATCTAGATACAGATATTGTCTACATAAACAATGGAATATATTATAATCCATCAAAAAAAGAAACAGAAGATTTAATAATAGAAGGAGTAAAAGAAGTATTAGAATACAAAATAGATGGACTATTGTTTGATGATTATTTCTATCCTGATACAAAAATAGACGAAAAAGACTACCAAGAATATATAAAGAATAATAACTATATAGAGCCTGATAAATATAGATTAAATATAGTAAATGAAACAATCAAAAAGGTACATAAAGAGTGTTCTAATAAAAATATAGAATTCGGTATATCTCCTGATGGTAATATTGAAAATAATTATAATAAAAACTATGCAGATGTTAAAACTTGGTTAAAAGAAAAAAACTATGTTGATTTTATTATGCCTCAAATATATTATGGCTTTTATAACAGTACAAGAGCATATACAAAAGTTATACATGAATGGGAGTCTCTTATAGAAAATGAAGATATTGACTATTATATAGCTCTTGCATTTTATAAAGTAGGTAAAGAAGATAAATATGCGAAAAATGGGTTTAACGAATGGATAGAAAATGATAATATCATAATGAAAGAAATAATATTATCAAGAAATCTAAAAAATTATAAAGGATTTAGTCTGTTTAGATATGACAATATCTTTGATAGTGATACATATTCAAGTACTAGTTTAAAAGAAATAGAAAATCTAAAAAAAGTATTAAAATAGTTTTTCTAAAATAAACTATTTTGATATAATTGAGTAGAAGGTAGTGATAAAATGAAAAATAATAAAGGATTTACTCTAGTAGAAGTTCTAGCAATGTTATTAGTACTTGGAATAATTGTTGGTATTACAATTCCTAACATAACAGGTATTTTAGGTAGTCAAAAAGAAAATATATTAATTGAAGATGCAAAAAAATTAATAAATGATGCTGAAACGCAAATGACTATAAATTCAAAAATAAAAAAACCAGTAAACAGTAGTCAATGTGTAATATTTACACTTGATTATTTAGATAAGAATGAAGATGTAGTAAAAGGAAACGATAATGCTGTATACTCAAGGACAATGTCAGTTGTGGTAGTATCTAAACATGGTAAACAATATGACTATAAGGTAAGATTACTTGAAAATGTAGATGGAATATATTATGGATTTGATAGTGTAGGAAAAGATAGCTTGGAATCTGGTAGTGCAAAAAATGCTTTAAAAAATGTTACAGAAGGACTTGTAGACTTTAAAGACAAGTCATCAACAACACAAGCACAAAGTGCTATGGGATCAACTACAATATGTGGATGTCAATCATCAAACTTAGTAGATTTCTATGGATAAATTTATATAATAAAAAACAGTGTAAACTATGCAATAAATTATTGCAAAAAAAATTTAGACATGATATATTGATATTGTAACAATAAGATAAGAAAGAGAGTGAAAAAATGAAAAAGAATTTGAGAAGTGCTGGATTTACATTAATCGAGTTACTTGCAGTTATTACAATTTTAGGTATTTTAATGATGGTAGCAATCCCATCAGTATCTCGTACAATTGAAAACGCAAGACGTGATACATTTGCAGATGTTGCAAAAGAGTATGTTAATCAAGTTAGAAATGCTGTACTTGCAGATGAATTAAACTGTGGTACAGGAACAAATGTACAAAGCGTAGGAGCAACACCAGATGGAGTGTATTATTATGAAATTGATACAACTTCAACTGGAACAACAGATTTAATGGAATCAGGTGGAAAATCATCTTGGTCAAATGCTGAAATCAAAGGTTATGTTGCTTGGAAGAAAGAAACAAAAACAACTAGTGGAACAAATACAAAAACAACAACAACTTATGCAACATTATTAGTAGACGCTGGAGAACATGGTATTGAGACATTTACTCTTGAAAAAGATATTTCAAGATCAAAAGTAACAACAGCAGCATCAACTAATAAATATGCAAATGCAATATCTGGTATTAGTACTACTGTTGGAGCTACTACTGCATTTGGAAAAACACCTACAAAATGTACATTAAAATAATTTAAATATTACAAAAGAACTTTTCATAAGTTCTTTTTTCTTGTCAGAATATAATTAAAATTGATATACTAATCTAGGAGATGATTAATATGCCAATACTTGGATGTCACGTTGGATTTAAAAAAGATACACAATTATTAGGAAGCCTACAAGAAACCCTAAGTTATAATGCTGATACATTTATGTTTTATACAGGAGCTCCTCAAAATACAAAAAGAAATAATATAGAAGATGGACTAACTCTTCAAGCTCTTAATATTATGAAAGAAAAAAATATTGATTATTCTAAAGTAATTGTTCATGCCCCATACATTGTAAATTTATGTAATGAAAACAACTTTTCATTCTCAGTTTCTTTCTTAACAGAAGAAATGAATAGGTGTAATTTATTAGAAGTAAAATATATGGTACTTCATCCAGGAAGCCATGTAGGTATTGGTGAAGAAGCAGGACTAAATAATATTATTAAAGGTCTAAATCTTGTATTTGAAAACTTAAAAGATAACAATAATGTAACAATACTTCTAGAAACAATGGCTGGAAAAGGGACAGAGCTTGGAACAACAATAGAACAATTAAAATATATAATTGATAATATAAATGATAAAGATCATATTGGAGTATGTCTAGACACATGTCATTTAAATGATGCAGGATACGACCTAAATAATTTTGATGATTACCTAGACTCATTTGATAAATTAATTGGAATAAATAAAATAGGGTGTATACATGTAAATGATTCAAAGAATGATATATCATCACATAAAGATAGACATGAAAATATAGGTTTTGGTACAATTGGATTTGATACACTAATAAATATTATCTACAACAAACGTCTAGAAAACATTCCAAAAATACTAGAAACACCATATGTAGATAAAAAATACCCACCATATAAATATGAAATAGAAATGATAAGAAAAAAAGAATTTAATAAAAATTTAATAGAAACAATAAAGAAGCAAGATTAATGCTTCTTTTCTTTATAAATACTTCCTTTTATACTCAATATATAAACTAAGTAATTCTTTATATAAAACAGGATTTAACTTATCTCTAATGCTTTTAAAGACTTTAATATTTTCATCAAGTAATTCATTATAATTATACATAATAAAATCATAAATAATAATAGCTTCATCATCACTATATTTGATGTTTTTCATATCAGCAAACTTTTTTAGATCATTTACTGTCAATTTATTTATATTATTTCTAATAAGTTCTTTAATTTATATCACCTCTCAACAAAATATATGAAATTTTTATTTAATTATGTGTTAAACTATTACTAGGTGAAAAAAATGTATAAAAACAAGAAGAGTAAAAAAATAAATTTTGATAAAATAATTAATTTTAGATTTACTATTATTTTAGTATTAGTAGTTATTTTATTTGGGGTATTATTTATATCAGTGACAAATGTTATGCTTGTAAATAATAAGAAGTATAGCGAATCATTAAAGAAACTATCATATACAGAAATAACAGGTAGTAGTAGTCCAAGAGGAAGAATATATGATAGGAATCATAATGTAATAGTTGATAATAAAGCATTAAAAACAATTATATATAAAAAAGCTAAAGGAACTAAAAATACTGAAATGATAGAAACAGCATCAATTGTTGCGCCTCATCTTGACTTAGATTATTCCAAACTAACAGATAGAGCCAAAAGAGAATACTACTATGCGAAAAATAAAGATGAATGTAATAAGTTAGTAACAAGTAAAGAAATAGAAAAAGTAAATCAAAGAAAAATGACACAAACCGAATTAGAGGAATTGAAGCTTGCTCGAATTGATGAGGAAAAATTGAACTTCTCTGATGATGAAAAGAAAGTAGCTTATCTTTATTATTTAATGAATAAAGGTTATACTTATGAATCTAAAATTATCAAAAGTAACGCAACAGATGAAGAATATGCCTATATTTCTGAACATAATGAAGATTTAAATGGATTTAATACACAGATTGATTGGGAAAGGGTCTATCCATATGGTGACGTATTTAGAACTCTTCTAGGAAATGTTTCAACATCGACTCAAGGTCTTCCAGCGGAAGAAAAAGAATATTACTTAAAAAAAGGATATAGTTTAAATGATAGAGTAGGAACAAGTTATATTGAAAAGCAATATGAAGAATATCTTCATGGTGAAAAAGCTGTATATGAAGTAGTTAATTCCCATGAAACTAAGTTAGTAAAAGAAGGTTCTCGTGGTAAAGATATAGTCCTAAGTATTGACATAAATCTTCAACAAGCAGTTGAACAAATTTTAGCAGAAGAAATTACAAAAGCAAAAACTGAACCAAATACTGATTATTATGATCACTCAAGTGTTATAATTCAAGACCCATCAACTGGAGAAATTTTAGCTATGGCAAGTAAAAAATATGTAAATGGACAAATAGTCGATAATACATCATCACTATTAACATCACCAATAACTCCAGGTTCTGTAGTAAAAGGAGCATCAATGCTTGTAGGATATAATACTGGGGCCGTAAAAATTGGCGAAAAGATGCTTGATGAATGTGTAAAAGTTGCAGGAACACCAGAAAAATGCTCATCAGTTAATAACTTAGGCGTAATTGATGATATAACAGCTCTTGCAAAAAGTAGTAATGTTTATCAGTTCAAAATAGCAATCCGTGTAAATGGTCAAGAATACTATAGAGGAATGCGACTAAACTTTAATCAAAAAGCATTTGACACCTATAGAGAAATGTATCATTCATTTGGTCTTGGAGTCAAAACAGAAATTGACCTACCAGTTGAAAGTTTAGGTTATTCTGCAAAACAAGATGTTGCAGCAGGAAACTTATTAGATTACGTAATGGGGCAATATGAAACATACACTCCAATTCAACTTTCCCAATATATAACAACAATTGCAAATGGTGGCGAAAGACTACAACCACATCTTTTAAAAGAAGTTCATAAGTCAAGTAGTACAGAAGAAATTGGACCAGTAGAGAAAAAGATAGAGAAAAACGTATTAAATAAAATAAATACGAAAGAAGAATATATGAACAGAGTAAAAGAAGGATTTATTGCCGTACTAAATAGCCCAGGAGGATATGGAGTAGGTTACATGTCAAAAGATATGAAGCCAGCTGGTAAGACAGGAACATCTCAAAGTTTTATTGATACAAATAATGATGGTATAATAGATACAGAAACAATTACCAGTTCGTTTGTAGGTTATGCTCCATATGATAATCCAAAAATGAGTATCATGGTAACGTCACCTGATTCATCACATCCAAATTCAAGCTATAATTACGCAAGTTTAGTAACATATCATATAACTCAAAAAATATCTCAAAAATACACAGAGCTATATGGATAATATTTGACAAAAAAAGAAAAAATTAATATTATAGGAAATATTTTAGAAGTTAGGAGTACAAATGAAGTTTGAAGAGTATAAAAAAATAAATATGAAAAAAGTAATACTTAAACCCTTATTAATATTAGTAGTAATAATATTAATTTTTTCTAGTATAACAATTTATCTATTTACAAAAGAAAACAAAGATAATAACCAAACATCAAATAAAAAAGATGATGTAGTAGAAAAAGTAAAACCAGTAAAATCGGTAGAACCATATTACAATGAACTACCAACTGCAAGAGAAAATTATAATAATCAAAATATTATGGCAAAAATCGAAATACCAAACATGAATATTAATAATTATGTAACAAGAGCAGATAACAATAGTTATTATCTAAATTACAATCTTTATAATGTATATGATCAAATTGGAGCTCCATTTATAGACTACAGAAATACAGATCTTGTAAATGCAAAACAAATAAATATTTATGGACATAATACTCAAAATGAAGCAATTTACGATAAATTGCCATTCGTTAATTTAGAAAAATATACAGACCAAGCAACATTCGAAGCAAATAAAACAATATATTTATATCTAGATGAAAAGAAAGTAGAATATAAAATAATCGCAATTAAGATAGTAACAACAGACATAGAACATATGAAAGTATCATTTAGTAGTGATAGTGACTTCAAAGAACATACAGAAAAATTACTCTCTGATAGTTTATTTAGAGACACATCAGAAAAAGTCACAAAAAAAGACAGATTACTAGTTCTACAAATATGTCACTATGATCCAATGGATTCATATTTATTAGTAATAGCAAAAACAGTTAATGAGCAGTAATCATTGAAAAAATACAAATTTTATGTTATAATACAGCCATATTAAAGGGGATGTTAATATGAAAAATCTAAAAATAATATGGCCAACTGTACTAGCATTTTTACTTATTGGAACACTTAATTCATGTCAGGACTATCAAAAAAATCATACTTCAAAAGAATCAGAAAATATAACTTTTAAAGTAGAAAGCGTTGATTTTGATAAAGTATTTATCAAAGCAACACCAGAAGAAATCGAAAAAACAAGAACAAAATAACTAAATATTAATAAAAAGCTCATATTATTATAAAAAAGCTTTTGCAAATTAAGAAAACTTTGATATAATACCTATAGACGTGTAAGGAGGGAAGGAAAATGGCTAAAGTAGGAAACAGACAATACAAAACATTAGTATGTAGTGAATGTAAAGAAGAAAACTACAGAGAAGAAAAAAACGTAAGAAACACAACAGAACGTCTTGAACTTAACAAATACTGTCCTAGATGTAGAAAACATACTACACATAAGGAAAAAAAATAAAAATAAAATAAGCTAATAACTTATTTTTTAATTTATTAGAGGTGAATTTATGATTAGTACAAATGATTTAAAAAATGGAATTACAATTGAATATGAAGGAAATATTTATGTTGTAATGGATACACAACATGTTAAACCTGGAAAAGGTGCTGCTATTGTAAAAGCAAAACTTAAAAATCTAAGAACAGGAGCTATCTTTGAACAAACATTTAATGCTGGTGTTAAAGTAGCAACTGCACGTATTGAAAAACAATTAATGCAATATCTATATAATATGAACGATATTTATTATTTCATGAATATGGATTCATATGAACAATTAGAGTTAAATGCATCTCAAATTGGAAATCAAGCAAAATTCCTTAAAGAAAACCTTGAAGTTTATATTACAAGCTATGAAGGAGAAATTTTAGGATTAGATTTACCAGATAAAGTTGAATTAGTTATTACTCACACAGAACCTGCAGTAAAAGGAAATACTACAACAAATGCCTTAAAAGATGCAGAATGTGAAACTGGATTAATGGTAAGAGTTCCATTATTCATTGAACAAGGTGAAAAAATAATTATTTCTACATCAGATGGAAAATATGTATCAAGAGCTTAATGCTCTTTTTTTATTGACTCCGATGTTTTAAATAATTATAATAACTAACTAGTCAGAAAGAATTGGTGAATAATAATGGAAACAAATGAAAATATAGAGATATGTAAAAATTGTGGCGGAAAATGTTGCAAGAAAAGTGGATGTGACTACTGGCCTAGTGATTTGTCTGAAAAAACATATAAAGGCATTTAAAAATTCTTAGAAAGTGGAAAAGTATCCATCGTTGCAATAATGAAATTTAAAAGAATAAATGGAAAAATATGTAACTTTCCATTTCTATACCTACGTGCAAGAAATACAGAAAGAGATATAGTGGACTTATTATCAATGAAAACACCATGCTCTAGTTTAACTGAAAATGGATGCAGCTATACATATGCTGAAAGACCATCAAGTGGAAAAAACTTAACACCAAGCAAAGATGGTCTATGCTTTCAAAAAGAAGATAATTTAAAGAAAATATTAGAGTGGCAACCATACCAAAAACAATTAGAAAAGATAGTAAAAAGATATACTGGAATGTCAGTTGATGATAAATTAAAAGAAGATGTAGTTGCACTTCTAACTGATATAAAAGAAGAAAACTTTAAAAATGTTTCAGAATTAGAAATAATAGACATAAAAAGAATGCTGCCAATGCTTATAGAATGTTATCAAGAAGAGGCAAAAAAAGTATTAAATAGTAATAATAAACTATTAGTAAAAAAAGACTGATTTATATTAATTCATTAGACATAATAACGTCATTAAAAGAGTTATTATGTTTTTATTTATCAAAAAAATGTAGTATAATGATTACAGGATGTGATTATGATATGGCAAAAAGAAAAAAGAAGAAATCAAAAAAGACCTCATCAATAGAAATAGGTATTGAATTATATGCAATTTTAATTATTTTTATAACAATTATTGGTTTAGGAAAACTAGGACCAGTTGGAAAAGCAATAACATCATTTAGCTTATTTCTAACAGGATCAGCTTATATGTTATTTTTAATATTAATGCTAATTCTTGGAATATATGTATTTATAAAAAAAGAATGGCCTGACTTCTTTACAACAAAAATGTTAGGTCTATATTTATTTATAATAGGCTTACTAACATTCATGCATTGGGATTTTATTTCACAAAATGATGGTAATGCCAGTTTAATATTTAGAGAAACACTAGACTGTCTAGTAAAAGGATTTAATTCAATTATGGCTACTGGAACAGTATCCGATATGGTATCAGTAGGTGGAGGAATTATTGGTGGAGTATTTGCCCTTATATTTTCAAAATTATTCTCACTTCTTGGTATGAAAATCGCAACGATTCTATTTATTGTAGTTGGTTTGTGTATGTTTACAGGATTCTCTATTAGTGAATTTTTAAGTGAAAAAGTAACACTTGCTAAAACTCATAAGAAAGAAAATAAACAAGAAGAGACAGAGTCTGATGAACAACCTATACATAAAGATATATTTGCTAATAAAAAAGTTAAAATTAGTAATGGCAATGAAATAGAAGAAGAACCGGAAAAACCTAAAATTAAAAGTATTGATGAATTGAAAAAGATAAATACACAACAACCAGAAGAACAAGTTCAAAACCAAATTCAAGAACCAGTTGTAGAAAAAGTTGATGTTACTAACCCAGAATATAAATTACCACCAATAGACTTATTAAATAAACCTAAAAATAACAATAATTCTATGGACAATGCCGCAATTGAGGCAAATATTGAAAAACTAGAAGAAGTATTAAAAAGTTTCAATGTAATTGCTAAAGTAGTAGAAGTACATATTGGACCAACAGTTGCTCAATATGAACTTGAAATTGCAAGTGGAACACGTGTAAATAAAATAACAACATTAAGTAGAGAAATAGCTCTAGCTTTATCTAAAAAAGATGTAAGAATAGAAGCACCAATTCCTGGTAAAAGTACAGTAGGTGTTGAATTTGCAAATGATAAACCAACATCAGTAAGTTTCTATGAAATAATGAATAGTAAAGTTATGCAACAAAATCAAGATAAAAAATTAATGGTTCCACTAGGTAAATCAATAATGGGAGACATTGGAGTTTGTGAAATAAATAAAATGCCACATATGTTAATTGCAGGTACTACTGGTTCAGGTAAATCAGTATGTGTTAACGGAATAATTTGTTCAATATTAATGAGAGCAAAACCAGATGAAGTAAAACTTGCTATGGTAGATCCAAAAGTGGTTGAATTATCAGTATATAATGGAGTTCCACATCTTATGTGTCCAGTTGTGTCTGACCCTAAAAAAGCTGCAGTATTACTTGCAAAAATGGTAGCAGAAATGGAACATAGATATCAACAATTTAGTGAATCAGGAACTAAAAAAATTGAAGGATACAACGAATATGTTGAAAAATGGAACAAGAAAAATCCTGATGTTCAAAAGAAAAAAATGCCATATATAGTAATCATAATAGACGAGTTATCTGACCTTATGATGGTCGCTGCAAAAGAAGTTGAAGACTCAATTTTACGTATCACACAAAAAGCTCGTGCTGCAGGGATTCACTTAATAGTTGCAACACAAAGACCTTCAACTGAAGTAATCACAGGTTTAATTAAAGCGAACATTCCAAGTAGAATTGCTTTTGCCGTTGGATCAGGAATTGACTCACGAACAATTCTAGATCAAGTTGGTGCAGAAAAACTATTAGGAAAAGGAGATATGTTCTTCTTACCAATTGGAATGAACTCACCAATTCGTATTCAAGGTTCATTTATAACAGATGATGAAATCCAAAAAATTATTGACTTTACAGTAGAACAACAAAAAGCATCATATGAAGATACATTTATGAACTTAGAAAAAGAAGAACCAAAAGATAATGGAATAGTTGATGGAGACCCAGTAGAAGTGGATAATGAAGATTCATTATATGATGAGATAGTTAATTTCGTTATAAAAAATCAAAAAGCATCAGCTTCACTTTTACAAAGAAAGTTTAAAATAGGTTATAATAAAGCCGCAACAATGATGGATGAATTAGAAGAAAACGGTATCATTGGACCACCAACAGGTAATTCAAAACCAAGAGAAGTTCTAGTTCAATTTAGTGAATCAGAAGATGAAGAATAGGTGGATAATATGAAAGAAGTTACTAAAAAAACATAAGAAGAAAAGTTTGAAGAAAACATATCAAACTTAAGAAAAGAATTTGAAATTAATAAAAAAGGTACAAATAAAAGAATAGAAAATATTCTACTAGATATAAAACAAGAAAAAAATGGCCTAACAATTACAGAAACCCTTAAGAAAAACAAAGAAAAAGTAATGACTGGAATATTAAGTGTAGTATTAATCATTTTAGGAATATTTGGAGAGGTTCCATCAGATGGAATATACTACTTTGGCTTCCTTTTCTTTATATTTGGTTTCTTTATAGGAATATATGAATCAGGCCCTGGTATAATATTTTTCTTTTCTCATTGAGGAACAGGACTTGCAATAATGTTAGGATCTAAATTATATCCTATATTTGAAAGCCCAATACTTACAGATATGCCAATAAAATTAATATTAGTCCTAATATTAATCGCAGCCATAACAATAATTTCATTTGTATTAATAGTGTTATTTAATGTTACAAATAAATTTAAAAGACACAAAGAATACTTACCATTAACCTTAGCTTTATTCACATTAGCTGTCTTAATATCAACATTTGTACCAAAGTTAATAGTACCTGGAATATTTTGATAAATAATAAAATAAAAATGATTGGCATGAAAGTCAATCATTTTCTGTTTTTATCAAATAACTAAAATATTTTGTTTTACCTGATAAAATATCTTTATAAAATTTTTGCTTCCAGTGAACAAAGTCAATCGCATCTTGTATTTCTTGCTTTTTATGTTCTAACTCACGAAGTTTAGAATCTAAAATATCTTGTCTTTCAGGTATAGAAGACTCACCCTTTAAACACAACTCCAAATATTCTTTCATCTCAGCAATACTCATCCCACAATTTTTTAGGCAAGATAGACTTTTGATCCAGTTAATGTCATTATCATCAAACACACGATAATTACTTTTATTTCTTTTAACATTTGGAATTAAACCTTCATTACAATAAAATTTTAAAGTATCATAAGTTAGTCCTGTTTTATCACAAGTCTCTTTCATTGAATATAATTTTTCTGTTTTTATCATAAAATTCACCTCTTAGTACATTATAAAAAATAGAGTATAATATGCAGTCAATAAAAAATAATAAAAAAATATTGACCGTGTCTAACACACGACTATTAGAATTGTATTGTAAATTGATAGTCTTGTCAATTTAGAAAGGGTGAAAATATGGAATATATAAAACTTAACAACGGTGTAGAAATGCCAATTTTAGGATTTGGAGTTTATCAAATTCCTAAGGAAGAAACAAAAAGATGCGTGCTTGATGCTATTAAAGTAGGATATAGAAGTATCGATACTGCCCAAAGTTATTTTAATGAAGCTGAAGTTGGAGAAGCAATTTCAGAGTGTGGTGTACCAAGAGAAGACTTATTTATCACAACAAAAGTATGGATTGATAATTATGGGTATGAAAATTGTAAAAAATCAGTAGAAGAATCTTTAAAAAAATTAAGAACTGATTATATTGATTTAGTATTACTTCATCAACCATTTAGTGATTATTATGGAGCATATAGAGCTTTAGAAGATTTATATGAAGAAGGAAAAATAAGAGCAATAGGTGTATCAAACTTCTATCCAGATAGATTAAGCGACATGTGTTTATTTGGAAGAAAAGTAGTGCCAGCAGTAAATCAAGTAGAAACAAACCCAATTAATGCGCAGGTTAAAGCACAAGAAAATATGGAAAAGTATGGAGTGCATATTGAAGCATGGGCACCATTTGGAGAAGGAAGAAATGGTTTATTTGAAAATGAAACCTTAGTTAATATTGGTAAAAAATATAATAAGAGTTCAGCTCAAGTAATACTTAGATGGTTAATTCAAAGGGGTGTAATTATTGCTTGTAAATCTACTCATATAGAAAGAATGCAAGAAAACTTTAATGTATTTGATTTTTGTCTTTCAAAAGATGATATGGAAAATATTAATAAATTAGATACAAGTGATAGTTTGTTCTTCAATCATCAAGACCCTAACATGGTTGAATGGTTTGATAATATTGTTAAAGAAAGAAGAACAAACGAAGATTGTCGTAATGACAAAAAGAATTGGTAAGGAGAATTTATGAATAAGAAGATAATTATAGGAGTTTTAACAGTAATTATAATTGCTATTATAGGAATGTACAGTTACTCTTTCATTAATAGTAATAAGAACATAAATGAAACAAACTCAAGTAATGATTATAGTAAAGATAACAAAAGTGATAATAAAATAACTTCTGATGGTAAAATGCTTGTTGCGTATTTTTCTGCGACTGGTTCTACAAAAAAAGTAGCAGAAGAACTAGCTAAAAACTTAAATGCTGATCTTTTTGAGATTGAGCCAGTAGATGCTTATACATCAGATGATTTAAATTGGTCAGATAATAATTCTAGAGTATCAAAAGAACATAATGATGAATCATTAAGAAATATTAAATTAAAAAATACTAAAGTTTCTAATTGGGATAATTATGATACTGTTTTAATTGGTTATCCAATTTGGTGGGGAATTGCTGCATGGCCAGTAAATAATTTTGTTAAAGATAATGATTTTACTGGTAAAACAGTTATTCCTTTCTGTACATCTGCATCAAGTGATCTTGGTCAAAGTGGGGAATTACTACAAGATATGGCAAAAGGTGGAGACTTTCAAAAAGGAATGCGCTTTTCATCTAGTGCATCAACTAAAGAAATAAAAGAATGGACAGACAGCTTAAAATAAAAACTTACTATTAAATTCTTTAATTATTAAAATTTATATCAAAGTTAATAGTAATAAGACTATTTCAATAAACAAGTTTAAATCAATTTGAACTTGTTTTTTTTTATATAAAAGTTTGTTATAATGATATAAGAAAGAAGGTTGATTAATGTGCCAACACCACATATTGAAAGTAAAAAAGAAGATATTGCAAAGAATGTATTAATGCCAGGAGACCCACTTCGTGCAAAATACATTGCTGAAAATTTTTTAGAAGATTATAAACTAATTAATACAGTAAGAAACATGTATGGATATACAGGAAAATATAAAGGAAAAGAAGTAACTGTATTCGCATCAGGTATGGGAGTACCAAGCATTGGAATATACTCATATGAATTATATAAATTCTACGACGTAGAAAACATTATAAGAATAGGTACATGTGGATCATTCCATGAAGATATAAAATTATTAGATGTTGTCTTATCAAGCGGAGCTTATTGTAAAAGTTACTTTGATGAACTATTAGATGGAGTAGACCTAAACTTTATTCAGTCATCTGCAGAATTAAATAGAAAGATAATGAATAAAGCAAAAGAAAAATATATGAATTTAAAAGTTGGAAAGACAATTACATCAGATGTCTTTGATCTTTACTGTGATGATGAAGAAAAGTTTAGAGGAAACTTTCCAGATATGAACTTCCTAGCAGTAGAAATGGAAGCATTCGGACTATTCTATATCGCAAACAAATTAGGAAGAAATGCATCAGCCCTAATGACTGTAGTAGATTCACTATATGATAAAAGATCATTATCAAGTGAAGAAAGAGAAAAATCCCTTAATGATATGATAGAAATGGCATTAGAATCTATAATTTAGAAAAATATGTTCATAATAATAAAGAGGTGAAAACATGCAAATAATAAACAAAGATTTAGGATCATACAATTTACACATAATAAAAACAGATCAATTTAAGACAATGACAATGCAAGTTATATTTCATACACCAATAATAAAAAAAGATATAACTAAAAGAAACATTTTATCAGATATACTATTACAATCAACAAAAGAATATGCATCTCACAGAGACTTAACAATCAAATCAGAAGAATTATATGGAGCAGATTTATATACAAGAAATAGAAGAGTAGGAAATTACATAATGACAAGCTTCACTCTTCAAACACTAAATGATAAATATACAGAAACAGGCAATTTTGAAGAATCAGTCAAATTTCTTCACGAAATATTATTTAATCCAGATGTTGAAGAAAAAAAATTCAAAGAAGAAAAACTAGATTTAGTAAAAACTAATGCAACACTTGCCTTAAATTCACTAAAAGAAAATGCTCCGAGTTATTCAATAATTCGTATGAATGAAGCATATGATAAAGAAAGTCCTATTTCATATAGAACAGTAGGTTATTTAGAAGATTTAGAATCAATAACTGTAGAAAACTTATATGAATATTATGAAAATATGATTGATAATGACTATGTAGATATATTTGTATTAGGAGATGTAAATGTAAAAGATGTCCTACCATTAGTTAAAAAGTATTTTAAATTTAAGAAAGTTAAGAAAAGAAAAGCGTCATACTATCTTCAAAATAAAATTCCTCGTAAAAGAAGATTATTTGCAAAAGAGACAAATAACAATTCTCAGTCAAATCTAGCAATTGCCTGTCCTATATCAAAACTATCAGAAAATGATAAAAACTATTCTATGTTACTAGCAAACATAATATTAGGAGAAACAGCTGACTCTAAACTATTTAAAGAAGTAAGAGAAGAAAACTCTCTATGCTACACAATAAGATCAAACTATAATAGATTAGATAATTTAATGGTAATATATGCAGGAATAGATAAAGAAAACTATACTAAATCATTAGAATTAATTACTAAAAATATTCAAGATATGAAAAAAGGTAAATTTACAGATAATGATATAAAAGTAGCCAAAGAATTCTTTAATACATCAGCTGAACTAATTATGGAGTCTCCTACAGGAATAATAAATGAAGTATTATCAGAAGAAATATTAAAAATAGAACCATTAGATATTAGAAAAGAAAAGATTAATAAAATAACAAGAAAAGATATAATTAGAGCTAGTAAAAAAATAGATATGGATACAGTCTTCTTATTAGAAGGAGGTAATGAATAATGAAAAAAATAGAATTAAAAGGACTAGAAGCAACACTTTATCAAGAAACTTTAGATAATGGTTTAGAAATATATTTATTACCATATGAAAATAAGAAAAATTACTATATTAGTTATGCTACACACTTTGGAAGTGATGTCTTAGAGTTTACTGATACAACAGGTAAAAATCATACTCCACCATTAGGAGTAGCACACTTTCTAGAACATAAAATGTTTGAAGAAGAATCAGGCATAGATCCATTTTCATTCTTCTCAGAATCAGGAACAGACTCTAATGCATCAACTTCATATGATAATACTCAGTATATTTGTGCAGGAACTAGAAACTTTAGAGAAAATCTAAGATATTTAATTCAATTTGTAAATAGACCATATTATACAGACGAAAATGTAGAAAAAGAAAAAGGAATAATTGCCGAAGAATTGAAAATGTATGACGATATTCCGGACTACAAAATAGAACAAAGATTAAGAGAATGTTTATATAAAAATAGTCCGAGAAGAATAGATATAGGTGGAACAGTAGAAGAAATAAATAAAATTACGAAAGAAGATTTATATGACTGTTATAATAGCTTTTATAAACCTAATAATATGTTTATAGAAGTAGTAGGTAACTTTAATGTAGATGATGCTATTGAAGTAATAAAAGAAGAACTGCAAAATAAAGAAAAATCAAATGTTTCAGAAATCAAAGAAGTAATAGAACCGGTCGAAGTATATAAAAAAGAATTAACTATAAAAGAAGATATTGATGTAGAAAAAATAGCCCTAGGTCTAAAAGTACCAGTAAAAGATTTATCATTAAAAGACATAGAACTAGATTTATATCTTACAATGATTACTAATATCTTATTTGGATCATCATCAGAATTTAAAGAAAGAGTAAGAAAAGCAAAAATTCTTTCTAATATTTATACAGAATGGGAAACACTAAAAAAATTTAGAACGTTCTATCTTGAAGCATCAACAACAGACCCTGATAAATTATTAGAAGAAATAAAATATGAATTAAAAAACATGCAACTACCAGAAAATGTATTCAATAGAATAAAAAAAGTCTGGATTGCTAATGAAGTAAAAATGATAGATGAAATTTCCGCAACAAGTTACAACATATATGATGATATATTAAGATATAATAAAGTAATACCAAATAGATTAGAATTAATTAGAAAAATGAATTATGAAAAACTAAAAAAACTAGTCAAAGAAATAGATTTTGAAAATATAAGTATTGTAAAAATGCTATCAAACAAAAAGTAGAATAATTATTCTATTTTTTTTACTATTATGATAGAATTAAATAAAGTAGAGGTGTAGTTAAATGGATGAATTTAAAATAGGAGACGATATAGAAGAAAATCCAGGAGAATCTAAAATAAGAAATAGTAATAGTATTGTTCCAATAATAATAGTAATTGTAGCCGCAATTGTAATAGGTTTAACAGTATTCTTTATAAGTAATGCAATTCTAAATCCATCTAAAAAAGAACCGGACCAACCAACAGTAACAAAACTAGATCTTAAAGATGAAAATGTAGAAATACTATATAACTATGTTATATATGGAACTAATAATACAAGATATGATAAATTTATAAAAGAACAAAATGTCACAATAGATTCATTTTCTAATTATGATAAATTTTATTATGCATTAATGTTTGTAGAAACTAGTGATATAACAGATAATAATAAAAAAGATGAAGCAGGAAACAAGATATTTAGTATTCCAGAATCAAAAATAAAAACTTATATGAAAAGATTCTTTGGACCTAATATTAATTATTCAACTGATACTGAAATAACTTATGCTTTTAATTTCTCAAGTGGTGGTAAAAATATTGCTACTTTAACATATGATCCTACATCACAAGGTTTTAATATTGTATTTAAAGATACATCAAAGAAGAAAGATGAAAATGTAGTAGAACCATATTATGCAAAACTATCAGATGCAACTCGGACATCAGATGGAACATTAACACTAAAAGAAAAAATAATATATACAGATATCAAAACTAATGAAGATGGAACATATAATATAACAATTTATAAAGACTACAATCATACAGAACAAATTGATATAAAAGAAAACTATAGTCAAGAATTATTAAAAACATCACCAATAACTATAGATGACTATTCAAATAAAGCATCAACAATAACATATACATTTAAAACATATAATAATACATATTATTTTGAAAGTAGCACAATAAGTTAAATTCAGTTAAAAAAGAAGGAAAAATAATGAAAGAAGTATTATATAATTAAAACTAATGCAAAATTTGATATGAATAATGCAAAACTAGATGACGGAGAAAGAGAAGGCAATTATACTGCGAAAACTATTCCTCTAAAAGACGTCGAACAAATTTTAATAGATAGTATTCCTGATAATCCAATAAATGAAGTAATTGTTGAAGAAATGTTAGATATTTTTAAAGAGTATAAAAAATTATCTACAAATAAATAATAAAGATTGAAAAAATACTTTTGATGCTGTATTTTATATAAAAGGAGAGTGAAGAAAATGAATAAAATATTAATAGCGACTAGAAACAAAGATAAATTTAAAATAGTATCTAAACTTTTAAAAACTAACTTATTTCCTGATGACAACTTTTATAATATTTCCGATATAAATAAAGAAATAATAGATGATGTTGAAGTAGGTGATATAAATAATCGTTCCAAAAATAAAGCAGTTAATGTTTTTAATCAGCTTGATGAAAATAATTATGATTTTATTATAGGAGTAGATGATGGTATAAAAATGAAAGGAAACTTAATTCCAAACGTAAAAGATTATATAAAAGATATTTTAGATGATAAATATTTATCAGCTGGAGAAATAGTTTATATAGTCAGATCATATACATTTATAAATAAAGATAACAAAATAAAAACCATTACAACTGAAATACCTTTTGAATATTCAAAGTTAGATCATGAGTATTCATTAGAAAAAAATTCTTATCCATTAAGTCATGTATTAAAACCACTTAATTTAGATGTTCCTGTATATAAACTAACAGATGATGAATCAAATGATTATTATTCATCTTATTCAAAAGATTCATATAATGAAATTAAAAAGTTTTTTAATATAAATTAATAAATATTATAAAGTAAAGATAATCATATTAATAAGTGGTAATTATTTATATAGTCAATGTTGTTAAGCATTGACTATTTTTTATTATGTTTTTTCTAATATAAATTCTTCAATAAAATATTTAGATATGTTATAATATATATGTTTAAAAGACCGATATAGAAAGGAATAGAACATGAAACAAGAGAACATAAGAAATTTTTGTATAATAGCTCATATAGATCATGGTAAAAGTACACTAGCAGATAGAATACTAGAACTAACAGGTGCAATAGATAAAAGAGAACTAAAAGATCAGATGTTAGACTCAATGGACTTAGAAAGAGAAAGAGGAATAACAATTAAGCTTAATGCTGTAAGTATAAATTATAAAAAATATAATGAAGAATACTTATTAAATTTAATAGATACTCCAGGACATGTCGATTTCTCTTATGAAGTATCACGTTCTCTTGCAGCATGTGAAGGTGCATTACTAGTAGTAGATGCCTCTCAAGGAGTAGAAGCTCAAACACTAGCAAACCTATATCTTGCCCTAGATAACAATCTAACAATAATACCAGTTATCAATAAAATAGATTTACCTAGTGCAGATCCTGATAGAGTAATTGAAGAATTAGAAACAATTGGTTTTGATAAAGACGATATAGTTCTAACTAGTGCCAAAACGGGAGTAGGAGTAGATTCACTACTTGAAAAAATAATAGAAAAAATACCAAGTCCAACAGGAGAGAATAAAAAGCCTTTAAAAGCACTTATTTTTGATAGTTTATTTGATTCATATCGTGGAGTAGTTACAAGTATTAGAGTAGTTGATGGAACACTTAAAGTAGGCGACATCATGAAAATGATGGAAACAAATGCCTCATATGATGTAGTAGATTTAACAATAAACACTCCAAAAGAAAAGAAAATAAAAGAACTTACTGCTGGTGAAGTAGGTTATGTTTACGCATCAATTAAAAGTATAAGTGATGTTCATGTAGGAGACACAATTACCCTAGAAAATAATCCATCAACAGAAAGACTTCCTGGATATAAACCAATGAAACCTACAGTGTATTCTGGACTATTTCCAATAGAATCAAATAAATTTGAAGATTTAAGAGAAGCACTTTCTAAATTAAAATTAAATGATGCAGCATTAACATTTGAACCAGAAACATCAAAAGCCTTAGGATTTGGTTTTAGATGTGGGTTCTTAGGACTACTTCACATGGATATAGTAGAAGAGAGAATTGAAAGAGAATACGGAATTGATTTAATCGCAACATCTCCATCAGTTGTATATGAAGTAATATTAAATGATGACTCAAAAGTATTAATTGATAGTCCAACAAAGATGCCTAAAAAAGAAGCAATTAAAAAGACTTTAGAACCATATGTAAAAACAAGTATATTTACACCTAGTGAATATATTGGTCCAATCATGGAACTATGCCAAGATAAAAGAGGAACATTCTTAAACATAGATTATCTTGATAAAGAAAGAGCAACAGTAAACTATGAAATACCATTATCAGAAATAGTATATGATTTCTTTGATAAATTAAAAAGTTATACAAAAGGATATGCATCATTTGACTATGAAGTAATAGGGTATAAAGAAAGTAACCTAGTAAAGATGGATATATTATTAAATGGAGAAATAGTTGATGCCTTAAGTGTAATAGTTCATAAAGATTTTGCATATCAAAGAGGAAAAATAGTAGTAGAAAAACTAAAAGAAATTATCCCACGTCAATTATTTGAAGTACCAATCCAAGCAAGCATAGGTGGACATGTAATCGCAAGAACAGACATTAAAGCCTTAAGAAAAAATGTCCTTGCTAAATGTTATGGTGGAGACATTACAAGAAAGAAAAAATTATTAGAAAAGCAAAAAGAAGGAAAGAAAAGAATGAAACAAATAGGTAGTGTAGAAGTACCTCAAGAAGCATTCTTATCAATACTTTCTACAAAGGAGTAATATTTATGGGTGAATATATAACAGAAGAAATAATAATTCAAGAATATTTAAATAACTGGTTCACATATGAAGAATTAGCAGAATACTTATGTACTGATATAAATAAAATTAAATATACATTAGATAGTTACTGTGCTATGACAAAAGAATTAAATGCTAAAGTAAAACAACACAAACAGCATATAGAAAGTTACTATAGAGTAAAAGAAAATAATGAAGAAATCTATATATATCAAGCAAGTAAATATTATGCCGAAATAGCTAAATATATAATTGAAAATCATGCATCATTAAGACAAACAGCCAAAAAATTTGAACTAGGTAAAACAACAGTATTTGACTATGTACATGAAAAGTTACCAAGCATATCAATAGTACTATATAAAGAAGTATTTAATGTTCTTATGGAGAATAAGTCATTCTCAACAAAAAATAAACGAGTAGTAGAACAAGTACTAACATCATATGATTATTTAAAAGAAGGACATATAATAGAAGAAATAGCCCAGTTACAAAACATAGGTAGAAATGTAGTTCAAAGAAATTTAACAACGCGTCTTCAAAAAATAGATAAGAAAAAATATGAAGATGCAAAAGAAATATTAAGAGGAAATCAATTTAGTGGAATCAGTGAACATAAATTCACAAAGCATAACTAAAAGCTGCTACATTCATATACCGTTTTGTAATAGAATATGCTCATACTGTGATTTTTGTAAAATATATTATAATAAAGACTTAGTAAAAAGATATTTAGATTCACTAAAAAAAGAAATAGAATTAAACTACAATCAAGAAGTATTAAATACTATTTATATAGGAGGAGGAACTCCAAGTTCCCTAGATATTGATGAATTAGAATATTTATTTAAGACGCTAAGTATATTAAAAAAAGATAAAAACATAGAATTCACTATAGAAGGAAACCTTGAAAGTACAACAAAAGAAAAATTAGACTTATATAAAAAATATGGAATAAATAGATTATCATTTGGAATAGAATCAATCAATAAAGATAATTTAAAATTTCTAGAAAGAAGTCTTGATAAAGAAAAAGTAAAAGAAGTACTAGACTATGCAAAACTAATTGGTATATCTAATATAAATGTAGATTTAATATATGCAATACCAAATGAAACTAATGAAATACTAAAAAAAGATATAGAATATATTCTAAGTCTAAATGTTCCTCATATATCTACATATTCATTAATTATTGAAGATAATACTAAATTAAAAATTAATAATGAAAAAAATATTGAAGAAGAAAAAGATTATGAAATGTATAAACTTATATGTAAGACTCTAAGAGATAATAACTATAATCATTATGAAATAAGTAACTTTTCAAAAGAAGGATATGAGTCAGTTCATAATACTTGTTACTGGAATAATGATAGATATTATGGATTTGGTCTAGGTGCAAGTTCATATATAAATAATATAAGAAGTACAAATACAAGATCAATTACAAAATACTTAAAAAATGACTACATATATGAACAAGAAACTCTTTCTAAAAAAGATGAAATGGAATATGAAGTAATATTAAATTTAAGAAAAAAAGAAGGAATAGACTTAAAAAAGTTTAAAGAAAAATATAATATAGATTTAATTAATATATATAATTATAAAGATTTATTAGAAAATAAATTATTATCATTATCTAGTAATACTCTTTCAATTACAGAAGATAAATGGTATATTAGTAATGAGATAATTGTAAAACTATTAGGATGTGAAGTAAAATGAATATAGAAACAATGTTTGATAATGAAATAGGTTACATAAAAGATGAACAACTTAAATCATCAATGATTAAATTATTAAAACTTTTACCAGAATATTGGTTTGAAGTACCTGCATCATCTACAGGAAAATATCATCCAGAATATGCCTTAGGTGATGGAGGTTTATTAAGACACTCAAAAGCCGCAATGCGAATAGGCTATGAATTGTTATCAGACCCATCAATTGGAGAAAAATATACTGATCACGAAAAAGACTTAATGTTGATGTCACTACTTGTACATGATGGATTAAAAAGTGGTAATCCAAAAGAAAAATATACAAGATTTGATCACCCAATTCTAATGGCTAATTATGTATTAGATCATCATGAAGAAATTGGTCTTTCAAAGGAAGACGCAACATTTTGTGCAGATGTTATTAAAACACATATGGGATATTGGACAACAGATTACAATGGTAATGAAGTCCTAGAAAAGCCAAAAACAAAGTATCAAAACTTTGTTCATATGTGTGACTATCTAGCTAGTAGAAAATGTATTTTAGTTCCATTTGACAAAGATAACAAAATAAGTGTTTAAAACACTTATTTTTCATTGTCATAAATATAAATTTTTGATAATATTATAGTAAAGGAGACAATATAAATGGCAAAAAAGAATAAGAAAAAACTTTCAAAAAAGAAACAACTAGAATTAAAACAACAAAGAAAAGTAATATCTTATTGTCTAATTTTATGCCTTTTAGTACTCTTATTAACATATTTTATATTTTACAAAGATACCCTAAAAACAAGTGTTGATGAAGTAACTGCAAGTTATATTTCATTTAATAATTCCAAAACAACAGATATGTTAAAAATATCAAATCTATCTAAAATGAAAGATGATAAGGGTAAAAGTATATTAAATCCAAGTACAAAGATGTTTGATGTTAATGGAAATATTAAAGAAAAATATGAAGTAGTAGTTTATGCTTTAGGTAATAAAGCTGATGAATCATACGTAAAATTTACTTTATATGATGAAAATAACAATGAAATAAATTCAGGTATTTTAAATGATTCAAAAACTTCAGTAGATGGAGGAAAAGTAATATACCAATCATCAATTAAAAAAAATAACAAATTTAAACTAAATATGTGGTTATCAAAGAAATATCAAGGTAATACTAAAAATATATCATATGAAATAAAAATTAAACCTAGATAGGAGTGACAAATATGCCCGGAAAAATAATTGTAATAGAAGGAACTGATTGTTCTGGTAAAGAAACACAATCTAATCTTTTAGAAAAAAAGCTACAAAAGCAAGGAAAAAAATGTGTTAGATTTTCATTTCCTGATTATCAAGCTCCAACTGGAAAAATAGTAGGGGGACCATACCTTGGAAAACCAGAAATTGGACCAAGCTTATTTAAAGAAGGTGCCGTAAATGTAGATCCATACGTAGTATGTTTATACTATGCAGCTGATAGAAAGTATCATTTACCAAAAATTCAAGAGTATTTAGAGAAAGACTATTATGTAATACTTGATCGCTATACAACATCAAACTTAGCTCATCAAGGAAGTAAGATTCATAATAAAGAAGAAAGATTTAATATGTATCAATGGATTGATAAATTAGAATATTGGTTATTAGGACTACCAAAACCAGATAAAACAATATTCCTACATGTCCCACTAGAAAATACACTAGAGTTAAGAAAAAACAGAAAATTTATTGATGAACACGAAAAATCTCCAGAATATTTAAAAAGAGCAGAAGAGTCATATTTAGAACTTGTAGAATTATACAACTGGGAAAAAATTGAATGTATAAAAGATGAAAAATTAAGAACAATAGAAGACATAAATGAAGAAATAATGGGAATTATTGAAAAAATAGAAGAAAGTAAATAGCTTTCTTTTTTTTATTAAAAAAGTTAATAAAAAAAGAAGATATAATAATATATCTTCTATACCTTAGGAATTAATGGATTATTATTAATCTTAGGTTGCCCGTTACTTATATTTTGATGAACTGTTGTAGTTGAATTTATAGAACTAAATTGTCCAGAATTATAATTGTAATTTGTATTTGAATATGGTTTTGAAGTAGGAGGCGTTGTTGCTGTCGGAGCCGTTGTAGTTACAGTTGATGAAGTCACTGTTGGTGAAGTACTTTTTGCAGTAGGAATACTTAATATTGTTGGATTAGTACTCTGAGTTTTAGCAGGAATAGTACTTTGGACTGGTGTAGTATTTATTGTTGGTATAATAGGTTTTGCCTGAATTGGAGGATTAGTAGTAATACTCTTCATAGCAGGAGCTGTTGTAGGAACACCAGCAGTACTTGGGGAAATAGGCGGCCTAATAACAGGCGCAGTAGGAATTGATGCTACAACTCCAGAAGTATTAGTATTTGTCTTTACCTGACTATCATTTTGTACAATTTGTTTATTTTGAATATTATTATTTACATTACTAACAACATTACTTGATTGAATAGGAGCATTAGTATTTGCAACACCTGGAATATTAACTGCTGGCACAGTTTTTTTAGGAGGCACATTTACAGAAGCTCCATTTGTCTCTGCACTAATATTTTTATTATCACTTGAATAATTAAAATCACTAGCACTAAATACTGGACCTTTCATCATATTAGAAATGTTATTTTTATCATTCTTATCAACCTTAGTATCAATTAACTCATCGCTTTCTTGCCAATCATCAGGATTGTTACTAGGTAAATTAGCAGTAACCTCTTTTAAGAAGTCACCAATTTCACTTTCATAAGTATCATCATCTTCAGTTTCAATTTCAATATTTCTATAAACTTCCTCAAAAGAAGTTTTACCTTCAAGACACTTTATCAAGGCATCTTGTAACATCGTAATAGTTTTATTTGTATAAACCATTTTAGCTAACTCAGTTTTTTCAAGCTTTTCATTATTAAGAGCAGATCTTATTTCATCATCAAGTTCCAATACTTCATGGAAAGCAATTCTTCCATGATATCCACGTCTACAATGCTCACACCCCTTAGGATTAGCATCCCATATCATTGGAACATCTCTATGCATAAATCTCTTAAATACTTTTTTCTCATAAGGAGTAGTAGGTCTTTGAAACCTACAATCTGGACATAACATTTTCGCAAGTCTCTGAGAAATGATTCCAGTTAAAGCAGTAGATAGCAAATATCTTTCAACATTCATATCAAGTAAACGTTCAACTGTAGCTAAAGCATTATTTGTATGGATTGTAGATAAAACTAAGTGTCCAGTAATAGATGCACGTACAGCAATTTGAGCTGTTTCAGAATCACGAATTTCTCCGATAAGTATAATATTTGGATCCTGACGCAAAATGGAACGTAGTGCAGCAGCAAATGTCATACCAATTTCTGAATTAACTTGAACCTGGTTTATTCCTTCAATATTCATTTCTATTGGGTCTTCAACAGTTATAATGTTTTTTTCAGGTTTATTAAGTCCTTGTAGAATAGAGTAAGTAGTAGTAGATTTACCAGAACCAGTAGCACCAGTAGTTAAAATAATACCATTAGGAATCTCCATCATTCTTTTAATCTTTTTTAAATTTTCTGGATGGAAACCTAAAGAATCAATACCTTCACTACTTCTAGTATAATCCAAAATACGAATAACTATCTTTTCACCTTCATTTAATGGTAGAGAAGATACACGCATATCTAAATATGTTCCACCAAAGTCTCCCTTAATAGCTCCATCTTGTGGTAGACGTGATTCAGTAATATTCATGTTTGCAAGCAATTTAAGTCTTGTCGTCAAATTTTTCTCATAAGCTTTAGGAACAAAAGTATAGTCCTGGCAATCACCATCAATTCTGAATCTTACCATCATTCCATCTTCTCTAGGATCGAAATGAATATCGGAAGCCTTATGATTAGATGCAGCAATAATTATATAGTCGGCAACTTGAGTAACAGGAGTCTTTGAAAAATCAAAAGAAACCATAAAGCTCTCAGTACCTTTTTGTACACGTTTTACGTCAAATTGTACCATCATTCCAACCCCTTTTGTTGAATTCAATGATAAATACCATAATTAAAAAAGATTAAAACTATGGCATTTTACTAAAATATATTATATAATAAATTCTAGATAATAGCAAGGAGAGTGACAAGGAAAAAATGAAAAAAAATTCTAACAAAGGCTTCGTTCTTGCTGAAACGTTAGTAACAACAGTTTTTTTAATGGTTATCTTTACAATGATTTACTCTAATTTTTATCCCCTAATAGGTGAATATGAAAAAAGAGAAAATTATGATACAGCAGATGGAAAATATGCAGCTTATTGGATGAAAAAAATAGTAGAAGATGAAAACTATGGTGCTAACTCTGATGCAATGATTAAAAAGAAATATAATTTGAAAAATTATGGTTATTTTAGAGTAGAGTGTACTGATTTTTCAGACTCATCTCAAACAAAAAGTTTGTGTATGAACTTAGTTAAGGATTATGAGATAAATGGTTGCAGTAGAGATGGAAAAGGTTCTAGTTGTGATATATTTTTAACTAAATATCAAATAGGTGATACTAACCCAGACTTCAAAAAGCGTGTAAAGGACAATTTAAAGAATTGGCAAGAAGATTGTTTCACAACAAGTGGAGCAGTAGGAGATGCAACAACATGTAGAAATGAATACATTCAAAAATGTATTTCAGAAAGTCAAAAAAACCCAGAAACACAAAGACCGATATGTGAAAAAGAAGCAGATAAAAAAGTATTTTCAAGTAATTTTCAAGACTATATTGAATACTTGCCAAAATATACAACACCATCACTAAATCTAGCCCCATATAGAGTAATTATAGTTGTTCATCATACAAAGGATTATAATAATTACCTATCATATTCGACAATCGAGGTGAATAGATAATGAGAAAGTTAAATAATAAAGGTATAACAACAATCGAGTTAATAGTATCAATAGTCTTAATCATGATGGTTGCATCATCCCTTTTCTCAACGATAACAGCTTATAATGAAAAAAGACAAGTAGAAAGTTATAAAGCAGAAATATTAACTTATAAAAATAATCTTACAAAACTAATTCAAGATGACTTCATAAAAATAGGAATAACAAAAGCAACTTACAAAAGATATACATCAGGAACATCATCAAACAATACATATGATATATTAAAAGTAGAAGATAAAATGACTCTATATCAAATAGATTATATATTAGAAGATGGAACTCCAAGAAGATTAATAATCTATCAACAATATACAAAAAGTAGTGACCATCCATCAGGCTCAAATTCAAGAAATGACTACTTCATGATTGAATATGGAACACCAGACTTAACAAAAAATGATGTTGATGATCAAAACGAACCGCTTATAGAGTATCCACTACCAAATCTAGGAAGTCATACAGCAGATAATGGCTTAACAACAAAAGACTTAACAATCAATAATGTTTTAATATCATTTGGACAAGATGAAACTTATTCAACAACAAATATCCTATCAATATATATAGGCTTCTATCACCCAGAACTATCAACAAAATACGGAATAAACATAATTTGCCCAATAAATTATAAAGGAAGTAGTACAGAAATAACTAATAGTTTTGATATTTAAATGAAATATAAAATATTAAAAATAATAACAGCTAAAATAGTTCCAATAACTCTTCCAATAAAAAAATATTTATATTTAATTGAAGTATCCGAAAGGATACTTTTTACTTGTAAGTGAATAGATATACCACCAAAACTAATAAATAATAAAACAACCAATCCCCTTAAATATAGATTACTAATTAAAACACTAGAATAAATCCCTTTAGTAAGATCAAAAACACCACATACAATTACATATAATATCCCATTAATATCAAAAGTATTAATAATTATACAAGCAATTAAATAGAAAAATATAGATACACCATATATAGTTACTAGTACTTTTAATGAATTATGTATTGCTTTAACAAGTCCTTTCGAAAAATCATCATTTATTGTATAAGTACTTTTATATTCTTGGGTTTTACGTGAAAATATAAGAATTATCAAATTACTCAAAATAATTGCCAGTAATAAACATCTTATTATTTTATTATCGCCTATAACGAGTGTTAGGGAGCTAATCATAAATAATGGATTAGGAAAATGACTAAACATAAGCATCCTGTTAGCTTCATTAACTCCAACAATACCACTATTATATAGATCTTTTGTATACTTACTTCCACTAGGAAAACCACTAATCATACTAATTAAGAAAATATAAAGGTTAGTTGTTCTAACATGGAAAACTCTATCTAAAAAAGAAATAATCCCATAGTCAATTAATAAACTACTAATAATAAAGAAAATAAAACTAACGGGAAACATCTTTTTTATAAAAATTTCAGTATAATCTAAAATACTAACAATTACTAAGTTACTATTAAACAGGTAAAACACAAGCATTCCAATTAATGTGACAAGTATTAGTCTACTTTTATATATTTTTTTCATATTTATCCTTTTCTTTGTTATAATTATTTTAGGTGATAAGATGATAAAAAAAGCAATCAACTATATTATGGAATTCATAAAAGAAGAATATAGATTTATTATATTTATGCTTCTACTAATAATTTTATTAAATTATCCAGTAAATTATTACATAACTGTTGGTGGGGGTATAAGTGATGTCTCATCAAGGATTGAAGTAAAAGATAAATATGACTCTAAAGGAAATTTCAATATAAGTTATGTTACTGAACTTAAGGGTACTTTGTTTTCATATGCCATAAGTTATATTGTCCCAACTTGGGAAAGAACATCAGCTGATGACTATAAATATACAGAAGAAGAAAGTCTAGAAGACATTGAGTTTAGAAATGATTTAGATTTAAAAACAGCAAACGGAACTGCAACATACTGGGCCTATACACTAGCAAATAAGAGGCTACAAGAAACATCATCAAAAGTCTATGTAATATTAATTGATAACAAAGATTATAAAACAGACTTAAAAGTTCAAGACGAAATATTATCAATAGATGGAAAAACATATAAAACAACAAAAGAATATAAAGAATATCTTCAAACAAAAAATACTAATGATAAAGTAGAAGTAAAAGTATTAAGAGATAATAAGAAAAAAATAATAACAAGTAATGTATATGATTATCAAGGTACAAAATTATTAGGAATTGGTCTTCAAACAGTAAAAGAATATAAAACTAGTCCAAAAGTAGATATAAAATTTAATAAAAGCGAATCCGGACCATCAGGAGGTTTAATCACAACGCTAGAAATATATAATCAACTAGTAAAAAAAGATTTAACTAAAGGTCATACAATTGCCGGAACTGGAACAATAGAAGAAGATGGAACAATAGGTCAAATTGGTGGAGTAGAATATAAAATACTAGGAGCTGAAAAAGGTGGGGCTGAGTATTTCTTAGTACCAGCAGGTCAAAACTATAAAGATGCCAAAAAATATAAAGAAAAAAATAATTTAAAAATAAAACTAATAAAAGTAAAAACAATCCAAGATGCTATAGAAAAGTTGGAGGCATTAAAATGAGAATAGGTATTGATATGGATGATACAATTTGTAATACAACACAAATTGTCCAAGATAGAGTAAGAAAGTATGCAAAGTCGAACAATTTAAATGAATTAGACATAATGAATGATGAAGATTTAAAACAAGGATTCTTCAATATATACTTAGAAGATATTTATACAAATGTAACTCCAAAAGAAGATGCTCTTCGAGTTGTAAAAAGACTAAAAAGTAGAGGAAATGAAATATATATAATAACAGCTAGGAGTAATAATTTTTCAAATACAGTTAAAAATGTTGAAGAAATAACCTCAGCTTGGTTAAAAAAATATGGAATAGAAGTAGACAAAATAATTACATCAGCTTATGGTGATACAAAAAGTGAAGCCTGTAAAAAATATAAAATAGATTATATGATAGATGATGATCCATATAATTTTAAAAGAATATCATCAGTAACAAAATGTATAATATATGATGATATGGATAGATTTGAAGGAAGTAAAAACATTTTAACTAAATGGAAAGATATAGAAACCTATATAGAAAGGAATAGATAAAATGAAAAAAACATTTCTAATTATAATAACCGCTTTAATGATAATCTTACCTGTAAATGCAGCAAACTATGACTTAAATGAACTAATACCAATAAACAAAACAACAACTCTAGGAACAGATAATCTAAGATATATAAATTTTTCTTATAAAGAACAAGAAAATAAAATTGTATTTGAGAATATAAAAAATGTCTCAAATGAAGATAAAGCAATCACAGTAACAATAGCTCTTTTTTCAAAAGATAAGAAAAATATTGGAACTGTTAATTACTGCTCAAATAATATGCCAACAAACAATCAAGTAAGAGTACTAAAGCCAAACGAATCAACACCATATCAAATTGATATAACAAAAGACTATTTAGGTGAGGATTATAACTTAAGTGATATAAAATATATAGCAGTTATAAGTGACAATAAAAACTGTTTAACAAAAAATGCAGATGAATATTTAGGTCAAAAAATAGAAGAAATTGGTCAGATAAAAAACAATGGTTTATCTGATGACAGTGAACTATTAATTAAAATATTAACAATAATAGGTGGAGTTCTTTTAGTAATTTTTGTTTATAATTTTATGTTTTCATCAAAATACAGAAACGTAGATGGAGAAGATGTAAGACAAGAATATAGTTATATAAATAAGAAATTAGAAGATAAAAGAAAGTATGATGCTATTCACAATCCAAAACCTAAAAAAGTAAAAAAAGAAACAAAAACTCAAGAAGTAAAGAATCAAGAAGAAATAGAAAACAATAATACTAATAAAGAGTCATCTGACTTACACAATTTTTATAAATAATTAAAACGTATACAATGAGTCTAATGACTCTTTTTTTATTTACATCAATTCACATAATTTACCACAATTTCTTAATAATAATTACATAATTTAAATGTATGATTAAATCATGAAAAGGAGGAATGCTAATAAGTAAAATATAAAGTAATAATTAATCACACAATTTCCCATAATTTTTTAATAATTTTAACACAATTATAGATTATGATGAATATAGAAAAGGAGGATTGATATTATAAGTTCAAAATAAAACACACTAAATAACAAACATAATTAAATAGTCTAACTATTATAAATATATAATGTAAAAAGGAGGCTTGATTTAGTAAAAAAAGATAAATAGTGTTATACTATTATTGATAGGTGGTAAATATGTATACAGTATGTTTAGTCGAAGATGAAGTTGCTCTATCTAATGTTGTAAAAGCATATTTAGAAAGAGCAGGATATAAAGTTATATGTTTCACAAAAGGAAGTGAAGCGATAAACTATATTGGTAACAAAGTAGACATTTGGATTCTAGATATAATGTTAGGAGATGATGTCAATGGATATGATGTAATCAAAGCTATTAGAGAGCAGAATGAAGATGTTCCAGTAATATTTACATCTGCGAGAGATCAAGAACTTGATAAAATATTTGGTCTCGAACTTGGTAGTGATGATTACATGACAAAACCATATTCTAGCAAAGAGCTAGTACTAAGAGTAAATAAAATATTAAAAAGAGTATATAAAGATGATAGTCAAGTAAATGTAATTAATTATGAAGACTATATTATAAATTTAGAAAAAAGAACAGTAGAGCAAGAAAAATCAAATATAAAATTAACAACCCTAGAGTTTGACTTACTCGTTCTACTAATAAAAAATAAAGGTAAATGTTTCACAAGAGATGAGATTTTAAATAGTGTTTGGGGAAGCGACTACTTTGGAACAGATAGAGTAGTTGACGACTTAATAAGACGACTTAGAAAAAAACTTAATAAATTAAACATAGAAGCAGTATATGGCTATGGGTATAGATTATCATGAGATTATTTGGAGAAAATAGTCTAGCCAAACAACTTCTAATAATAGTTGGAATTGCCTTCTTCTTACTTTTCTTATCATTAGGAATCATTTTACCAAGATTATTAATACCAATTGCAGAATCCAATATATATAGCTACTTAAGTGAACCATTGAAAATATATAACACAACTGTTGATAATGAATTATCAAACAGCGAAATAGCATTTCTATATAAATCAGGAAATACAATAACAGCAAGTAAAAATATAGATGATGTAATAGAAAATTATAACCTAGAAAAAATAGTCAAAAAAATGACGGACCCTTATGGAAAATTTATTTATAATCATAAGACATACTACTACTATACTTTAAAAAAAAATAATATAACAAAATTTGCGATAGCTGATGATAGCTACATAAATAAGACTAAAACATCAATAATAGGTGCAATTCTACCAACCCTATTAGGTACATTCTTATTAATTGGTTTAACACTAGTAATTTGGTCTACAATAGTTGTAAGAAAAATAGAAAAATTAAAAAATAAAATAGATAATATTGATAATCCAGATTATGATCATAAAGTTGATTTTCAAATTGACGATGAAATGAGATCCCTTGCTTTAGCAATAGAAGATATGCGAATCTCCTTAATTAATCAAGAAGAGTATCGCAATCAAATGTATCAAAACATTTCACATGATTTTAAAACGCCTCTCACTGTAATAAAATCATATATTGAAGCCGTTGAGGATGGTGTTGAAGATAAAACTACCGCACTAAACACCATAAAAGAACAAACAAATAAATTAGAACAAAAAGTACACTCACTTCTTTATTTAAATAAACTCGACTATCTCAAAAATTCTAAGAATATCAATATGGACCAGATAGACATGGAGAAGGTCATACACCAAGAAGTAGATAAATTCAAATATAATAGAAAAGATATAAAATTTGAAATAAACGTAGATAAAAAGTCCACATATTATGGTTCAATTGAAAATTGGGAAACGATATTAGATAATTTACTTAGTAATTTTATGAGATATACAAAAACTACTATAAAAATAACTGCTAAGCAAAATAAAATAATATTATATAATGATGGAGATCAAATAGATAAAGATTTTCTAGAAGCAATTTTTACCCCTTTTAGAAAAGGAATAAAAGGTCAATTTGGATTAGGATTATCAATTGTAAAGAAAACCCTAAATTTAATGGAATATGATATAACCATAAGAAATGAAAAAAAAGGTGTATCATTTATTATTACCCGTGATAAAAGCTATAGATAATTCTATGGCTTTTTACTTTACACAAAAAATTATAAATTATACATAATTAGACACAATTTCTTCTTCAAAGTAAGCTCATATTTTGGTATAATGAAGATAAGAAAAGGAGTTGATAAATATGAGTAAAATAAAAAATAAAACCACAAGAAATATAGTATCGTATGTATTACTAACTATAGGTGCAATTATATCAGCACTAGCCCTAGAATGTTTCTTAATACCAAATACAATATTAGATGGAGGAATTACAGGTATATCAATTATTTTATTTAAGTTGTTTACTATACCAGTGTCATTATTAGTCTTAATTTTAAATATTCCATTTGTCTTTGTAGGATATAAAAATCTAGGCAAACATTTCTTGTATAGAACAATATACTCAATGATTATATTTTCATTATTCTTGTCATACTTTGAAAATGTAACACCATTTGTAGATGATATATTATTAGCAACTGTCTTTGGAGGAGCTCTTTACGGAATAGGTGTTGGTATGGTAATTCACCTTGGTGGATGTGTAGATGGAACAGAAAGTGTAGCAATAGTAATAAGCAAAAAAACATCATTCTCAGTAGGACAAATAGTATTATTCTTTAACTTAATTATATTTACAGTTGCGGGATCTATATTTGGAGTAGATAGAGCTCTATATTCATTACTAACATATTTTATAACATCAAAAGTAGTTGACTTTGTCTCAACTGGATTACAACAAGCAAAAGCGGCAATGATAATTACAGATAAAAGTACAAAATTATCAAAAGAAATTTATGACAAGTTAGGAAGAACTACAACAGCAATTAGAGGAAAAGGACTAATAAGTGGAGAAAAAGAAGTTCTATATTGTGTATTAACTAGAATTGAAGTATTTGAATTAAAAAGAATTGTAGAAGAAATGGATGAAAGTGCCTTTGTAACAATAACAGACGTTTCAGATATAATTGGTAATCATATAAAAAGTAATAATAAACTAAAAAAACTAAGTTAATAAACTACCAAATAAATTTATAAAAATAGCCCTTAAATTTTTAAGAGCTTTTTATTTGATATTTTCTATGATATACTTAAATCATGGAAGGAATGCAACATGGAGATAAAAGGATATAAAGCTTTCAATAAAGACATGACAAATATGTATGGCAAAAAATTTGAAGTTGGAAAAACATATAGCGTCGATGGAGAAATAAAGTATGGTACAACAGGTAATGGCTACCACTTTGCAAGTAGACTAGAAGACACACTAAGATATGTTAATGCCTTAACTGAAGAAGTTAAAATAGCAGAAGTAACTGCCACTGGAACAATAAAAGAATCATTTGATGAATATAATGGATATTATGAAGTATACAGTGTAGAAAACATAAGGATTGATAGAGTTTTAACTAGAAAAGAAATAATAGAAGAATATTTAAATATGAGTAGTGATATAAGATTAGAAAGGTTTCTAAAATCATTTAAATTAAATAAAGTTGAAATAGAACTTTTCAAAGAAAAGTGCAAACATAATCCACATCTAATTAAAGTCATAAAATATTATCAAGAACACGATAAAGAAGTCTTTGAAAGAGAATATAAAAGTAATGGAATTTATCCAAAAATATTATTAAAAAAACAAGTTAGGAAGTAATAAAATGTATAATGATACAAAGTTTTATAAAATAGTAAGACCAATTACAAAATTTTTATTTAAAATTTTATTTAGACCAGAAGTAAAAGGAGTCGAAAATATACCAAAAGAGGGAAGAGTACTTTTAGCTGGTAATCATACAAAATGGTTGGATCCAGTTATGTTAGTTGCGACATCACCAAGACAGATTCACTTTCTGGCAAAACAAGAATTATTTGATAGTAAATTGAGTTTTATTGTAAAAGGAATGGGCTGTGTTTCAGTAAATAGAAAAATACATGACAAAGAAGCACTAAATAATGCCTATAAGTATTTAGAAAATGAAAAATGTGTTGGAATATTTCCAGAAGGAACAATAAATAGAACAGATGATGTAATTATGCCATTCAAAATGGGAGCAGTAAAAGCTTGTTCTAAAACAAATTCAGTACTGGTTCCGTTTATAATTACAGGTGAATATAAATTTTTTAGAAAAAGTATTAAATTAGAATTTTTGAAACCTATGAAAATAGGAGATGACTTAGAGAAAGAAAATAAAAAGTTAATGGACAAAGTAAGTAAAAAGTTAATTGAAGGAGGACGTACTCATGGCACAAAAAGAAAAAATGATCGCATATAAAATATTTAGACCAATTCTAGGTTTTATATATAAAATATATTATAATCCAAAAGTAATAGGAAAGGAAAATATTCCAGAATCAGGACCAATTGTAGTAGTAGGAAATCACGTTCATATAATGGATCAATGTAATATTATTGTTAATACAAAAAGATGTCTTCACTACATGGCAAAAAAAGAGTATTTTGATTCTAAATTTGCTTGGTTCTTTAGCTCAACAGGTTGTATTCCTGTAGATAGAAGTAAAAAAGATACTCATGCCAGTGAAGAAGCACTAGAAGTATTACATAATTCTTGGGCACTAGGTCTATTTCCAGAAGGTACAAGAAATGGGTTAAAAGACACAAGAGCCAAAGAAATATATGATAAATATATCAATAAAAATAAATCATTCGAAGAATTCTACAGTGAGGTAAAACATAATAAAACATCTCAAATAAATTATTTAGAAGAGTTAATGAAAAATAAAACAATTACAAAAGAATCATTCTTAGAAAATTTAAACGATGTAGATAGTCACTTAAAAGTATTAATAAAAAAACATAAAATTACAAAAAATGATTATTATGAAAATATTCTCTTACCATTTAAATTTGGTGCAGTTTCAATGGCTCATAAAACAAATAGTAAGATAGTTCCTTTCGCAATAACAGGAGACTATAAATTTAGAAGTAAAAACTTAACTGTAAGAATTGGAAAGCCAATAGAAGCAACTGATGATTTAGAAGAATCAAATAAACGATTGAGAAAAGCAATCATTGAATTAATAAAAGAAAATGATAAATATAGTGGTAAATAGTGTAAACTAAATTATATAATCATAATTAAACTTAAAAATTATGTTACACTTTAAGTGGTGATAAGATGAAACATAATGAATTTGATAATGAAGAAAAATACAAGTTATATAGAAATGTAAAAGATTTACTTCATCCAACAATATCTAAAAAAAATATTAGTAATTATAGAATAATAATAAAAGATGATTTACTTCCACTAAGAGTCTTTTATCCCAAAAAAGTAACTAATATGCAAAAGATAATGATATTTATTCATGGAGAATCAAAAATAACTGGTTGTGATAAAAACTACTCAGATATATCCGCAAGTTTTGCCAAAGAGTTTGATCATCTTATAATTTCGATTGATTATGATAATTACAACAAACCATTAAAAGAAGTAAGTATAAAGATATATGATACGATAAAATGTATATATAAAGAATTAATATCCATTGGTATTAATAATAAAAATATCATATTAGTAGGTGACTCCACAGCAGCAACAATAATCCTTAATATGACAAAGAAAATGAATAAAGAAAATATAGAGCTTGGAAAGTATATTTTATTTTATCCACCAGTATCAGGAAAATATAAAGAATTTAATGAAAACTATGATGCTAGTATATTTAAAAACTTAAATATTTATTATAAAGGACAGAAGAAAGATTATTTTCCAATAAATCAAACATCGATATCATACCCAGAAACATTAATATTATGTGGAAATGTAGATCCGTTACTAAATGAAATAGATGAATTTTCAAAGAAATTTAAATTAAACTTAAAAACAATCCAGTTTGCTTACCATGGATTTCTAAATAGTAAAGATAAAGAAATAAAAGAAGAATATATAAAAGAAATAAAAGAATTTATATAAATAACTAAGTCACGTACAGTGGATTTTTAATATACATATTTATATTTACAAATAAAAGTAACCTAGTAATAAATTACTAAATATGTTATAATTTTTTATGGTGATAATAATGGAAAAGAGAAAGACTAAAAAAGAAATAGTAAAAATGTTATTAAAGAATAATTCTTTGGATGAAAAAGATGAAGAAGAACTACTTGACTTACTAATAGATCAGCCAATAAGTATAGACGTCGATAAACAGGAAGAGGCTAAGATGACAATTGGAGATAAAGTAGCAGACAAGGTTAGTGAAATTGCCGGTTCTTGGGGATTTATCTTAGGATTTTCTTTATTTTTAATATTCTGGATAGTTTTAAATGGTTTTATATTAACCGGAAACAGTCGAATTGATAGTTACCCATTTATATTATTAAATTTACTTTTATCTTGTATCGCAGCTTTACAAGCACCAATAATTATGATGAGTCAAAATAGGCAAGCTGCAAAAGATAGTTTAAGAAATCAGAATGATTATCGTACAGACTTAAAGAGTGAATTAATATTAGAAGAACTACATAATCAAATGGAAACTATAATAAAAAATCAAAAGAAAATTATGAAGTCGTTAGAAGATAATCAAGAAGGAGAAACAAATGAAAAAAAGTAGTATTATAATAGTTTTAATATTAAGCCTATTCTTAGTAACGGCTTGTCAAGAAAAGAAAACCAAAGAAAAAGTTATTAGTAATGGAGAAACGGTAGATACATCACAAATGAAACATAAAACATGTACAAGAGATGCATCTGCCGGAGATGGAATTGATGTTACATTAAGCTATGATTTATATTATACTGGAGAAAATTTAAATATACTTCACTCAAGTGAAAAAGTAGTCGCAACATCAAGTGAAACATTAGACGAATATGAAAATGCGTACAAAAAAATAGACTCTAATTACGTAAATCTAAAATACTATGATTCAAACGTAATAAGAGGAGATACAAGTGTCACAAGAGATTTAACCATAAATTATGATAAAATTGATATAGATGGTTTATTAGCTATTGAAGGTGAAGAGGATAATATAATAGAAAATGGAAAAGCAAAAGTAGATAAATGGATGACTCTTGCCAAAAAGTTTGGAACAAAATGTGAAGATGTAACTGATTAATTACATCTATATGTTCAAATAGTTTAATTGGATAAAATCTTTCCCTCCGACGGAGAAGATAAGGGTTCAAATCCCTTTTTGAACACCAATAAAAATAAATAAGTAAAATGAATTTAAGTTTTACTTTTTTTGTGTTAAAATATTCTTATGCCGACTTAGCACAGCTGGTAGTGCAACGCACTCGTAACGCGTAGGTCACTGGTTCGAATCCGGTAGTCGGCACCATTGATGAATCCGTTCGGACTATTCGAACTTTGATATATAGAAATCAATTGAAATGATTGATTTTTTTGTTTAGAAAAAAGGAATAAGAAAGATTGGTGTCAATGATAAATATTATCAAAAAAGAAATACAAACACTTATCGATAATAATGAAGCCACACAATTAAGAGTTGATACTCTAACTAAAAATAATAAAGTTAAAGATAAACAAATCAAAGATATAAAAGAAGAAAAATTTTCTTTAAGACAATTATTATCATTTTGGAAAGATAAACTATTTGGAAAATAAAAAGAACAAGAAAAATATATAGATATTGCAAAAAAATTGCATTCAAATAAACCTATGGAAGAATATACGTTTGAAGATTTATAAGATACTTATGAATCTAGTAAAAATCACAATTGTGAGAGAAAATGATGATGTTGAAATGGAAATATGATACAATGAGCATAGGAGGTGTAAAACTATGGAAAAAAATGAATTTAGTAATGATGAAATCGCAGAATTTTTTGCACAATTTAATAGAGTTAAAACACCAGAAGAAATTGAAAAAGCAAAAGTATTTACATATAAGCAATAATTTACAGTTATTGCTTTTTTTATGCAGAAAATGTCAATATACGTGTTATAATATAATAGGTGAAGAATATGAATAGTAGAATACTTTTTATGATTTTAAATGGAGAGGTACAGTATTTACAAAACACAAATATGGATCATCGTGAATGGTTCTTATCATTGGGTGGTAAACCAGAAGAGTATGATAATTTAGTAAGAGGTTTTATAATGGATAATAAAATTTTATTCTTCAAGGGACCAGAATTTAAATATGACAATGAAGTCTATAATAATGCTAGAAAATTTGCTAAAAGTATGCGTCAAGCATTAAATAATAATAGTCTAGTCGTATGTTGTGGAATATTACCAGGACTACCAGGACAAAAATGGGAACCTATTTTAATACTTACAGAAGATGAAATTGAAGGATATACTGAACCTATAATAAAAGAACCACAAAAACAAGCAACAAAAGAATTTCATCAAGAACCAGTAATAGAATTTAAAAACAACTATGAAGATGAAAAATTTATCAAGACAGCAGTAAATCTAACAGTAGTAGTTTTAGTCCTAACAGTAATATCAAAAATATTCTTAATATTAACAAACCATTTAAACACATCATCAATTACAGAAATATTTTTAATATTAATTCAAATAATATCCTTAATTTTAACAATAGTCGGCTACAAAAATAAAAAAAGTTATACCAAATATTTATCACTTTTCGCATCAGTCATGATAGTTTTATCATTTGATTTACTAGATGTAATAATAGGAATTATTTATTTTATATTTTCTGTAGACCAAGGATATTTCGTTTCTTTAAGCAACTTTATAAAAGAAAAGACAAAAAGGAAAAAGTAAGGAGTAATAGTAGTATGAATGAATTAGAAAAAGCAAAGAATGGTGAATTTTATAATCCAAATTATGATGAAGACTTAATATTAAAAAGAACTAGAATGCAAGATTTATGTTTCACATATAATAATCTTTTGCCATCAATGATAGAAGAGAGAAAAGACCTAATAAAAGAAATGATCAATACATGTGATAGTAATTTTTTATTAGAACAACCCATACATATAGATTATGGAGATAATGTAAAAATTGGTAAGAATTTTTATTCTAATTATAACCTAACAATATTAGATGGTGTCTCAGTAACATTTGGAGATAATTGTTTCGTAGGACCAAATTGTTCATTCTATACAGCAATACATCCACTTGATTACAATCTAAGAAATCAAGGATTAGAAAAAGCAAAACCAATAACAGTAGGAGATAATTGTTGGTTTGGAGGAGGGGTAACAGTTCTACCAGGAGTTACAATTGGTTCCAATTGCGTAATAGGAGCAGGAAGTGTAGTAACAAAAAATGTTCCAGATAATGTAGTAGTAGCTGGTAATCCTGCTAAAATAATAAAATCTATAGAAGAGGGGATAAAAAATGAAAGATAATAGATATTATGCTTATACAGAAGATGAAATATTCAAGAAATTTCAAACTTCAATCTATGGACTTACAACAAAAGAAGCACAAAAAAGAATTGCAAAGAATGGTCTTAATGAATTACCTAAAAAGAAACCAGATAGCATCTTAAAGATATTTATAAATGAACTACTAGACCCAATCGTTTTATTGTTAATTGTAGCAATCATCGCATCAATTATCGTTGGAGAATATGTAGATGCTGGAGCAATAACATTCATAATATTAGTTGACTTAATAATGGGAACATTTCAAGAAAAGAAAGCTAACACTACAGCTGAGTCATTATCATCACTTGTCAAAGAAAAAGTAAAAGTACAAAGAGATGGTAAAGAAATATTAATAGACTCTAGTGAATTAACACTAGGAGATTTAGTATATTTAGAGTCAGGTGATAAAATATCAGCAGACTTAAGAATTGTAGAATCACACAACTTCACAGTAGATGAGTCAATCTTAACTGGAGAAAGTATTGCAGTAGAAAAAAAAAGTAAACAAAAAAGAAATAAAGACTTATCAATTAATGAACAAGATAATATGCTATTTGCAGGAACTAGTGTAGTAACAGGAAGAGCAAAAGCAATTGTTGTAAGAATTGCCCTAAATACTGAAATAGGAAAAATTGCTCATACAATAAATGAAACAAAAGAAGAAAAATCTCCTCTAACAATTAGAGTAGAAAAATTCTCAAAACAAATAACAATTTTAATAGTAATAATTTCAATATTAATAACAATCTTACTATCAACAAAAGGTCTACCATTAAATGAAATATTATTATCAGTAATAGCACTTGCAGTATCTGCAATGCCTGAAGGTTTACCACTAGCACTAACAATGGCCTTAACAATTGCTTCAAATAAAATGGCTAAACATAAAGTAGTTGCTAAAAAACTATATTCAATCGAATCATTAGGAAGTTGTACAGTAATAGCAAGTGATAAAACAGGAACCCTTACAGTAAATGAACAAACAGCTAAGAAAATTATTCTTCCAAACGGAAATGAGTATGCAATATCAGGTGTTGGTTATAATACTAAAGGAGAAATAGCCGGAAAAGATATAAAATACGCTCAAGAAATAGCTCTTCTAGGTCAAATAAACAATGAAGCAAAATTTTCAAAAAAAGAACATATTGGAGACTCAATAGATATAGCTTTCCTAGTTCTAGGAGAAAAAGCTAAGACAAGTATAGATGATATTGAAATATTAGAAACAATACCATATGAATCAGCAAATAAATATTCTGCTGTATTTTATAAGAAAAACAACGAAACATTTTGTACTATAAAAGGATCTCTTGAAGTAGTAACAGAATTTTGTAATAAAACAAACTTCAGAAAAACAAAAAACACAAAATTATTAGAAGAACAAAATGAGTCACTAGCAAAAGATGGATACCGAGTAATTGCTCTTGCTAATGGAAAAATAGAAGAAAAAGAAACATATACTGAGAAAGATATAAAAGATTTAACATTTATGGGTATGGTAGGCTTCATTGATCCAATTAGAAAAGAAGTAATTCCAGCAATTAATAAATGTAGAACTGCTGGTATAAAAGTGCTTATGATTACAGGAGATCACCCTCTAACTGCATTTAAAATAGCCAAAGATTTAAAATTAACTAGAGACTACAGTGATGTAACAACAGGAAAAGAAGTAGATGAATATCTAAAGAAAAGTGAAAAAGAATTTGATGAATTCATAAAAACAAAAATAATTTATACAAGGGTAACACCAATTCAAAAATTAAAAATAGTTGAGTCTTTAAAAAGACAAGGAGAATTTGTTGCTGTAACAGGAGATGGAGTAAATGATGCTCCAGCATTACGAGCAGCAAATATTGGTATTGCCATGGGAAGTGGAACAGATATAGCTAGAGAAACTTCTAAAATGATTGTATTAGATGATAATTTTAAATCAATTGTTCATGGAGTATCAGAAGGAAGAGTTGCCTACGCAAACATAAGAAAAATAATATACTTTTTAATATCATGTGGCTTAGCAGAAGTCTTGTTCTTCTGTTTATCAATATTACTTGATATGCCAATGCCACTAGTTGCAATCCAACTTCTATGGTTAAATGTTGTAACAGATGGTATGCAAGACTTTGCACTATCATTTGAAAAAGCCGAAAAAAATATTATGAATGAAAAACCAAGAAGTCCAAAAGAAAGTTTATTTGATAAAGACTTATTAGAAGAAATATTAATTTCAGGTATTTCAATAGGAATAATTGTATTTGCAGTATGGTATTATTTATTAAACGTAGTACATATGGAAACAACTACGGCTAGAGGATATGTAATGGCATTAATGATAATTATCCAAAATATTCATGCAATTAATTGTAGAAGTGAGAAAAAGAGTGCCTTCACAATTCCATTAGGAAGCAATCTAGTATTCTTATTTGGAGTATTAGGTTCACTAATTCTTGGAGTAGCAGTTCTTGAAGTAGAACCATTAAATACAATATTAAAAACATCAAGTATTCCAGCAGGACATTTAGTAGGCTTATTAAGTTTAGGTTTTGTTATATTAGTAATTATGGAATTGTATAAAAAAATTAAATATAATAATGATTAAGCTTATGATATAATAAAGACATAGGGAGTGATTGAAGTGATAAAAACATCCATTGATATTAATGAAATAAATAAACAAAAAATAATAGATCAAATAAGATGTCTTGCAATAGACATGATTGATAATGCAAATAGTGGTCATCCAGGAATAGTCCTAGATGCTGCGCCAATGATGTATGCTTTATACGCAAATCATATGAATATTGATCCAAAGAACCCAACTCTTTTTAATAGAGATAGATTTGTAATGAGTGCAGGACATGGTTCAGCATTATTATATGCAACCCTTTATATGGCAGGTTATGATTTAACAATAGATGATTTAAAATCATTTAGACAGATAGAATCAATTACACCAGGCCACCCTGAATATGGTGTAACACCAGGAGTTGATACAACAACAGGACCTCTTGGTCAAGGCATTGCAACAGCAGTAGGTATGGCAATTGCTGAAGCACATTTAGCAAAAAAATATAATTCAAAAAAAGATATAATCAATCACTATACATATGTATTAGCAGGTGATGGAGACTTAATGGAAGGGATTTCCTATGAAGCTGCATCTCTTGCTGGAACATTAAAATTAAATAAATTAATAGTACTATATGATTCAAATGATATATGTCTAGATGGTAAAACAAATAAAACATTCATAGACAACGTTCCAATGCGCTTTATCTCAATGGGCTGGAACGTACTAACAGTAGTAGATGGTGAAGACTACGAACAAATATCAAAAACAATTGCTGAGGCAAAAACATCAGTAGATAAACCAACACTAATTCAAATAAAAACAACTATTGGTAAATACTCAGAATTAGAAGGAACAAATAAAGTTCATGGAAAACCATTAACAAAAGAAGATATAAGTAAAATAAAAGAAAAATTAAATGTAAGAGACATACCTTTTCAAGTGTCTCAGTCAACAATAGATGAATTCCAGTATGTAATAAATAATCGTTGTAAGAAGATTAGTGAGAAATTTGAAAAATCTTTAGAATCATTATCAGAAGAAGAACAAAATGAATTAAAGACATTTATGAATAATGATAAAACTATAGATATAAAAGATTTTGTTTATGATACTCCAGAATCATTGGAAGAGTCACCAAGAGATGCATCATCTAAAATATTAAATGCTATAGTAAAGAAAACTCCATTTGTTATCGGTGGATCTGCCGATCTATTTGGAGCTAATAAAACATATGTTGACGAAGTAGGAGATTTTTCAAGCGAAGACTATTCTGGAAAGAACATCTTCTTTGGAGTAAGAGAACATGCTATGGGTGCAATCATTAATGGACTTGCCTTATCTGGATTTAGACCATATGCCTCAACTTTCTTATCATTCTCAGATTATTTAAAGCCAGCAATTCGCTTAGGCTGTATGATGAATCTACCAAATGTTTACATATTTACTCATGATTCAATAAGTGTCGGTGAAGATGGTCCAACACACCAACCAGTAGAACAATTATTAGCACTTAGAACTATGCCTAATATGGAAGTATTTAGACCAGCTGATACCAATGAAGTAATTGGATCATACAGAACAATCTTTAGTCAGATAAATTCACCCGCAACAATTGCACTTTCACGAAATAAGCTTCCAATACTTGAGTATACAAAAGCAAATATGGTAGAAAAGGGCGGATATGTTGTAGTTGACCCAATGAAAAAGCCACAAGCAATAGTAATATCATGTGGTGAAGAACTACATCAAGTAATAAAAGTCGCAACAAACTTAAAGACAAAAGGAATAGACATTAGAGTGGTTTCAATGCCAAACTTAGAAAGCTTCTTAAGACAAGATGAAGACTACATTGAAAGTGTTTTACCTGTAGAAATAAAGAAAATTGCAGTAGAAACAACACCAGAATACGCATGGAATAAAATAATATTTAATAGTAAATATATAATTTCTCAAAATGAATATGGTGCAAGTGGAAAATATCAAGACGTATATAAAAAATTCGGTTTTGATGAAGCGTCTCTAGAAGAAAAAATAGAAAATTTACTAAAATAATACAAAAATAGACTTATCATTCTGTTACCATTATCTTGGTGATAAAATGAAAGTCTATTATATTTTTAATGTAAAAAAAGAATTTATAAAATTATACAGTGATACTCCAAGTGTATTATATAACATACTAAAAACGATATTTTATCTTGATAAAGAAGAAGTAGAATATGGTTATAATCTCTTTAGCCAATTAATAATACCTTTCAAAAAAGATGAAATGGATAAAAACCTATTTATAAAACTTCATCAAGATATACCATACTCAAAAAGAAAAAACACTCATTATATAAACAATTTATATTTAAATGAAATAAGTAGATTAGATGTAAATAATTATTATTTAAAACTAGAAGTAGAACAGAATTTTTCTAGTTTTTTTAAAATACTAAATAGAGAAAACAAAAATTTATTCGTTTGCTGTTTCAAAAATACTGATTTCTTCTTTCTAAATGATTACTTACTGAAACAATTGCAAGATTAATATAAAAATAATCGTTAAATTCTAAATAAAGTGCACAATTAAGTGCATTACGACCAAAAATGTGTATTTTCATAAGAAAATGCACATTTTTTTTGTCGCTAAAATAATTTAATATGTAAAAAAATAAAAGAATGTGGTATATTATATTGCGACAAGGAACTTTAGTTCCACGTCAAAAAGTGTAGGAATTATATCATTTTTAAAAGTAAATGCACAATGCCTACATTATTTAAATTATATGGCTTTGGCAATTTGTTTGTCATATGAATAATTATAGTTCGTGGCTATAATTATTTTTATTTTAATAAATTATTTGTTAAATCAACATTATCTGGTTCAATATAATAACAATTAAATAATTTCAATATATTTTCATCACATAAGAATAACATTGCTTCATAAGGTGATTTACCATTTAAGGATTCTCTACATAATGAATTAATATTATTTATAATTAAATTACAGTCTTCTTGAGTAATATTTTTGAAAGAAGAACCTTTAGGTAAAATATATCTAATAAATTCATGAGTTTACATTGGCTAATGATAAATATAATATGTATACACCAGGAACATATGTAAATATAGTTGAGTATACAACAAACTTATTAACATATTTAACTAATACATATGAAAATTTAAATGAATTAACATTTATAACCGAAAATGAAGAAGAATTAACACCTGCTGAAACAATGGAAAGAGCATTCGCATACTGCTCTCAAGGAGGCGGAATGAGTATTGGAGAAGAATATTCAGAGCTTTTCAGAAATAAAGGTAAAGAAGTACAATATGCAGATTTAAATAAAATATATGATTCAAAAGCAACAAAATCTTATAATAAAGAAAAAACTAAATTAAAAAAAGGCTTATACATGAATAAAGAATTAATAGAAGAATTCTTTAAAAGATTAAAAGTCAGAATTATAGTAAATAAAAATCAAGATACTACAGGTGTCGGACAAATGGGGAGATAATCCTCATTTTTTTATAGAAAAAGCAAAAAAGGCATAAATGAATTTTATAGTAAAGAAAACTTTTATTTGACAATTTTATATATATTTGATATAATATAGAACGTTTAAGGCCGAGGGGTCTTGAATCGAAAACAAAAATAGAAGGGAATTTTATGAGACAAGAACAAGAAACAATAAAACAAAATGAAAGGAATTTATTTTTTAGGGATAAAGAAAATGATAAAATTAAATCAACACCTATACTTATTTCTAAAGATGGAGAGGATATTGAAAATTCAAATCGTATAAAAATTAAAATTTATGACGCAACTCTTCAAAATAAAATAGGACAAATATGTATATATAAAAATAATAGCGATATGATTTCGTTAACTACATCAGATAAATTTGAAATATCATTTGAAACGTATTTTGATTTATTAGAGGTATTATCTAATTATTATGCTGACTCTAATCATACAAAAATAATAATTAACACTAAATCAGCAAGTGCTGAAGAATTAAAAAATTACTTAAAGAAACATATAAATGATAAAACAATTAATCATTGTCAACTATATAGAAATAATAGGCAAGTGGAAGATTATGATGATCTTGAAGGAGAAACTCATTTGTATATTAATAATCAAGATAAAAGAGCATATATAAAAATACCATATGATATTAAGACTAGAACAATTATAAAAGACCAATTAGAAGAAACTGCAAAACATCTTCAAAGGTGTATTAGAAATGATGAATATGAAATATATGCAATAAATAATGCCAACGAAGTATATGGAAAATTAACTTTAGATAAGTTGCTTGGAAATGAGAAAATCACAGATAAAGATTTAGGGATATATGAGTATCGCTCATATGACTATAAATATGTAGTTAATAAAATGAATCAACAAATTAGTATTCAAATGATTAAAGATGAACGAAACTATGATTTTGCCACTAAATTATTAATAGATTTTATAGTAAGGGAAGCAGGTAAATTCAATCATTATTCTTATATAGATTTTAATGAATTTCCAATTCCAAAATTAAGAGATTTTTATTTTGATAATGGTAAAGAAAAAATGATTACAACAATAAAACTACTAATAAAAGACAAAGAAAAAGATATGTTTATTGAAGGACCTATAAATACGGAATTATTAGATAGTCAAAATGCAATAGTTATAACAAAAGAAGACGAAACAGATGATATGTCATTAACAACAAGTCCAACTTTAAGATATATTTATGATGCAAAAAATAGAGAAAATGTATTTATGGGAGAAACTCGTAAATTCAAAGACAAAGCTGGAACATATGTAAATTTCAATGAATTTCTTGAAAGATATAACGCTATTCTTATGTGTATGTATGGAATTGATGATTTAGATAAAATAACATTTATTTCAAATACAAATAAAATATTAAAATATGACAAAGCGATGAAAATAGCATTTGAATATTGTATGAAAAATGGAAACATATTTTGTGTAGGAAAAGAAATACGTTCGGCTTTATCATCTAAAAAGAATGAAGATATAACATATGAAGATGTTAAAGATTTATATGATGGTTCATCAGATTCATATAAACAAGGCAGAGTTGAATTAAAACGAGGTATTTATATAGAAAAAGAAATGTTAGAGAAAGTTCTTAAGTTCTTAAAAGTAAGAATTAAAGTAAATGAAAATCAAGATACAACAGGTGTTGGACAAATGAGGAGATAATCCTCATTTTCTATTGGTATAAAGTTAAAGTAAAATGAAAAAATTATTAAATATAAGCTTAAAACCTTCTATATCACAAAAACCACTTGTATAAATTCTTGTTTTTTGTAATAATATTACTGAGGAGATGATTTAATGCTACATGATATATTACTTGTTGTAGTTGGCCTTTTAATCGGATTAGTAATCGGTTTCTTCGTAGCACGTACATTAATGAAGAAATATTTAAAGAAAAATCCCCCAATCAATGAAGATATGATTAAAGCTTTAATGATGCAAATGGGAAGAAAGCCAAATCAAAAACAAATAAATCAAATGATGAAAGCAATGGAGAAATATCAATAAGATATTTCTTTTCTTAATATACTAGGAGTGATATAGATGAAAGATTTCAAAGAAAAATTATCGTTAGTTCCAACAAAACCTGGAAGTTACCAAATGAAAAATAAAGATGGAGTAATAATATATGTAGGAAAAGCTAAAAACTTACAAAGAAGACTTAGAAGTTATTTCACAAGAACAGTAACAGGTAAAACTAAAATGTTAGTAGAAGATATAGATGATTTTGACTACATTGTAACTTCATCTGAATTAGAAAGTTTAATTCTAGAAATTACACTAATTAAAAAATATGATCCTAAATATAATATACTTTTACGTGATGATAAGTCATATCCATATATTGAACTAACAAACGATAAATATCCAGTTGTAAAAATAGTAAGAACACCTAAAAGAAAGAAAAATAAATCTCATTTATATGGTCCATATCCTAATGCATCAGCAGCTAGAAAAACAGTAAATATAATTAACCGAGTATATCCACTTAGAAAATGTGATAAATTAAAAAAAGATTTATGCTTATACTATCACATAGGAGAATGCCTTGGATATTGTAAAAAAGACATTCCAAAAGAAACAATAGATGAAATGAAAAAAGAAATCGTTGCCTTCCTAAAAGGAGATAGTGAAATAATATCTAAAAAAATAGAAAAAGAAATGATAAAAGCATCAGAAAACTTAAACTATGAAAGAGCTTTAGAATTAAAAAATATGTTAGAAGACATAAATACAACTCTAAAGAAACAAAAAATTGATCTTAATAATAATTATAATTTTGATTTAGTAAATTACTATTATGAAAATAACTATCTAGGAATAGAAATATTCTTTATAAGAGATGGCTTATTATTTGGAAGACATAATGAAATAATATCATCTATTGGAGATATTTCAGAAGAAGTCACAGAATACTTAATAAAGTTTTATGATAAAGGAGTACTTCCACATGAACTTCTAGTACCTCAAGAAATAGATGAAAGATTACTTGAAGAATACTTTAAAGTAAAAGTATCAAAACCACAAAAAGGTAAATTAAAAAATCTATTAGACCTAGCCAAAGAAAATGCCAAAGAACAAATTGAACTACAAGGTGAAACATTAAAACGAGATGAAGAAGAAAGATTAAAAGCTTTAAACGAATTAAAAGACCTTTTAGGATTAAAAGAATTACATAGAATGGAGTCATTCGATAACTCTCATTTATTTGGAACATTCTATGTAGGAGGAATGGTTGTATTTGATGACTTTCTACCAAACAAAGATCTATATAGAAAATACAAGATTTCAACAGAAGTTAAAGATGATTTAAGTGCTATGAAAGAAGTAATATATAGAAGATACTTTAAAGTGTTAATGGATGAGTCATATAAACCGGACTTAATTGTAATGGATGGTGGTATGCTCCAAATTAATGCTTGTAAAGAAATACTTGAAAGCCTAAATCTTCATATACCAATAATTGGTTTAGTAAAAGATGATAAACATAGAACTAATCATATAATGAATGAAAACTTAAGAATTTTAGATGTAGATAAGGATTCTAAATTATTCTTATTTCTTACAAGAATCCAAGATGAAGTACATAGATATGCTATATCATATCATAGAAATATAAAAGCAAAAGGAGCTCTTGCAAGTGTTTTAGATGTTGTTCCAGGAATAGGTGAAGTAAGAAAAAAAGAACTATTAAAAAAATTTGGTTCATTAAAGAAAATGAAAGAGGCAACTCAAGAAGAATTAGAAACTGTAGTTACAAAAGAAGTTGCCGAAAAATTATTTGTTTACCTAAAAGATATATAGTATAATTAACTTATAATAGAGGTGAAAATATGAAATTAAATAAAAAAGGATTTTCATTGGTTGAATTACTAGGAGCAATAGTAATCCTTGCAATCATGATGGGACTTGCAACAGCAGCATATTCAAGATATAGACAAAAAGCAAAACAACAAGGATATGATACAATGGCAGAGTCTGCAAGTAATGCAGCATCAGAATATGTAATGGATCACCCTGGAGCTTATCAAGTAACTTTTGAAGAATTGTATGAACAAGAATATATGAGTTCACTACAAGACCCAGGTAAAAAAGACAAAAATTGTACAGGAAATGTAATTTTAAGGACAGCAAAAAATGAGGATGTTGGGGCGCTAGATACGGAAGAATACTACGTAAATGTTTGCTGCAAAAATTATAATTACTCATATGTCTTCCCAGGAGGAAGTAAAACAAAGAACAAAGAGTGCAATGTAGAAGCAGACGCATGTTCTGTTGGTTCATGCTAGACTAATAAGAGAAAAAATAAAAGGTACTAAGTATCTTTTATTTTTGTTATAATAGAAAAGAAGTAGGTGGTAAAATGAGTAAAATTCATGTAATGGATGAAGTACTTGCAAATAAAATAGCAGCAGGAGAAGTAGTAGAAAAATGTATGAATGTCGTAAAAGAATTAGTAGAAAATTCAATAGATGCATCCTCAGATGAAATAATAATAAAATTAATAGATTCCGGAGTAAAAGAAATAGAAGTAAGTGATAATGGAATAGGTATGGATCGAGAAGATGCAAAAATGGCTTTTCAAAGACATGCAACATCAAAATTAAAAAACTTAGATGACTTATTTTATATAGAATCATTAGGTTTTAGAGGTGAAGCACTTCCATCAATTGCCAGTGTATCAAATGTTAGACTAAAAACAAGTAATGGTGAAGTCGGTACAATAGTAACACTAGAAGGTGGAAAAAACATGCAAGTAACGTCATCTGATCTTCAAAAAGGAACAACAATCACAGTATCAGATTTATTTTATAATACTCCAGTTCGATTAAAATATTTGAAGAATCTATATGTAGAGTTAGCCTATATAGTTGAATATTTAAATAAAATGGCACTATCATATCCAAATATTAAGTTTACATTAATAAATAACGATAAAGTATTATTAAAAACAGACGGTAATGGAGATCTTTTAAAAGTCATCTATGAAATATATGGAGTAGATATTACAAAGAAAATGATCCCAATCGAAGGGGAAAATGATGATTATTATATTCATGGATATATTTCTTATCCTGAAGTAACTAAAGGGAATAGAAACTCAATCACAACTCTAGTAAATGGAAGAGTAATTAAAAATAATGAACTTAATAAATGTATTGTTGATTGTTACCACACATACATTCATAAAGATAGATATCCAGTAATTGTACTAAATATTGAAGTAGACCCAATACTAATAGATATCAACATCCACCCAACTAAAATGGACATAAAATTTTCTAAGATGGACACTCTAAAAGATTTAGTAATAGATTTAATTACAAAGAGGTTAGAAAATATCACATTAATACCAGAAGTATCCGTAAGAGATAGTTACTCAGTTAGTGAAGTTCATAGACAAATAACAAATAATATAGATAAAGAAGAACAAAAAGAAGAACCGGAAAACAAATATGAAGAAATGACTCTAGACTTTGAAGTTGCAGAACAAAAGAAAGTCTATGAAAAGGAAAAGAAAGACAAATTAAAAGAAGACTTGCCATTTGAAATAGAAGAAGAACCAGAAAAAGTTGCTAGAATCAAAAAAATGATTCCTCGAGGAGTTGTTTTAATGACATACATCGTTGCTGAAAATGAAGATGGAATGTATTTAATAGACCAACATGCCGCTGCTGAGAGAATAAACTATGAAAAAATATTAAAACAGATGAATGAATCACCAATCACAATAGACTTATTAATCCCGATAAAAATAGAATTAAGGCCCGATGAATTTATTCTCGCAAGAGAAAGATTTGACTTACTAAAACAATATGGCTTTGATGTAGATGAATTTGGATTCGACAGTATAATAATAAGATCTCATCCAAGTTGGATTCCAGAAGATAAATCAGAAGAAATAATAAGAAAAATAGTTGATATCATAATTGATAAAGGAGAATTTGACTTTGATAAGTTTATATGGCGTATGGCCGCAACAACAGCATGTAGAATGTCTGTAATGGCAAATACATATATATCTCCTGAAGATGAAGAATGGATATTAGAAAATATTAGATATTGCGATAATCCATTTACATGTCCTCATGGAAGACCAACAATAATTACATATTCAAGATATGAATTAGAAAGATTATTTAAACGTCAACTTGATTAAAATAAAATTTTTTAGTATAATATGTCCCATAAAAAAGGGGGATTATAATAATGAAAAACAAAATATTTGATAATGTTTACCCATTCACAACAGAAGAAATCGCAAGTTACTTTCCAATATTAGAACTAAAAGGAAAAAGTGTGTTGACAGTAGGCTCATCATCAGACCAAGCCTTTAATGCTCTTTTACTAGGAGCTAAAAATATAACAGTCTATGACATAAATGAAAATACCGCAAGATTTGGTAAATTAAAAAAAGACATAATAATAAACACCCAATCAAGAAAGCAAATGTATGATAAAGTCTTAAGGATAAAAGAAGTTCCATTATCACAAGATGTATTTAGTTTTAATTCATTAAAATATATGAATACATATATGGCTAGTCAAAAGTCATACAGTAAATTAAGAAAACTACTTTCAGAAGAGTCAGATAAAATAAGTTATGTAGAAGGGAATATAATGGATCTTCAACCAATAAAAGATAAGAGATACGACGTTATAATAACTTCTAATGTATTACAATATTTAGACTTTTTTGTTCCACAAGATGCATCAATTGAAGAAGCTTTACAAAGTCTATTCAATGAACTAAAAGATCATTTAACAGAAAAAGGTATCTTACAATTATTATATTATTATTCCTTCACAAAAAATCATATGAAAAAGGATGCTAATTCTTATACGACTGCATATCTTCCATGGATAGTAGATACTTTAAGTGGTAATATGCTTTATTTAGATACATTTGAAAATTCAATGGGTAAAAAAGATGCAATAGTAACATATGTAAAAAAATAAAAAGAAAGAGATGACTACATGAAAGATATAATCGTAATTGTTGGCCCAACAGGAATTGGAAAAACAAAATTGAGTATTGAACTAGCTAAGAAGCTAGATGCAGAAATAATAAATGGAGATAGTGTTTCAATCTATAGAAGATTAAATATTGGTAGTGCCAAGCCAACAAAAGAAGAACAATCTGGTATTCCTCATCACCTAACAGACATAAAGGATGTAGATGAAGACTATACAGTATTTGATTACCAAAAAGATGTTAGAAAAAAAATAGAAGAAATAACTTCACGAGGTAAACAAATAATAATAGTAGGAGGAACAGGCCTTTATATAAAAGCAGCCTTATATGATTATAGATTCACAGAAGGAACAACATATAACGAATATGCTGATTTATCAAACGAAGAAATACTTTCAAGAATAAAAGAATATAAAATAGAAAATTTACCAGAACTAAATAATAGAAAAAGATTAGTAAGACTTTTAAACAAACTAGAAAATAATGAAGAAATAACAAACGATAAAGATAAATTACTTTATAACATTAAGGTAATAGGACTAACAATAGATAGAGAAACACTATACAAAAGAATCAATAAAAGAGTAGACATTATGATGGAAAATGGTCTATTAGATGAGATTAAATCATTAAAATATGACTATGAAAAATCAAGAATATTAAATAGTGGAATAGGGTATAAAGAGTTCCATGACTATCTATACAGTAATAAACCATTAGAAGAAGTAATTGAAGAAATAAAGAAAAACTCAAGACAC